>JAMHUH010000199.1:0-49963 GCA_035904925.1 Nannocystaceae bacterium
CGAGCTCGTGTTCATCGAACCCGACTCGATCGGAGAACTCGTAAATGTCGACCTCGGACGCGGCGAGCTGAATTCGTTCAGCCTCGTTCGCGATGGGTCCCCACCAAGCGGGAAGCCGCTCGACAGGTGGTTTGGGTTCGGGCTCCGACACTCGAGAGCAAAGCTACCGACTTCGCGCTCGCGTGAAACCTGGTCTAAAGGTCAAGTCGACGTCGCCGGCGTCTTGGCGAGCCGCCTCGCAAACATGACGATCGCCCTGCGGATCGGCGCGGATGCGCACTCGAAGAGCGCTCGAATGAGACGAGTCGCGCTCGTGCGCCGCTCTGTGTCGAAGAAGAGCACCCAGATCGGCTGGTTGAGCGCCTGCGCGAGCAACAGGATCGTGGCGGTGCTGGGCGCATGATCGCCTCGCTCGATCTTCAGGACCGTCGTGCGGTCGATCTGGCACCGATCGGCGAGCTCTTGCTGCGACCAATCCTTGGAACGGCGAAGGCGTCGAACGTTTCGAGCGAGGGTGGCGAACTCTTCAGGTACATCCATCATGACCCTCTTGGCTCGAACATCGCCGCGCTCGCGATGCACTCGCGATCGAGCGGCGCACTCGGGTCGCGGTGGCGGTCGAGATCGGCGATCGTCCTCGCGCGGCGAGTGTGGACACGAGCCCCGCCCTCGGCAAGTCGACAATTGTCGACTTGCGCATCCGCGACGACCCACGCCAAGGTGGCCGGATGACCGCTGGATTCCCCGACGACGCCACGATCAAGGACCTCGAGCGCCGGCTCACCACGTTCTTCTCGTGTCGCTTGCCGGAGTCCGTCGACGTCCGCGACCTCGTCGCCGACGTGATCATGACCCTGCCCAACTACCGCGGCGAGGCCAGCCTCAAGACCTACGTGTTCACCGTCGCCCGCGGTCGACTCGCCGAGTTCTATCGTAGGCGCTACCGCCAGGCGATGGAGGCCATGCCCAACGAAGATCGCTTCGTCGTCCGGCAGACGGGCCCCTCGACGATGCTCGATCGAGCGCGGATCAACGCCGCGCTGCGCCGCGAAGCCGACGCGATCGAGGGGCCGAATGGCGACGTCGTGCGGATGCGACTCGCGGGCTTGGGGCCGCACGAGATCGCGGCGCAGACGGGGGTCCACTATCACACGGTGCGTTCGCGGCTGAGTCGGGGGCTCCTGCGCCTGCGCGAGCGCCTGGTTGCGGTGCTGGGCGCGGACCCGCGGATCAGTTGATGTCGATCATCGCGTTGCCGTCGAAGAAGAGCTCCCAGGTCCTGGTCCCGAGCGCGGCGGCGATTCGGGCGAGCACGTCGACGCCCGGATCCTGCTCGCCCGCGAAGATGGCGAGCAGCTCCTCGTGCGCGAGGCCGGCTTGCTCCGCGACCGTAGCGATCGACTGACCGCGGCGATCCGCGAGTCGGCGGATGTTCGTCTCGAGCAAGCTGAACATGGATTGAACCTCGGTCGCGAAGTCGTTCCAGAGATCGAGCGGCGGAGCGCCGACGAACTCGCGCACGACCTCGAGCAAGCTGGGCCAGGTCATCGCGGCCGGCAGCTCGCGGCCGAGCCCTTTGTCGAAGTCGATCGAATTCGAGAAGAGATCGAGTCGGTAGGCGTCGCCTTCCCAGACGAAGGTCGCGGCGAGGTCGAGGGTCTGTTCTTTGCGTCTGCGCGAGCGGAAGTTGTCAACAAGTTTGAGACCAGTTGGCACGGAGTTTACTGAGCAGGAGAACCGGTTGGCACGGCCTCCTGCGGCTCGATCAACGGCTTGTTGATCCACACTTGATCGGGCGGCCGCTTGGCCTCGGGCGGCCCGTTGGGGAAGCGCTCGGGGTGGAGTTCGTAGGCGGTTCGCAGCGCTGCGTTTCGGAGAGCGAGCCGCTCGTCGATCAGCCCATGGTGGACGTCGTGAGGCGTGAGCATGGCCAGGCCGCTGTGGTGATGCTCGCAGTTGTACCAGGGGAAGAAGTCGCCACAGAAACCGCGGGCATGCTCGAGGCTGCCGAAGCGCTTCGGAAAGTCGGGCCGGAACTTGAACGTCTTGAAGTGCGATTCAGAGTACGGGTTGTCGTTGGACACGTGTGGTCGCGAATGGGTCTTGGTGACGCCGAGATCGGCGAGCAGCAACGCCACCGGCTTGCTCCGCATCGACGAGCCTCGGTCGGCGTGGAGGGTGAGCTGGCCGGGCTTGATCCCCTGCTTGGCACAGGTCTCGGCGATCAGCTTGCGCGCGAGCACCTTGGACTCGCGCGTGGCGACCATCCAGCCGACAACGTAGCGGCTGAACACGTCGATGATCACGTACAGGTAGAAGTAGGTCCACTTGGTCGGGCCATGCAGCTTGGTGATGTCCCAACTCCACAGCTCGTTGGGCTTCGTGGCGAGCAGCTCGGGTTTGGTCGCATTGGCGATCCGCCGAATGTCACGCCGCTCGCGATTCTCGCCGGCAGCATCGAGGATTCGGTACATCGTGCGCAGCGAGCACGGGTGCTTGCCTTCGTCGAGCAACTGCGCGTGGATCTGCGGGACCGCGAGATCCACGAAGCGCGGCTCATGCAGCGTTGCGAGCACGGCCTCGCGCTCGGCCTGGGCGAGCGCACGTCCGCCGGAGCGTGGTCGAGTCGGGTGCGAGTACATTGGCGCCTTGTGGCGGTGATAAGTCGCCCTGGAGACGGCGAGCGCCTCGCAGGCCTGGCGTTCGCCGACGACGGTGGCGGCGTGACTGACCAGCGCGATCACTTGGTCTGCTCCTCGCTGCTCTCGCCGCTGAGAAGCTGGGCCATTTTTTTTTGCATGTCGACCAGGAACTCCGCTCGCTCGGCGCGAGCTTTGGTCTTGGCCAGCTCCCGCTCGAGCTCGACGATCTTGCGATCCTTGTCGTCGGCCTTGGCTTGGGCCTTGGGTCCGCGCTTCTTCGGCTCGAGGCCGGCCTTGCCGTCGCGATCACGAAGGGCACGCCAGTTGGCCAGATGCGACGAGTACAGGCCCTCGCGCCGGAGCAGGGCACCGAGCTCGCCTGGTTGCTTGCACTTGTCGGCCTCGGCCAAGATCTTGCGCTTGTAGTCGGCGGTGAAGCGGCGGCGCTGAGTCTTGGCGATCACTTCGGGATCGGGGGTGTTGGTGGGTGTCGGCACGGAAGTTCGCTTGCTCGCCCTCTACACTAAATTCAGCAGGTGGGTGGTCTCAAACTTCTTGGCACAGAGGGGAGCCCGCCATTGCCAGAGATCGACGCGCAGACGCTCGCTTGCGACCCAGCGGTGCTCGATCCTCGGCGCGTCGATCAGCCAACCCGGTTGCGCGTGGGCGGGCGGAGACGCGTCGTGCTTGGCAGCCTGGACATGAATGTCGAGCACTGACGATCCGAAGAGCACCGCCTCGCCCTTCTCGTCGTCCTGGATCTTCGCGGGTGGACGGGTGTCGCCGTGCTTCACGAGGATCAGCTCGAGCAAGGCGCTGGCGGCCGTTTGGGGATCCGACACGCAGGCGACTCTAACAGGCCCCTGCACCCGAGCCCGAGAGCAAGCCGGTGTGCATGCTGCTGGTCGGCACCTTCGGCTACTGGGAAGACGGCGGTAACCACCAGGTCTCCGACCTCGAGCGTGGCCATGTGGCGTCGGCGTGCATGTGCATGACGAGTTCGACTCGCGGTCGCTCCACGACGACTTGAACGACCTCTTGCTCGAGCGTCTCCGCCAGGTCTCCACCCGGAGTCTCGGCGGAACTCAGCGGCCGAGCAGGCTGTCTTGCAGCCCAGGATTGACCAGCACGGCGATCAGCAGCGACACGCACAGACCGATCGAGACGTTGGCGAGATCGCGCAGGACCAGCCGCCGGATCGCGCTACGCGGCCGTCGTTCGGCCTTGGCCCGGGTGACGTGCAGGCCAATCTCGCGCCCAGCAAGCAGGCCGATGAACACCCAGGTCGTGCTCATCGGGACGTGCGAGCCAATCGCGAAGATCAGCAGGATCCCGGCATAGACCAAGTCGATGATGGTCGCGTGGCGGACGTCGACGACGGCCGACTTCTCGTCGACGACCTGCTGGATCTTGTCGCCGCCGAGCTTGAAGAGCACGCCGAGCCCGACCACGAGCACGCCGAGGAAGAGCAGGAACTGGACGAGGTCGAGCTGGCGGGGCAAGAACACCGCGACGTTGGCCGCGTCCTGGACCAGCCACATCACCCACAGCACGCTGGTCGAGCCGACCTGCGCGAGCTCCCAGCCCTTGTGCGCCTCGCCCTTGAAGCGATCGTGCATGAGTCGGCCGGCGAACACCCACACGGCGATCGCGACCACGAAGGCGAGGCCATAGCCGGTGACGCTCTTGATCAAGACCTTGCTGACCCCGTCGGTCGAGCTGGCGAAGCTGGTCAGCAGCAAGAAGGTGGTCGAGACCGGCATCCGCAGCCGGGTCATGATCAACAAGAAGAGCGGGCCGGCGATCTGCAAGAACGCGAACTCGGTCGGCGCCGTCTCGAAGCCCTTGGCCGAGAGCCGATGGAAGCTGACGTCGCCCTCGTTGGCGATCCACGACCAGGTCAAGGTGACGACCAAGAGCCCGCCGATGAACGCCCAGAGCAGCCACCAGGGCCGACGCCGGTTCGAGGCGATGAAGGTCCCGATCGTCTGGATCGAGTCGTTGGCGATCACGGCGTAGCCCGCGAACATGAACCCGACCCACATCGCCAGCGAGGGCGTCGAGTAGGTCGCGCCCGCGAGCACGAAGCCACTTCCGAGCAAGAGCAGGAACCATCGCTCTTGCACGACGAGCTGAACGAAGCGGCGCTGGATGCCGGTGTAGCTCGTGTCGAAGCCGAGGTTGGGATCGACGAGGTTGGTCGTGCCCTGAGGCGCCATGCGCAGGCCGAGGCTCGATCCAGCCGGCAGACCGGTCAAGCCGAACGCGGCGGAGTCACGTGAATGTGACCGCGCCGCGTTCGCGTGATTCGGGTCGGGCTGCTCGCCAGTGCGGCGTCAGCCCGATACTTTTGCTTGGAGCCGCGAGACCTGCTTTTGCGCGCTCTTGGCAAAGCGACCTTCGGGCGCGATCTCGAGATACTTCTGGAAGCCCTCGAGCGCGCGCGGGAAGTTCTTGTTCTCCTGCTCGACGACCGCGATGGTCATCCAGCAGTTGGGCTCCTTGTCGTCGACCGCGATGCAGTCGTTGGCGGTCGCCAACGCGGTCTCGAACTCACCCTTCTCGAGCAGGACTTGAGCGAGCAGGGCGAGCGCGCGCGGCTCTTTGGGCGACTCGGCCAAGATGCCGTCGAGCACCTCGCGAGCCTTGTCGTGCTTGGCCTTGCGATAGAAGGTGTCGGCCTCGGCGAGCTTGGCCTCGAGCACTTCGGGGTCGATCTTGGGCGGCGCGGGCTCGGGCGGCGCGACTTGGCCGGAGGTCTCGTCTTTGGGCTCGGGCTCGGGCTCGGGCTCGGGCGGAGTCGGCTCGTCCAGCGCCTTGCCGGAGTCGGCGGCGGGCTCGCCATCCGCCACGGCTTCGTCGTCGTCGCCGCCGAGGATCGCGTCCTTGAACACGAAGGCCAGAACCAGGACGAGGAAGCCGGAGAAGGCCGCGATCGGGATCCACGGGAGCTTGCGCGGGCCCGACTTGGCCGCGATCGCGCTCATGGCTCCGTCGCTCATCGCCGGCATGCTGCCGGTCTCTTCGTCGTCGTCATCGTCGTCGTCGAAATCGTCGTCGTCGTCGTCGTCGAAGTCGTCGTCGTCGTCCTTGGGTCGCTTCGGCTTGGCCGGCGGCTTGGCTTCGGGCTTGGCTTCGGGCTTGGCTTCGGGCTTGGTCCGACGCGGCTCGGGCTCGGGCTCGACCGCGCGCGGACGCTCGGCATGGACGGGGACGTGCTCGATCGCTGGCGCGGCGCGAACCGGCTCGACCACGGCGACGGGAGCGTCGATGCGATCGTCGATCGGATCGTCGATGGGATCGTGGATCCGTCCGTGTCGACGCGGGCTTCGCTCGGCTGGCGCCGGAAGGGCCTCGCGATCGTCGAAGCCGAAGTCTTCGAACTCGTCGTCGTCATCGACCGGGAAGGTCGACGCTGGTTGGCGCGGAGCAGGCGTGTGACCGGGCGGACGATGGGGTTCGACCGGCGACCAGATCGGGGTGTGATCGGGCGGGGTCCAGACCGGCGCGCCCACGTCGGCTGCGACGCGGCCCCAACTCGGCTCGGCGAGAGTCGGCGCCGCCTCGGCCGCAGGAGGCTCCCAGCTCGGCGCTTCGACCGGAGCGGCCGCTGCGGGCCGGGCAGACTCCTTCAAGAGCCAGTTCGGCGGGGTCCAGACCGACGCCGCGGGTTCGGGCTCGGGCTCGGGCTCGGCCACCGGCTCGAAGCTCGGCGGGTTCCAGGCCGGACCGGGCGCGGCCGGCTTGGGTCCGCTGTCTTCGCCCGGCTGCCAACGGGTCGCCGATCGTGGCGCGGGCGCGGGCTGACCCAACGCAGGCGCGCTCGGGCGAGGAGGCTCGGCCGCGAGCGGTTGGCCTTGCGGGAAGGGACCCGGCGGTTGATAGCGAGGCGGTCCTGCGGGGGCAGGCCGCGCGGCGGCGTCGACGGCTCCGCCCGCTCGGCCGAGGTCGTCGGGGCCGAGCAGCGGCGAGCTCGTCGGTGCGGGCGCGCGGCTTTGATCGAGGAAGCTCGCGATCGGCTTGGCCTGACTGACCTCGCGTTCACCAAACAAGCTGGCGCGCGCCTGCGGCAAGTCGGCAGCGGGTCGAGCGACCTCGTGCAGCGCATGAGCCGGCTGAGCCGGCTGGCCCGGATGAACCGGATGAACCGGTTGGCCGGGGCTCGCGTGTGCACGTTCGGCTGCGGGCATGTCCCGCGGGGCTTGCTCGTCCGACGACCATGCCGGTCGCTTGCTCGGGTCGAGCCACTCGAAGCAGAACCGGCACTTCGCGGCCGCGTCCTGGATCTGTTCTCCGCAGAAGGGACAAGGCTTCACGACTCGCGCAAGGTATCACAAACGCCTCGTGTCGACGCCTGCTCGAAGCTCGAAGCAGGCGCGACGTCGACGGCTACGCGATCTCACGGCCGAAGTCGGCACGAGCAACCACGACAGCTTCACGCGAGCAACCACGACGGAGTCACGCGAGTGACCACGACGGCTTCACGCGGCCCGGCAGCTCGAACTGAGCGCCTGTGCACTCCCTATCGAGCTCGAATCCTTCATGGAATCGCACGGCGCCGCGCGTGCCGCCTTCGAGCAGCAGCGCGATCGCGCCAGCGGGCGATCGAAACCCGCCTGATATGCTGCCGCCATGGTGCGTCCCTTGGCTTCGATCCGGTCCTTCGCGTTGGTCTGCTCCTCGCTCGCGCTGGTCTGCGCGTCCACGTCGGGCTGCAAGATCGACGACACGCCCGGCGGCGACGAAGTCGGCGGCAGCTCGACCCAAGGCAGCGAATCGGGCACGACCGACACGACCTCGACCGACACGACCGAGACCACCAGCACCGACGAGGGCAATTTCATCCCCGGCGACACGACCGACACGACCGACACGACCGAGACGGGCGATCCGCCCAAGACCTGCCGCGAGATGCTCGACTGCGTGTTCATGTGCCTGGGCGACCTCGGGCTCGAGTGCCTGCAGACCTGCGGTCAAGGCTTCGATCCCGTCGAGGTCCAGAAGGCCGGCGCGTTGGTCTTGTGTCTGGGCCAGGTCTGCGCCGACAAGCAGCTGTGTTCGCTGGCCGATCTGACCAACCCCGAGTGCGTCGGCTGCATCGGCCTGGGCCTCTTCTTGCCCGAGCCGCCCGGCTGCGAAGAGCAGGCGATGGCCTGCCAGTGATCGTGTTGCGCCGCGTCGCGACGCGGTTGCGGCGTGCGACGCCGAAGCCGGCTCGAACGTCGATTCGGGGCCAGACGCGGGTGTTCGAGCGCTGGCACGAGGCTTGAAGAGGCCCTCGACGAACCAGGAGCACCCGATGCCCGGCGAACGACCCCCGATCCTCTTCCGTCAGCTCATCGAGGCCGAGACCTCGACCTACACCTACCTGCTCGCCGACCCGGTCAGCCGCGAGGCGCTGCTGATCGATCCGGTCCGCGAGACGATCGAGCGCGACCTCGAGCTGCTGCGCGAGCTCGGCCTCGAGCTGGTCCACACGCTCGAGACCCACGTCCATGCTGACCACGTCACCGCTTCGGGTCTGCTGCGCGAGCGCGTCGGCAGCAAGAGCGTGGTCTCGGCCAAGGGCGGCGCGCCTTGTGCCGACGTGCTGGTCGTCGAGGGCGACAAGCTCTACTTCGGCGATCGCTGGCTCGAGGTCCGCGAGACGCCGGGCCACACCGACGGCTGCGTCTCCTATGTGCTCGACGATCGCTCGATGGTGTTCACCGGCGACACCTTGCTGATCCGCGGCACCGGCCGGACCGACTTTCAACAAGGCGATCCTCGTCGGCTCTACTCGTCGATCACGACCAAGCTCTTCACGCTGCCCGACGAGACTCGCGTCTATCCGGGCCACGACTATCGCGGCCTGACCTCGTCGACGATCGGCGAAGAGAAGGCCCACAACCGTCGGGTTGGCGGGGGCCGCGGGGTCGACGAGTTCGTCGAGATCATGCAGTCGCTGCGCCTGGCCGATCCCAAGAAGATCGCCGAGGCCGTGCCGGCCAACCTCGCGTGCGGGATCGTTGGCATGCCGCGGGTCGACGGCGAGCCCGAGCGCGACTGGGCGCCGGTCGTGCGGACCGAGCAGGGCGTGCCCGAGCTCGAGGTCCAATGGTTCGCCGAGCACCGCGACCTTCGCTTGGTCGACGTGCGCGAGCAGCAAGAGTGGAACGAGGGCCACATCGAAGGCGCCGAGCTGATCCCCTTGGCGAGCTTGGCCAACAAGTCGGGCGAGTGGCCGCGGGACAAGCCGATCACGGTGGTCTGCCGCTCGGGCGCGCGCTCGGGTCGGGCTGCGCAGCAGCTCGAGAACGCCGGGTTCACGCGGGTCGCTTCGCTTCGCGGTGGCGTGCTCGCCTGGGCCAGCGAAGGTCGCAAGCTGGTCCGCTGAGTCGAGGGAGAACCAAGACCATGATCGAATCGATGCCCCTAGCCTCAGTCATCGGTGGCGCGCTGATCGGCCTCTCGGCGGTCTTGCTGCTGGCCTTCAACGGTCGAATCGCCGGCATCGCCGGCATCTTCGGCGGATTGGTCGAGGGCGTGGCCGAGCGCGGCCCCAGCGACGAGAAGCGCTGGCGTACGACCTTCGTGGTCGGCTTGCTGCTCGGCGGCGTGCTCTTGCGGATCGTCGACCCCCGCTTCTTGCCTGGGCCCGCGTTCGAGTCGATGAACCCCGTGGTCTCGATGCTCATGCTCGTGGTCGCCGGCTTGTTGGTCGGCTTCGGCACCCGGCTCGGCAGCGGCTGCACCAGCGGACATGGCATCTGCGGGCTCTCGCGCCTCTCGACCCGCTCGCTCGCGGCGACGATGACCTTCATGGCCGCCGCGATCGCAACGACCTTCGTGATCCGCCACGTGATTGGAGTCGAGGGATGAGCAAGCAGCAAATCGGACGTGAAGTGGTCGCGCTGGCGGCCGGGCTCTTGTTCGCGCTCGGCCTCGGGATCTCGGGCATGACCGACCCCAAGCGCGTGCTCGCCTTCCTCGACATCAGCGGCGATTGGAACCCCAACCTCGCCTTGGTCATGGCCGCCGGGATCGCGGTGGTCTTCCCCGCGCATCGGCTCTTGCTCGGTCGCAAGGCGCCGCTCTTCGAGGGCAAGTTTCACTGGCCGACCCGCAGCGACATCGATCGACCCTTGCTGATCGGCGCCGTCATGTTCGGGGTCGGTTGGGGCATCGGTGGCTTTTGTCCCGGCCCCGCGCTGGTCGGGATCGCAGGCGGACAGCCCGGCGTGCTCGTTTTCGTAGCCGCCATGGCGGTCGGGATGTTGGCCCACCGCAAGCTCATGGCGACCTGAGCGCGTACCTGGCGGGGCGCGGGCTGAAGCCGAGGGTGCGCTCCAGGAGCGGGAAACGCCGGCGAATTGCGGCCCGCACGTGCCCGCGCTCGAAGCGGGCTAGGCTGCGCGGGTGTTCGACGGACCTCTCGCCCAAGCCCAAGACGATGCGAAGTTTCGCATGGTCGCGTCCGGCGGATTCTTGCTCGTGGATGTCCGCCGCTCGTTCGACGCCGAGCACATGCTCGCGATCCACGAGCAGCAAGCGCAGCTGGTCGCGACGGTGGGCAAGCACGCGGTGATGGTGATCGTCGGCGAGGTTCGGGCCGAGATGTCCGAGCGCGCGCGCGAGCTGGCCAAGCGGAGCAGCGCGACCTTCCGCGAGCACGTGGCTTGCGTCGCCCATGTCGTCGAGGTTCGCGGCTTCATCGGCGCGGCGATCCGCTGCGTGATGGCGGGCATGCGGGCGCTGAACCGGCCGCCCTATCCGATCCGCGAGTTCGCCACGGTCGGCGTCGCGGCCCGCTGGATGCTGCCGCAGATGCAAGCGGACGCGGTCGAGATGCCGCTGGGCTTCGACGCCGACGCGATCGACCTGTGGATCGCCCAGAGCCGAGCCCCTGGGTCGCCGCTCTAGTCGGCTCGTGAACCACGCGCTGGCCTGCGGGCGGGCGCTTGCCAGGTCGACCAGCGACCCGCCTCGAGCAGCTCGGCCGGGTCACGACCCTCCGCGACCCAGCTCAGGTAGCGCTCGTAGGCTTGGCGACGCTCGAGGTCGTGCTGATGATCGAAGTAGTACCCACGAAAGAACGCGAACTCGCGCTCGACCGCGCGGGCTGGCTGGCGCGGCAAATTGGCGAGGTGGCGATCGAGCCAGCGTGGAAAGTCCTGGAAGCGGACGTCGGGATCGGCCGCGTGGATCGCCTCCATCAGCTCGCGATCGTAGCGAAGGATCCACCAAGTTCGGCCCCCTCGCTGACCCCAGTGAATCGTGCCTTCACGGGCGAACCACTGCGGATAGGGGCCCCCGCGGACGAAGTGGACCCCGCGCTGCTCGAGGTAGGCGGTGCTCGCCCACTTTTCGTGACCCGGGCGACCGCGCGCGCCGATCTTCTGGTGCGCGACCGTGGCGTCGGTGAGGCCCAGCCGATCGATCATCGTCATCTCGGAGTAGTAGCCGATCAAGCCGATCGCCCCGCTCGCGATCACCGGGTCGATGCCTCGAGCGTGGAGCTGGCCGAGGATCACACCGGTCTGGTAGTTGGCGTGGCCGATCACGATCGGCGACCACTCGACGATCGGGTAGTAGGTGCTCTCGTCGGTCAGGTGCCAGCGGCTGTCGCGAGCCGGGATCAGCCGCACGCCGAAGGCCGTGGCCGCGAGCGCGGAGGCGACCAGCATCGCCGACCAGGTTCGGCTTCGCCGGCTCAGCTCGTGGATCGAGAGCTCGCCGAGCAGCAGCAACAAAGGGATCAGCGAGACGTAAAAGCGGCCCTCCATGAAGTCGCCGCCGAGCCGCAGGACGTAGAGCTCGTAGAGGACGAGGGCCGGCAACGCAAAGGCCAGGAGCCGGCGACCGGGGCCAGGCGCGGGCCAAGCGAAGGGCAGGGCGATCGCCAGGACCAGGGCGGCGATCCACAGGTGACTCGAGAGGTGGAAGTCGGCCGCGTAGATCAGGCCCTGCGACCAATAAGGCAGGTCGGCCGACTTCGCGTAGTAGGTGTTCGGCAGCAGCGAGCCGTAGTAGCCGAGCTTCCAGGCCGCGTGGATCAGCCACAGGCCGAAGGGCGCCGCGTAGGCGAGCATCGGCGCGAGCCCGGCCGTCCACGCGGCGCGCAGCTTGGCCCGACGATCGCCGCTCGAGCGGAGCGCTCGAGCCAGCGGGACGATCCACAGGCCGAGCACCACCGCCGATCCGACCGCGTAGAAGATCGCGTGATCGGGCCGGGTCAGCGTGGCCAGGATCCAGCACAGCCCGGCCACGAACATCGAGCGGCGGGTCGGCGTTCGGACCAGCGCCCAGACCCCGAGGTCGACCAACAAGCTGGCGAACTGGGTCTCGAGCCCGCTGGTCGCGAAGTCGACGAAGGTGGCTTGCACGGCCAGCAGCGCGAGCGCGAGCGGGAACGCGAAGGTCCGCGTGGGCGGGGCGACCTCGAGCGTGATCCGCCAGATGACCAGGAGGTTGGCGACGAAGGCCAACAAGCAGCCGACGACCGCCAGCATCGGGGTCTCGATCGGCGTCAGCCAGTGCAAGCCCGCGAGCAGGATCGTCCACAGAAAATTGCTGTAGCCCTCGACGCGCTCGCCCGGGTTGTAGACCAGCCCATGCCCGGCGATCAGGTTCTCGGCGTAGCGAAACGAGATGTAGGCGTCGTCATAGCAGGTGGCGCGGCCGATCGCCGTCCACACGCCCAGGCCGATCAGCGCAAGCACCAGGCCGAGACGGATCCAGCGAGCGCCGGCCCACGCCCGCTCGGGCAGACGTGGGACGACGACGTAGTGCCAGATCACCAAGCTGCCCAGGCAGGCCAGCGCCAACCCGAGCATCGTCGACCACGCTCCGGCCAGGGCATCGACGTAGGCGTCGACGATCTCGCCGAGCCACGCGTCTTCACTGGCTGGGGCGATCACGAATTCGCCAGGTCAGCCGCCGGCGAGCAGCTTGTCGACCGCTTGCCGGACCAGATCGCCGTCGACCTCGTCCTTGTGGCCCTTCATGATCAGGCCGATCAGCTTGCCCTTTTGCTTGGGATCCGTGACGCCAGACTCGGCCGCGAGCTTGCGGACCAGCGCGTCGGTGGCCTCGGCGTCGAGCCGCTTGGGCAAGAAGCGCTCGCAGAACTCGAGCTCGAAGCGGGTCTCGGCGATCTGCGTGGCCGCCTTGTCGCCCAGGCCTTCGAACTCGACCATCGCCTTGCGCAGCTGCTTGGAGTAGGCCTCGACGTTGCGCAGCCACATCGCCTCGTCCTCGACCGCGCCGGAGCCCGACTTGAGCTCCATCAGCACCTTGTTCTTGAGCATGCCGATGATGTTCTTGGTCGGCTCGTCACGCTCGAGCCGAGCTTTGCGGAACGCGGCGTCGATCTGCTCCTTGATGCTCATGGCGCGCAGGGTAGCCGAGCCCTGCCGCGCGCGCGAGCGTCAGCGCGTCGGTCGAGTGGGTGAGGGAACCGGCGTCGGCGGATCGATGTTCGAATAGGCGGCGATCCGGGCGAGCTCGTGGGCCTCGAGCAGCTCGACCGGCAGCGCGTGGGCGCGGTCGAGCGCTCGCAGCAAGCGGCGGTTGCCGGCGACGCTGCGGGCCGCTTGGCTGACGATCCGCTCGGCCAGGGCCAGCGCTTCGGCGTCGAGCTGCTCGAGCTCGACCAGCGCAGTCAGGCTCGCGCGCGCGTCGGCGATCGCGACTTCGTCACCCGCCAAGAAGAGTCGGCGCGTGACCGTGGGTCCGAACGCGGCGTGGATCCGAGCGAGCCCGGCCGCGTGATAGACCACGCCGAGTCGGCCTGCCGGGATCCGCAAGCTCGCGCCCACGCGAGCGAGGCGAAGGTCGCAGGCGCTGACCAGCTCGACGCCCGCGCCGATGACCACGCCGTTGATGACCGCGACGAAGGTCGCGTCGGCCTCGTGCATGGCCGCGGTCGCGCGGATCAGCGGCAGGTCGGGCGCGCTCGTGCTCGCGGACGCGACCTGCTCACCGAGCGCCTTGAGATCGAAGCCGGCCGAGAACACCTTCTCGCCGACGCCCTGGATCAGCACGACCTCGCCGCGAAGCGCTTGGCAGCGGCTGGCGATCCACTCGAACACGACCGGAGCGATCGCGTTGCCCCGGGTCGGGTTGTCGATCCACCAGCGCAGGATCCCGGGGCCGAGCTGCTCTTCGCGGAGCGTCTCGGGCGGGCTCACTTCGGGTCCTTCGCCCCGTCCTTGGCCGCCCCGTCCTTCAGCGTCGGCGCCGACAAGACCAGGCCCTTGTCCTCGCCGCCGGCATCCGCGGCGCCGTCCTTGGCCTGCTCGGGCGCGTTGGGATCGACGGCCCCGCTGAGCACCGCCGCGCGGGCGTCGTTCAGGGCCTGGGCCGCGTCCGAGCCCGGTTGAAGCATGATCTTCTTGCGCAGCGCGTGGGCCCGCAAGCGCGACTCTTCGGGCGAGAGGGTCTTGGGATCGGCGGCGATCAGTCGCTCTTCCTCGGCGGTCAGCGGCTCGGTCGTCGGCGCGAGCCCTCGATCGGTCTCGGCGGTGACCGGCTCGAGCTTGGCGACCGGTTCGGGCTTGGTCGCCGGCTCCGACTTCGCCTCGGCGTCGGCCTTGGTCTGCTTGGTGGGCGCTGGCGCGTCGATGCACGCCAGCGAGACGAGAGGGAGCGAGAGCAAGGAAGCGCGCAGGAGCTTCATGGCGGGTAGGCTAGCGGGTTTGTTGAGGAATGGAAGGTTCGCCCTCACTCGACCACGGCGACGTGCCTGCGCAGATGCCGGAGGAGCGACATCGGGACCCAGACGAAGAGCGCCATCGAGCCGAAGGTCAGCGCCGGCGGGGCCTCGAAGAGCATCAGCGTCGCGCCCGGCTCGAAGGCCCAGACGCTGGCCACGCCGTAGGCGAAGGGCAACACGCCGAAGCAAAAGAGTGCCCAGACGTGGCCAGCGATCCTGCTGGGCGTTGCGACCATGCGGGCCGCGAGCATGACCAACACGAGCGCGCACCAGCCGATCCCCACGAGCGACATCGGGTGGAGGCCCGCCAGCGTGCCATCGCGCAGCGCGGCGACGAGCACCTCGAGCATGACCCATGCCATGAACTCGCCGACCAGACGCACGAGCGGGAGCCTGCGCAGCTTGGTCGGGACGTCGCCGACCGGGACCCGGGCCATGACCAGCAGCAAGAAGGGCAGCGCGAGCGTGGGCAGCCCGAAGAGCTGATGGAAAGGCCGTCCGATCTCGAGCATGGGGATCGCGACGTTGACCATCACGATGCAGACCAGCGCGCCGAAGAGCGCCTCGCTGGCGTCGAGCAGCGTGGCCCGACCTTCGAGGTGGCGGGTCAGCGCGCGCACGGCCAGCAGGCCCAGCAACGCGGCCCCGAGCGCGCCGACCAGCGCGGGCACGAACAGGTCGAGGGCGGTCGGGTCGAAGCGGCTCGAGCCGAACCCGAGCGCGGCCGCCCGCCAGGGATCACCAAAGAACTCGCCGAGCAGCCCGAGCACACCGGCTTGGGGCAGCAGGGCCGGAAGGCCGATGACCTCGCGCTGATCGAAGCCGGCGGCCATGCCCATGCTGCTCAGCGCGAGCGCGCCCAACATCCCGAGCAGGACCACGCCGATCAGGCCCGGCGTGCGGTTGGTGCCGACGAGATGCCCGAGCAGCTGGGCCCCGAACACGAGCCCGAGGGTCGTTGCCGCCAGCATCGGCAGCAGAGCGAGCGCCGCGAGCTCGCCAGTCGCGAGCGACGCGAGCACGAACAATCCGGTCAGCGGCGCCGCGAAGATCGTGACGACCGCCAGCGGACCGCAGGCCAAGCCGACGATCAGCTCGTGCGCGCCCAAGGCCGTGCCGCTCAGCGGCTGCAAGGTGTTCTCGTGCCGCTCGGTCGCCTGCTGGAGCGCGACCAGCAGCGGCGCGGCGACGGTCGCGAGCAAGAAGAGCAGGCCACCGCTCAGCATCGCGAGCAAGCGGAGCGTCTCGTCGACGCCGGTCATCCGCTCGTAGTCGATGATCTCGGGCTCGCCCTCGCGGGCCACGATGCTCTCGAGTTGCGCGACCTGGTAGGGGTTGCCCCACGAGAAGCCGACCAACGCGTTCGGGTCGACGATGCTCGAGCGCTGCGCCAAAGCCAGCACGTCGGCGTAGAGCTGGGTATTTTCCTCGCGGACAGGACCGACGGCGCGCGCCGCCTCGACGATCAGCATCGCGCCTCGCTGCCGCGCATGTTCTTGTCGGTTGAGCAGCTCGCCGGGGAACGTGTCCGGGTTGGTCCGAATGATCACGAACTCCTGCTGCTCGCGCACGTAGATCGGCTGCTCGATGCCGATCGTGACCCGGGCGTCGCGGGCCACGTCGCCGCGTCCGAGCCCGACCCAGACCGCGAAGAGCAGGGTCAGGAGCGCCAAGCCGAGGCTCAGCGCGGCGAAGCGCTTGCCTCGACCGCCACGCAGCGAGCGGGTCACGAAGGGCAGGGCGAAGGCGGGGATGCGGTCGAGGATGCTTGCCATGACTTGCCTGGAGCGGCGGAGGGTTCGGGAGTTCAATTGACCTGGCCTTCGGAGACGCGGTCGTACACGTCTTCGAGCCGCGAGCGGATCCGGCTGCAGGTCAGCACGCGAGCGCCGACGCCGATCAGCTCCGCGAGCAGATCGGCCATCAGCGCCTCGCCACCTTGGACCTGCATGCGAACGCAGGCGTGCTCGTGGGCGTGGGCGGGCTCGCTGTGCTCGATCAACACCCGGCGTCGGGCGAGCAGCTCGAGCGCGGCCTCGTAGCCGTCGAGCAGGCGCAGCTCGTAGACGAAGCGGCTGACCTCGTGGGTGTCGATGATTTGATCGACCGCGCCCGCGACCACCAGCTTGCCCTGCTGGACGATCGCGACCTGATCGCAGAGCTCGTCGAGCTCGCGCAGGATGTGCGAGCTGATCACGATCGTGACGCCTTGCTCGCGGATCCGGGTCAGGCTGCGGCGCAGATCGTTGCGGCCGCGCGGGTCGAGCCCATCGGCGGGCTCGTCGAGGATCAAGAGGCGGGGCCGGTGGAGCAGGCAGCGAGCGATCAGCACCCGCTGGCGCATGCCCTTGGACAGCTGACCGCAGGGCGCGTCGCGCTTGTGGGTCAGGTCGAAGGTGGCGAGGGTGTCGTCGATCGCCTGCTCGAGCTCCTGGGCGGGCAGCTTGAAGCACTGGCCGAAGAGGCGCAGGTACTCGGCCGGCGTGAGATCCTTGTAGAGCGGGTTGCCGTCGCCCAAGAACCCGATCTTGCGCCGGGCTGCGAGGGGATCCGCGCCGACGTCCTCGCCGCCGAGCCGGACCCGACCCTCGGTCGGCGTCATCACGGTCGCCATCATCCGCAGGGTCGTCGACTTGCCGGCCCCATTCGGGCCGATCAGGCCAAAGATGCTGCCGCTGGGGATGTCGAGCGCGAGGTGCCGGATCGCCCACTGATCGCCGTCGTAGGTCTTGCCGAGGTTGTCGAGTTCGACCCGCACGCGGGCCCAACGTTAGCACCAGCTCGGAAACTTCCCACTCGTGCCGACCCACCCGCACCTACCTGTGGATTGCCCCAATGGGCGATGGCACTGGCAGCGTTGCGGGCGTAACCTGGATTTCGATGCTCGCGCGGGCTCTCGCTCTCCCCATCGTGCTCGCGCTGGCTTGCTCGTTGGGCTGTGCCGGGCGGCACGAGCTGGGCGGGGTTCGGATCTCGCAAGGCGGTGAGGGTCGCAGCTACGAAGCGAGCGACGTGGCCGAGCGGGCGGCCGGATCGGTCGGCGTGGTGCTCACCGATCTCGGGCGCGGGCTCGGCTTCGTGGTCGATCCACGCGGCTACATGATCACCAACCGGCACGTGGTCGAGGACGCCAACTACATCGAGAGCGTCAGCTTTCCGGGCTTGGCCGCCAACCCCGAGTTCACGTCGGTCGAGATCATCTACATCGATCCCGTCCGCGACCTCGCGCTGCTCAAGATCGCCAGCGACGAGCCCTTCGACTTCCTCGAATTCGCGACCGATCGCCGCGCGCCGATCAGCGACTACGCCGACGCCCAAGACGCGGTGGTCTTGCTCTCGCGCGACGTCGGCCCCGAGGAGGCGGCCGAGCTCGACGTGGATCCGGGCCTTCGCGCCCATACCGGTCGGATCGAGCGGCTCGAGGTCTACAACGCCTCGATCGGCCCGGGGCCCTTCTTGGGCGTCACCGCCCAGGTCGTGCAAGGGCAGAGCGGCGGCCCGGTGCTCGATCGCTTCGGTCGGGTCATCGGCGTCGTCACCTGGACTTGGAAAGATCAAAAGGGCGGCTTTGCGATCCCGATCGCCGAGGCGGCCCGGATGCTGGCCGAGCGACCCGAGCTGACCACCAGCGATCAGCACCACGACCGGGCCGAGGAGCGGGCCAAGAGCTTCATCGCCGCGCTCGGCAGCGGCTCGGACGACGACCTGCGCCGGCTGACCTCGCCGAGCCTCGCCCGAGAGATCCGCGGCCGGACCATCTCGGTCTTGCTCGAGGCCAGCACCGAGGGCTCGGCCCTGCAGGGGTTCGTCGGCTCGCTCGAGCAGCTGATCGCCGACGCGCGCGCGGACGCTGGCGATCCCTTCCCGAGCTTCATGCGCCTGGTCGAGCACACCGGCTCGGCCGAGTTCCTCGACGAGATCGGCGTCGCGGGGGACATGTCCGGCGACGCGGTCGAGGCCTTCTTCACCGAGATCGGCACCGCGTACATGTCCGCTCGCCTCTTCGGCGACTACGACACCCGCGCGGCCCTCTTGGTCGCGCTGCAACGGGTCCACAGCCTCGACGCCGCCCGCTCGATCGCGCTGGTCGACACGGTCGGCGATCTCGGCGGGATCCGGGCGCAGATCCGCAGCGTCGACGTGACGCCGAGCTTGCAAGGGCCCAAGGCGGTCGCGACGGTCGACCTGAGCACCGGGGTCGCGCTCGCGGTCCAGATGCGGATGGAGTGGGGCGACTGGTACATCGGCGAGATCCAAGTGATCCGCTGAGTTCAATCAGGATGGGATCGAAGCGGCGTCCGCAGGACCCAGAGCGGATCGATCGCCCGGCCGTCCTGCGAGACCTCGAGCAGCAGCTCGGCGCCTTGGGCAAAGCCCAGCGCGGTGCCGCGGCGCACCGGCATGCCCGCGTAGACCAAGCACGCGCTCAAAGCTTGGTAGCGGCTGACGAGCCCGCCGCCATGATCGATCTCGACCTGCGTCGACCCATCTTCGAGGCGCGTGGTCGATCGGACGCTGCCGCTGGCGATCGCGAGCACGTAGAGGTTCGCCGTCGTGGTGAATCGAAGCCCAGTCTCGCGGACGTACTGACCCGAGGGATCGAGGCGCCAGCCGAACCAGGACTTGGGCGCGACGTTCTCGACCGGCCAGTCGGCCCACTCGGGCAGCGAAGCGTTGGCCTCGGGGTCGTTGGCGAGCGGCATCGGCTGGCTCGTGTGACCCGGATCCGAAGCCGCCGCGGGCGGGAGGTCCGGCTCGATCTCGCTCGGCTCGCTCGGGCAGCCGAGCATCGCCACGAGGCCGAGCGGGCCAGCTAAGCGGGGATGACGCAAAGGCCGACGTTCTCGTAGCCCGGCGGCGCAGTGCCGACGTCGAAGTAGGCCACGCAGGACTCGGGCGCGATGCAGGAATCCGGCTCGGTCAGATCGCAAAAGGGCGTGCAGCAGCGGGCGGCCCCACAACCATCGAGCACCTCGGTCGCGGTGCATTGCAGGCCAGGCTTGCAACTCTGGATCGTGTAACACATGTCGCCATCGTTGCCGAGACCGGCCTGGTAGCCCGGCAGCGAGCATACGAAGCCCTGCGTGCCGACGCCGTAGCAGCCCAGCGATCCGTCGCAGTCTTGCACGAGCGGATCGCAGTCGTCTTGGCAGAGCGGCAGCACGCCGTCGTTGAACGAGACGCACTGGGCGTCGGGCAGGCCGTCCTCGCTACAGTCCTGGGTCCCCGCGTCACAAAAGGCCAGGCAGACGCCATCGCCGGTCGAGCCGGAGCTCACCGTCATGCAGAAGAGCCCGACCGCGCAGTCGTCGTTGTCGGGCCCGCGGGTGCAGGGATCGCCGACCTGCTTGTCGCCGGTGACCGGCACGCACTTGTTGGCGTCGACGCAGCACGAGCCCTCTTCGACCACGTAGCCGGTACACTTCTCGCCGTCCGGGCAGTCTTGAGCGGCGGGGTCGCAAGTGTTGGTCGCGCCGCCGTCGGGCAACGAGACGAAGGGGTTGCCCTCGTCGGTCGAGCTGCTGCTGGTCCCGCTGCCACCCTCGCTGTCGGTCTCGCCGGTCGAGTCGCCCGCGGATCCGCTGGTCACGTCACCGATGTCGTCGTCGACCGAGATCTGTTTGCTCGAGCAGCCGAGCGCGAGCGCGGTAGCGAGCGAGAGAAGGCGGACGCAGTCGAGAGAAGGGGGGCCGTGGGTCTTCGCGGGCATGGGGGCTCCGAGTCGCGCCGCCCAATCTACGCCAAGCGCGGCCTAGAGAGGCGAATTCTCGGTCACCGCTGGCGGGCTCGGTTTCAGCCACGGGTGGCTGACTCGGGTTTCTCGACTCGCGCGGGGTGGTCGCAGAGCCGCCGAAACTTCGAGGTCCAACCGGTTCTCCGACGATCGCCCGCGGATCCGAGCAAAGCCCGTCCTCGCCCTTGTGGCGGCGCGAGGGGATCGTCTAAGCTTCCGGCGCCTTGAGCAACATCGAGCCCACGCCATTCGGCGACAAGTATCTGCTCGTCGAGCACATCGCCACTGGCGGAATGGCCGAGGTCTATCGGGCCCAGTACACGGGCATCGAAGGGTTCGCCAAAGAGCTGGTCGTCAAGCGCCTGCGCGAGGAATTCGTCGAGCGGCCCGAGATCGTCCAGATGTTCCTCGACGAGGCTCGGGTCGCGGCGACGTTGACCCACAACAACGTCGTCCACACCTACGACCTCGGTGAGATCGACGGCGAGTACTTCATCGCGATGGAGCTCTTGGTCGGCCAGGAGCTGGTCGGCGTGCTCCGGCGGGCTGGCGCGACCGGCAACATGGTCCCGCTCGACATCGCGCTGGCGATCGTCATGCAGGCGCTCGAGGGCCTCTTCTACGCCCACGAGCGGCTCGACGAGAACGGCGAGCCGCTCGGCCTCGTTCACCGCGACATCAACCCGACCAACATCCACGTCGGCTACGACGGCCTGTGCAAGATCGTCGACTTCGGCATCGCGGCGACGCGAGCCTCGGCGGTCGGCCAACGCGGGCCGGCGCAGTTCGCCGGCAAGCTCTCGTACATGGCCCCCGAACAGATCTACGGGGAGCCGCTCGATGGTCGGGCCGACATCTTCGCGATCGGCGTCATCCTCTATGAGATGTGCCTGGGCAAGCGGCTCTTCCGCGGCCGAGGCGACGAGGTCCGCGAGCGAATCTTGGCGGGCGACATCCCGGCGCCGACCTTCGTCGACCCCGACTTTCCGCCCACGCTCGAGGCCATCATCATGCGCGCGCTCGAGCTCGACGCGGGTGATCGCTTCCAAAATTGCGATCACATGTATCGCGAGCTCGAGGCCTTCATGCAGGAGGCCGGGCTGGCGGCGACCCGTCGCAAGATCAGCGGGTTCATGTCGGAGATGTTCGGCGAGGGTGCGCCCGCCGAGCTCAACTACGACGACCAATACGACGACCTCACCGACGGCGCGCTCGACTTCGACGCCTTCGACTCGCTCGAAGGCGGCGGCCACGAGCACGATGAGCCCGAGTGGGCCAAGCAGCTCGACCCCGGTGGCTCGGGCACGGGCGAGAAGCGGCGCCGCTCGATGACCCTCGGCAACCTCGAGGAATTCGTCGCCGACATGAAGCGCGACGGATCGGCCGAGGACTCGGGCTCGCGCAAGCGCGACACCGCGAAGTCCTCGGGCCATCACCCCGTCGTCCAAGCCGCCCCGCCGGCCGACGAGGGCACGGGCAGCCGCAAGCGCGCCCGCCCGCGCGCCGGCATGGGCCCCGGCACCGGCCCGACGACGCGACCGCTCGCTCGGACCGCGTCCCCCCGCATGACCATGTCGACGGCGGCGATCGAGACCGGTGTGACCGGCTCCTTCGGCCAGAGCGTCGTCACCGAGCAAACCAAGCGCGGCAACCCGCTGGTGTGGATTGCAGCGATCGTCAACCTCGGCGCGCTCTTCTACTTCGGCTACACGATCATGACGAGCAAGTCAGGACAGTCGATCGCATGGTCTCGCAGTCGTCCTGGCACGCACTCTCGGCGTTCCAAATCTTCGGGGATCATGTTCCCATGGACGGCTTCACGCTGGTCGTCCGCTTGCTCGTCGACAGCGACGCGGCGACCGAGGTCTTGGGAGTTCGCGCGCTGACTCAGCCGCCGCTCGATCCCTCGCTGGCGATCGCGACCGTTCGGGCCGGCCTCGGCCTGATCCAGTCGGGCATGATCTCGTTCGTCTATGCCAACCCCGAGGAGTGCGTGGCGCTGCTGCGGCGCGACATGATCAACGAGGTCGGTCAGTCGTTGCAGGTCCACGACCAGCTCGTGTCCGAGTTCGCCGGTCGGCTCGCGCTGCTCGTCGGCCGGCCGCTGCCCGTCTACGGCCAGATCTACGAGTTCCCGGACATCGGCGTGGTCCGCAAGGCGATGCGCACCTGCGTCGACGAGTTCGAACAGTCGACCCCGCTTCGCTCGGCGACGCGGCTCGGCGCCCAGCTGCAAGGCCGCGGTCAGCCCTTTCACTCGTCGATGGTCGAGACCCTCGAAGAGCAGACCCACCTGCTTCAACAGGCCGGCATCGACATGGACGCGCTCCCGAGCTGGTGGTGGCGCGGGGTCGCGGCCCGGATCCCCGCGGTCGGGAACGGCATCGAGCTGTGGTCCGAGTTGCCGGCGACCGAGGCGTTGCTGAGCCTGATCGCGTGATCGCGGAGCCGGCGGGGCTCTACGTCCACGTGCCCTTCTGCGCGCGGGCCTGCCCTTACTGCGACTTCGACTTCGAAGTCGGGCGCGAGCTCGGCCCCGCGATCGAGCGCTGGGAGCAGGGCCTCGCGCGCGAGCTCGAGGCTCGGGCGTCGGCCTTCGCGGGTCGCGAATTCGACTCGCTCTACCTCGGCGGCGGCACGCCCAGCGCGATCGGGGCCGAGGCGCTCGAGCGGGTGATCGGCCGCCTACGCGGCGAGGTCCTCGGTCCGAAGCCGCTGCGCGAGCTGACGGTCGAGCTCAACCCCGAGCATGTCGACGCCGGGTTGCTGGCCGCGCTGCGGCGCGCGGGGGTCGATCGCGTGTCGCTCGGGATCCAGAGCCTCGATCCGATCGGTCTGCGCCAGCTCGGTCGCGCCCACTCGCCCGCGCGGGCCCTGGCGGCGGTCGAGCAGGCGATCGCGATCGGCCTCCAGACCAGCGTCGATCTGATCGTCGGCTGGCCCGGTCACGGCGAGGCTGGTTTGGTCGCGGACATCGATCGCCTGGTCGAGCTCGGGGTCGAGCACGTGTCGATCTACGCGCTGACGATCGAGCCCGACACGCCTTGGCCCAAGCTGGTTCGTCGCGGCCTGCGAGTGTTGCCCGACGAAGATGGCCAGGCCTCGCTCTTGCTGTGCGCCGAGGCTCGCCTGCGCGAGCAGGGCTTCGTGCACTACGAGGTCGCCAGCTACGCTCGCCCGGGCCGCGAGGCGTGGCACAACGGCAAGTACTGGCGAGCCGTCGACGTGCTGGCGCTCGGACCCTCCGGCGCTTCGGTCGAGCTGCGCAGGGGTTCGAGCGGCGTCGAGGTGATCCGTCGACGCAACCGACGCGGCCTCGACGCGTGGTTGGCCGATCCCGGCGCGAGCGAAGAGCCGAGCGAGACCCTGGTCGGGGAGGTCGCCGCGGGCGAAGCTTTGTGGCTGGGGCTGCGCCGCTTGGATGGCTTCGAGGTCGGCCCTTGGCTGGCTCGCTTCGGGGTCGATCGAGCCTGGCTGGACGCTCGGACGGCCAACCAGGTCCAGCGAGGCAACCTCGAGTGGATCGCCGACACCACGCTTCGGGTCGCCCCGGGTCGCTGGCTCTGGCACGACGACATCGCTGCCGATCTTCTCTTCTAGGCCTGAATCAAGCGCTGCGCGCTCGATTCAGGCCTTCTACTCTTCAAGGGGGCTTTCGCAAAGCCCCCTCGCTCCGGGGAGCAAGCTCCCCTGCGCTCACCCGAAACGCTCGCCTCACGGCTCGTAACATCTTGGAATTGCAGGGCTTTCCAAAAGTCAGCGCTTGTTCTAGCTCCAGCAGCCCGTGGCGCAACCCATCACGCCACCTCGCTTGGTCTTTTCGACGAGGGCTTTGTCGCCTCAGCTTGCAGTACGCCCGGTACAGCTGCGCTTCGGCTTCGCGCCCTCGCCGAAAATCCCGGCGCGAGGAGCCGCGCTGGGTTGCGCCACGGGCTGCTAGCAGTGGTAGAAGAGAGCCGTGGCCCGTGTCTCGGGGCTTTCCCAGCGGCAAGAGCGCATCCTGATCGGGCTGTGCCGGCAACACGCGATCGAGGGTCGACCCGTGGCCTCGGGGACTCTGTGCCGCGCGCTCGGGCTCGACTGCTCACCCGCGACCATCCGCAGCGAGCTCGCGGCGCTCGATCGCGCGGGTCTGGTCCACAAGCCGCATAGCGCGAGCGGCCGGGTCCCGACCGCCGAGGGCTGGCGCATCTACATCGAAGCGCTGCCGCGCCACGCCGCGCGACCCGAGCACCAGCGCATGCTCGATCTGATCGGGCCGGCGACGAGCGGTCCCGATCCTCGCCAAGGCCTCCGCTCGACGGCTCGGGTCCTGTCGGAGCTGGCCGGCTGCGTGGCGATCAATTTCGTCGGCGAGGCCCGGCCCGGGGTCGTGCGAGCGATCGAGCTGCTGCCGCTCGCCGAGGGTCGGCCAAGTTCGATCAAGGACGAAGGCGCGCGGGCGCTGGTCATGATCGGCCTCGAAGACGGGGCCAGCAGCGTTCGCCGCGTCGACATCGATCGCGACGTGCTCGAGCGCGATCCCAAGCTGCATCGGATTCAGGGCCTGCTGCGCGAGCTGACCTGTGGACGCAGCCTCGAGCAGGCCCGCGAGGAGCTGCGCGAACTCCTCGGCGCGCAGGAGGCCCGGGTCGATCAATACCTGGCCGAGGCGCTGCGGATCGGGCTGCTCTTGTGCGTCGCGTCCTTCGAGCCCTTGTGGATGCAGGTCGCGGGGCAGGGCGCGCTCGCGCGCGATGTTGGACGCGAGGGATCCTCGAGCGACCCGACCTCGCTCGGCGGGTTGCTCGAGCTGCTCGACGACTACCAGCGCTTGGCCGAGGTCCTGTGCCAGCTGCTGCCCGAGCCCGAAGACGGCCTTCAAGCCGCCGTGCACCTCGATCTGAACGGAGCCCGCGTCGAGCTCGGGGCCGCGCCGGCGTTCGGCGTGCTCGGGCCGACCAGCGGGGGGCTGACGCTGGTCGGATGTCGCTTGCGCTGGCCGACGACGCGGGATCCGAACACCCAGACGACGGGGGCCGTGGCGCTGCTCGGTAGCCCGCGGATGGATTGGGAGGCCGTGATTCCTCTGGTAGAGTACGCGGCGCGAGCGATGCTGGCTCGCGGCTGAGTCCGTCCGCGCCGTCGAGTCTTGCCAGCCGGCCCACTTGGTCCGAAGCTCGCCACTCGCCCCGACTCGCCCCGACTCACCCGCACCGGTGAGCCAGCAGCAGGAGCCCCGACCCCATGAGCGGAGACCAGACGAACGAAGCCAACCCCGACGACGAGCTCGCGCAGGCCATGCGTGACGCCGAACGAGCGGTCGACCAGATGCGCGCTGGCCGAGACGAAGACGAGATCGAGATCGACGACGTCGCCGATCCGCCCGACCTCGCGGCCGACCTCGCTGCGGAGCTCGCTTTGGCCAAGGCCGAGACCGAGGCCATGCGCGACAAGTGGATGCGCTCGATGGCCGACCTCGAGAACTACAAGAAGCGGACCCGGCGTGAGCACGAGGACGCGATCCATCGCGCGCTCGGCAACATGCTCAGCGACTTCTTGCCCGTCGGTGACAACCTCGATCGCGCGCTCGCGGCGATGCCGGCCAACAGCGATCCCCAGCTGGCGAAGGGCCTCGAGATGGTCCGCGGCGAGTTCTTCTCGGCGCTCGCCCGGCACGGGATCAAGCCGATCGTCTCGGTCGGCGTGGTCTTCGATCCCAACCTGCATGACGCGCTTCAACAGGTCGACACGCCGGACTTCGCTCCGGGCGTCGTGATGATGGAGTACGAGAAGGGCTACCTGCGGGGCGAACGACTCCTGCGCGCGGCCCGAGTCGTCGTCGCTGGCCCCGGCTCGACCGGTGCTCCACCCGACCCGAACGCGGGCGAGGCCAACTAACTCGAATTCGAGGTGCAGCGGATCATGGGCGAGCGGATCATCGGCATCGATCTCGGGACCACGAATTCCTGCGTCGCCGTGCTCGAGGGCGACGACCCGAGGGTCGTGCCCAACGCCGAAGGCGCTCGGACCACGCCCTCGGTGGTCGCGTTGACCGACAAGGGCGAGCAGCTGGTCGGTCAGATCGCCAAGCGTCAGGCGATCACCAACCCGACCAAGACCGTCTACGCGGCCAAGCGCTTGATCGGCCGCAAGTACGAGGACGCCGAGGTCCAGAGCCTCGCCCAATTCCTGCCCTACAAGATCTGTCCGGCGCCCAACGGCGACGCGTGGATCGAGGTCGAGGGCCGCCAGTACTCGCCGAGCGAGATCGGGGCCGCGGTCCTGCGCACGCTCAAGGAGGCCGCCGAGGCCTACCTCGGCGAAGAGGTCCACCGCGCGGTCGTGACCGTGCCGGCCTACTTCGACGACGCGCAGCGACAAGCGACCAAGGACGCCGGCAAGATCGCCGGGCTCGAGGTCGAGCGAATCATCAACGAGCCGACCGCGGCCACGCTCGCCTATGGGCTGGGTCGCGCGGACAAGTCGAACAAGACCGTCGCGGTCTACGACCTCGGCGGCGGGACCTTCGACATCTCGATCCTCGAGCTGCGCGACGGCGCCTTCGAAGTGCTGGCGACCTCCGGCGACACCTTCTTGGGCGGCGAGGACTTCGACAACACGATCGTCGATTGGGCCGCGGCCAGCTTCAAGGCCGAGCAAGGCATCGATCTGCGACAAGAGAAGCTGGCCAAGCAGCGGCTCAAAGAAGCGGCCGAGAAGGCCAAGCACGAGCTGAGCTGGTCGCTCGACACCGAGCTCAACCTGCCCTTCATCGCCGCCAAGGCCGGCCAGCCGATCCACCTCAACCTCAACTTGACCCGGCGCAAGCTCGAGGAGCTGACCCGCGCGCTGGTCGAGCGCACGCTCGGGCCCTGCAAGACCGCCCTGGCCGACGCGGAGCTGGGCGTCGGCGACATCGACGAGCTGCTCTTGGTCGGCGGCCAGACCCGCATGCCCCTGGTCCAGAAGCTGGTCGGCGAGTTCTTCAAGCGCGACCCCAGCACGGGGGTCAACCCCGACGAAGTCGTCGCGTGTGGAGCCGCGATCCAGGGCGCGATCTTGACCGGTGGGGTCAAGGGCGTGGTCCTGCTCGACGTCGTCCCGCTCAACATCGGGGTCGAGACTGCGGGCGGCGTGTTCACGGTGCTGATCCCCAAGGGCACGACCATCCCCACGCGCAAGTCCGAGATCTTCAGCACCAGCGTCGACAACCAGCCGGTCGTCCCCGTCCACGTGCTCCAGGGTCTGCGCGAGATGGCCGACGACAACAAGAGCCTGGCTCGGCTCTCGCTGACCGACATCCCACCAGCGCCGCGGGGGGTCCCGCAGATCAAGGTCAGCTTCGACATCAACGCCGACGGCATCCTGGCCGTCTCGGCCCAAGATCTCGGCACCAACAAGTCGGCGACCATGACCGTGCAGCCGACCTCGGGCCTGACCGAGAACCAGCTCGAAGACCTCGCCAGCGAGGCCGACGCCAAGAAGTCCGAGGACGCCGCCCGGCGCGAGCTCGCCGAGCTCCGCAACCGGGCCGAGACCCTCCTGTACACCTGCGAGCGCTCGCTCGAGGCCTTCGGCGACAAGCTCTCGGCGACCGATCGCGGCGACATCGAGAACGACGTCATCGCCCTGCGCCGCCAGCTCGACGCCTCGAATGTCGACTCGCTGGCGATCCGCGAGGCCCTGACCTCGCTCGAGACCTCCTCGCACCAGATCTACGAAGCGATGCTCTCCGACGAAGCCTGACCATGGCTCGTGAGGACTACTACGCGATCCTCGGGGTCGGCCGCGACGCCGACGAGGCCGAGATCAAGAAGGCCTATCGCCGGGTCGCGCTCGAGAGCCACCCCGATCGCTTCCCCGACGACGAAGACGCGCACGAGCGCTTCCGCAAGGCCTCCGAGGCCTACGAGGTGCTCTCGGATCCGGGCAAGCGGGCTCGCTACGACTCGACCCGGCTGCTGCCCGAGTCCCTCGACCTGACCCGCCCAGACGGGCTCAAGCTCAGCCGCGACCTGTTCGGCAACCTCTTCGGCGACGTGTTCGGGAGTCGCCGACGCGAGCGTCGGGCTGGCCGGGACATCCGCTACACGCTCAGCGTCGAGCTCGCGGACGCCGTGCTCGGCTCGGAGCACACCATCCACTTCGAAGCTCGCGGCGCGTGCGAGGCGTGCAAGGGCGGGGGCACCGAGCCCGGTGGCCGCGAGCCGATCGACTGCACCAATTGCGAGGGCACGGGCGAGGTCAAGACCGGCGGCTTGTTCAGCCGGCGGAGTCGCTGCGGTCGCTGCGACGGGCTCGGGCTGGTCCAGCGCGACCCATGCAAGGTCTGCCGGGGCCGCGGGGTGATCAAGTCGGAGCGCAGCTTCGACGTCCGCCTCCCGCCGGGCACCGACGCGGGCACCGAGAAGGTCCTGCGCGGGCAAGGCGAGCCCGGTCGCTTCGATGGCGAGCCCGGCAACCTGCGGATCACCGTCAACGTCCGGCCGCATCCCTTCTTGACCCGCGAGCAGCAGAACCTGCTCGCGACGGTGCCGATCAGCATCACCCGCGCGGCGCTGGGCGGGAAGGTCCCGGTCCCGACCATCGACGGCTGGGTCGACATGGAGGTGCCCGCGGGCGCCCAATCGGGCGCCAAGCTGCGTCTGCGGGGCAAAGGCGTCCCGGACTCCCGGGGGAGTCGCGGCGACCAGCTCGTCGAGCTGAAGATCGAGACCCCGACCGCGCTCGAGGGCACGCGGACCCGCGAATTGCTGCTCGAGCTCGAGCGATGCAGCGAGCGCGAGCCGGTCTTGCCCAAGCGCCAGGTGCTGCTCGACGCGCAGGCCGCCGCGGCCAAGCCAAGCTCGAAAGCCTGACCCGTTTGTTCGGCGACGCGATAGAGTGAGCGACGCGGCCAGCGAGCGCGAAGGTCCATGGTCTACATCGACATCCAGCACCGCGAGGTCACGCTCAAGTTGGTCTACTACGGCCCCGCGCTGAGCGGGAAGACGACCAACCTGCAGCAGCTGCACCAGCTCATGGTCGGGCACACCGGCTCGGAGCTGATCACCCTCGACACTCGCGACGATCGCACGCTCTTCTTCGATCTCCTGCCTTTGCAGTTCGAGACCGAAGGTGGGTTCACGATCCGGCTCAAGCTCTTCACCGTCCCGGGCCAGGTCATTCACAACACGACCCGCAAGATCGTCTTGCAGGGCGCCGACGGGGTCGCGTTCATCGCCGACTCGCGGGTCTCGCAGACCCGCGGCAACAACGAGTCCTTCGCCAACCTCAAGCAGAACCTGCGCGACAACGGGCTCGACTTCGAAGACATCGCGCTGGTCATCCAGTTCAACAAGCGCGACCTCGAGGGCATCCGCAGCGAGGCCGAGGTCGACAAGATCGCCAAGAAGGGCCGCGAGCCGGTGTTCAAGGCGATCGCGATCCAAGGCCAGGGTGTGTCCGAGACCTTCCGTGGGCTCGCGGCGCTGAGCTGGAAGCGGCTCGAGGGCAAGTTCCACTTCGCCGAGCGCTTCGGGGTCAGCCACGAGCACTTCATGAGCCAGATCGACGCGCTCTTTCGGCCGGTGAAGGGAGGCTCGCGATGACGGCGTCGGCCTCGACCACACAGACCACGACCAGCGCGGCCGACCGTCGACCGCCGCTCGAGCGCTTGCTGCGACGCGACGATTTTTCTCGGACCTTGGCGCCCTTCGTGCGCGGGACCTTCGGCTCGGTCGACGCGGTCGCGCTCTTCGATCACGCGGGCGTGGTCTTTTGTCATGTCGGCGACGAGCAGGGCCCGATGGCCCATTGGGATCAGCTCCCGCCCGAGGCCCACGCGGTGTTTCGCAGCAGCGAGCGCGGCTTTGGCCTCGGCGATCACGAGTTCGCCGTGCGGGCCTGCTTCGCGGGCGCCGATCGGGTCGGTACGGTCGTCTTCGCGATCCCGGCCGCGAGCCCCGACTGTCCTGGGCTCGCCGCGATCGCCGACGGCCTCGTCGGTGTGATCGGGGCGCTCTTGCAAGCGGGCTTCGCGACCTGGGTGACCTCGGAGATGCACCTCGCGGCCAGCGAGAGCAACTTTCGCTCGCTCCAGCAGCGCAACGCCGAGCTCGAGCGAGCGATCGCCCATCTGCGCGAGGTCGATCAGCTCAAGAGCAATTTCCTCGCGACCGTCAGCCACGAGCTGCGCACGCCGCTGACCAGCATCATCGGCTTCTCCGAGATGCTCGCGCGCGGGATCGCGGGCCCGCTCAACGAAGAGCAGACCGAGTACGCCCAGACCATTCTCGAGCGGGGCGAAGAGCTGCTCCGGCTGATCACCCAGATCCTCGAGATGTCGAAGATGGAGATGGGCACGATGCGGCTCAACCTGGTCTCGGTCCCGCTGACCGAGATCGTCGATCGGGCGTTCAGCGCGGCCTCGATCCCGGCCGAGCGCGCGCGGGTCAGCCTTCGCCAAGATCTCGCGGCCACGCTCGCGCCCTTGCTCTGCGACGCCGACAAGATCCAGCAGGTCCTGGTCAACCTGATCTCCAACGGGATCAAGTTCAACCGACCCGAGGGCTACGTGCTGGTCGAGGCCGAGCGCGCGCCGATCCGCCGGCCCTTCGACGAGGACTTCTTCGGCGAGGAGACCTCCGACGCGCTGCGGATCTCGGTGACCGACACCGGCATCGGGATCCCCGAAGATCAGCTCCAGCGCATCTTCGACGCGTTCTATCAGGTCGATTCGAGCTCGACGCGCGAGCACGGCGGCGCCGGCCTCGGGCTCTCGATCGTCCGCAAGTTGATCGAAGCCCACGGCGGCGAGGCGTGGGCCGAGAGCATCGTCGGGGTCGGGACGACCTTCCACTTCACGCTGCCGATCGCCGAGTCGCCCTCGTACTCGTCCGACTCGTCCGAGTCCGACTCCTCCGACGGCTTCGAGGGATCATCCGACTCCTCCCGCGGAAAGTAGATCGCTCGGTGATCTGCTCGACTCGGCCTCGCGAGCGGTCCGACATCGTGCTTTTGCCCTCAACTGGGCCTTGGCGCGATCGATGGTTTGGGGCAAGCTCCGCGACGATTCATGAACCCTCAAGAACAGCTGTCCGAGCTCGAGCGACTTGCTGGCGAGTTGGAGGTCGCGGTCTGCTACGAGCCGATGGCGGGCCTGGTCCAAGGCGTCGGCGGCTTGTGCCGGGTCAAGGGTCAGTACCGGATCATCGTCGACCGCAAGCTCAAGGCGCCCGAGCGGCTTCAGGTGGTCGCCGACGCCTTGCGCCGCTTCGATACGGAGCGTCACTTCGTGTCGCCGCAGGTTCGCAAGCTGCTCGCCTGACTGCGTGGGTCTCAGACCCGGCCCAGCAGGCGTACGATCGTCGGATCATCGGCCAGCAACTCGCGCAGTTCGGCGCCGAGTCGCTGGATCGACTCGGGGCTCGCGCTCTGTGGCAGCTGCTCGGCGACGACCTCGGCCAAGAGCAGCTCGCGGGCGGCGACGGAGTCGATCTGGCCCGTGGCCAGCGCCTCGGCGATCGCGGCGTCGCCCCGAATCGCCGCGCTCGGCTCCAACGCGGGGTTCTCCAGCACACCCTCGACGGCCGTGGTGCTGGTGAGGGCTCCGCTCGGGAGACTCGGGCTGATGTCGATGTCGTCGGCTCCGCTCATCGTCCCTAGGCCCGCGAACTATAGCGCACTGGGCAGGGGTACAGCGGCCCACGGGTCCAAGTTCCGTACGACGTCTTTGGTTGACTTTCGCCGACGTCGAGGGTGTGATCGGGCACCCGTTGCGCGCTGATTTGCGCGCCTTCCGCTGGAGAGATCCTTGTTGGACGTTCCCAAGAAACTCGCCCAGTATCAGATCCTCGAACGAATCGCTCTAGGTGGCATGGCGGAGGTCTATAAGGCCGTCGCTCGTGGCGTCGAGGGATTCGAGAAGGTCGTCGCGATCAAACGCATCCTCCCGCACGTCGCCGAGGATGACGAGTTCATCACGATGTTCAAGGATGAAGCGCGCATTGCGGCGCAGCTTCAGCACTCCAACATCGCCCAGATCTACGAGCTGCGATCGGAGGGCGAGGCCTTCTACATCGTGCTCGAGTACGTCGCCGGCAAAGACCTGCGAGCGATCTTCGAACACGCTCGCAACATGCGGCGGCCGATGCCGCTGGCCCAAGCCTGCTTCGTCATCATGGCGGTCTGCGAGGGTCTCGAGTACGCGCACAACAAGAAGGACCGGCATGGCCGTCCGCTCGGGTTGATCCACCGCGACGTCAGCCCGCCCAACGTGCTGGTCTCGTTCGAAGGCGAGGTCAAGCTGATCGACTTCGGCGTGGCCAAGGCCGCCGGTCGGGCTTCGCAGACGCAGGCCGGCATCCTCAAGGGCAAGTTCGGCTACATGTCGCCCGAGCAGGTCCGCGGCGAGACCATCGATCGTCGCAGCGACGTATTCTCGCTCGGCGCGGTGTTGTGGGAGGTGCTCTGTGGTCAACGGCTCTTCCAGGCCGAGACCGACTTCGCCACGCTCGAGAAGGTCCGCACCGTCAACGTCGATCCGCCGAGTCGGATCAACCCGGCGGTGCCGAGCAAGCTCGAGCAGATCGTCATGCGATCGCTGGCGGCGGATCTCGATCATCGCTACCAGACCGCGTCCGAGCTGCACGACGCGCTGCAAGCGTTCATGTTCGAAGAAGGGCTGTTCTACAGCCGCAAGAACCTCGCCGAGTGGATGCAAGACCACTTTGCGAAGGACATTGAAGCGGAGAAGGAGAAGGGCCGGCAGCTCCCCCCGGCTCCTCCGCCTTCGTCGAAACCCAACCCGAAGAACACCATGATGAACCCGGGAAGCCGTCCGCCTCCGCCCTCGGGTGGTGGCAAGAAGCCACCTCCGCCGCCTTCGAAGCCGCCGCCGCCGATGTCCGCCGGCGCGGCGAGGCCCTCCGCGGTGCCGACCGAGGCCCACCAGGCGCTGCCGCAGGGCGACGATGCCAAGCGTGGGCCACCCAAGCCGGGTCGCGCGCGAGCGAAGACCATGGTGATGACGAGCTCCAAGGCCGACATCCCTGGCGTCGGCAAGAAGCCGCCGGCTGGCGGTGCGCGACCCAAGCCGCCCGCCGCGGGTGGTGGTGGTGGCGGCGGCAACTCGGAATTCGATTGGGACGACGACGAGCTCGAGACCCGGCTCTTCGAAGGCCAAGAGGGCGACGCGTTGGCTGCGACGCCGCCCGCTCGCCCGGCCGGAGCCGCACCTGCAGCCGCTGCACCACGGCCGGCCGCACCCTTCACCACGCCGCCGACGTCGGCACCCGCACCGATGGGCCCACCCTCCGGCGGTGGGCCGGGTCGTCCTGCGGGCTTGCCTGCGCCCGGCGGGCTGCCTGCGCCTGGCGGGCTGCCTGCGCCCGGCGGCATGCCGAGTCCCGGTGGGCTGCCTGCGCCCACGGGCGCGCTGCGACCTGGCGGCATGCCGATGCCGCAAGGGGCGGGACCGACTGGGACCATGCCCCCCAACATGGTCAGCGCCGCAGCGGTTCAAGCCGCGATGCATCAGCAGCAGCCGATGCATCAGCAGCAGCCGATGCACCAGCAGCAGCCGATGCACCAGCAGCAGCCGATGCACCAGCAGCAGCCGATGCACCAGCAGCAGCCGATGCATCAGCAGCAGCCGATGCAGCCGCAGCAGATGATGAATCCTGCGATGGCGTCCTACGCCGAGCCGGATCCGCCCAAGCGGGCGCCGATCGGGCTGATGATCCTCGGCCTCGTGGGCCTGCTGATCGCCGCGCTCGCGGTCGGTGTCTACGTGGTGTTCGTGATGCCGGGCAGCGGGGACAAGGCCGCGTCGGGGTCCGAGGGCGCCGAGCCAGCCAAGAGCGAGGTCGGGAGCCTCAACCTCGAGCTCACGCCGCCCGACGCCGTGGTCAAGGTCGACGGCAAGGTGATCGAGGGCAACTCGCCGCGGGTCGTCGGTGACCTCGCGCCTGGCCCTCATCAGCTCGAGGTCAGCAAGGACGGGACCTTCCTGCCCTTCGCGCAAGAGGTCACCATCAGCGCGGGCCAGGCCATGGCCTTCCCCGCGATCAAGCTGCAGGTCAAGGACGTGACGCTGACGGTCAAGGTCACGCCGAAGCAGGCCGCGGTCTCGATCGTCGCTGGCCCCGACAAGGTCACGCCGATCGGCACCGGCCTCGACTCGCACAACTACCAGCTCGCGCGCGAAGCTGGGCTCGCCTACACGATTCAAGGCAGCGCCGAGGGCTTCGAGCCCGCGACCGTGCCGATCGTCTTCACCGGCGACGCGACCCAGGAGATCTCGCTGACCTTGGTCGCCAAGGCGGGGGCCAACGTCGCGATTCCGCCTCAGCCGGTGCCCGATCCCGTCCCGGCGACCGACCCCGATCCCAAGCCCGACGTCAAAAAGCCGGTCAACAAGAAGCCGGCGGCCAAGCCCAAGAACTCCGAGCTCAAGATCGGCGTGGCCCCAGGCATGCCGCCCGCCGACGTCTACGTCGACGGTCGCAAGCAGGACAAGAAGACGCCCGTGTTCGTCAAGGTCTCGGACGGCTCCCACACCGTCAAGTGGAAGTGGGACGACGGCAAGACCGACACCCAGACGGTCAGCGTCGGCGCCAACGAGTCGAAGCTGCTCAAGGGCAGCAAGTAGGACTCGCCCAGCGCGAGACGAAGCGAAGAAGAGTGAGCGGCGTGCCGCTCACTCTTCTTCGCTTTCAGCCACTCGTGGCTGACTTGGGTTTCGCCGCTCTCGTCGGGGTTCGCGGCCGATCACTCTTCGCGGATCAGCACGTAGAGGTCGGGGCTCAGGTAGGGGAACGCCGCCTGGCGCTCGGCCTCGAACTCGTCGCGCAGCCGCTGGATCGACTCGATCCCAGCCTCGCCGATCAAGGTCTCGAGCTTGCGCTCGAGCAAGCGTCGGTGGCCCTCGTCTTCGGCCTGGAGCAGCTGGTTCTCGAGGAACTGGATGGCGAGCTGATCGGTCGCGTCGTCGCTGACCAAGGTCGCGGCCAGCTGCCGAACCAGCGGCGGCGCCCCGAAGGCCGCCGCCCGACGAATCAGCATCGCGCCCTCGAGCATCGCCGCCTCGCGCTCGGCCGCGGCGTAGTCGGGCAGCGACTGGACGTCGCGGGTCAAGAGCATGCCGAGCGCGAAGAGCAGCTCGTGGTCCTCGGGGAAGAGCTCGATCCCTCGCCGATAGAGCTCGATGGCACGATCGATCATCGCGCGATCGATCGCCTCGCCCGAGTAGACCACGACCACGCCGCCCCACGCATAAGGGCGGCGAAAGCCTGGCGCCAGCGTGTAGATGGCCTCGAGGTACTGCATGATCCACGCGTAGTTGGCCCCGCCGGCCTTGTCGCCGGTGAAGATCACCGCTCGGATCCAGATCAAGTCCGCCAGCGCCTCGCGGTAGCCGAGGCTCATCGGCACCAGTTGGGCCGAGGGCGGCAGGTAGAGCACGTCTTGGTCGCGGGGGAATCGAGCCCGACGCTCGTGGACCTGTCCGTGCGTCCAGAGGGTCGCGGCCGCGAGCACCGGCACCAACGCGAGCGCGAGGCGGCTGGGTCGGGGGACGCTCACCCAGCGATCCTACACACGATCGGCGCGCGGATGCGGGCCCGAAACGTCGGCGCCCGGCGTGATCGGTACGGGCGTGAAATCGCGGACGTAGCCGGAGTCGGGCTGGAGCAGGTCGGTCAAGAGCGCCGAGAAGAGCCGGTTGTCCATCGGCTTGCGGACCGAGCGGGTCGGGCCCGCGCTGATCAGCCGCTGGATCGCCGCGTTGGTCGGGTGGTTGGAGAGCAGGATGACCGGCATCTCGGGGAAGAGCTCGCGGACGGTCCGGAACAGGCGCGTGGCGTCGAGCGCCTCGATCTCGAGGTCGAGGATCAGCAGGTCGACCTTGTCGCCCATCTCGGTCAGGAGCGGGGTCGCCGACTTGGCGTCGCTCGTGCAGATCGGCGAGCACTCGGTCGCCTCGAGCAGCTCTTCGAACTCGTCGAGCGCGTCTTGGTCCTCGGTCAACACGACCACGACCGGACCCTTGGACTCGCCGCGCAGCACCGGCCAGGGCTTGTGCGCGTCCTTCTCTTCGGCGGGCGCGAGCGGCAAGAAGATGGTGAAGGTCGTGCCTTCACCGAGCACGCTCTCGACCGTGATCCGTCCGTGGTGGCGAGTGATCGTGCCCATGACCATCGCCAGACCCAGACCGCTGCCCGAGCCGACCGCCTTGGTCGTGAAGAAGGGATCGAAGATCTGGTTGATGTGCTCTTGATCGATGCCGGTGCCGGTGTCGGTCACCGTGATCACGGCGCTGCGCTGGACGCCGTCGTCATCGACGTCCTCGTCGTCGTCGCCACGGTGGGGCGGCTGTGCGCTGGTCGAGAGCCCGATCGTGATCTCGCCGCCCTCGGGCATCGCGTCGACCGCGTTGAGCAAGAGGTTGACGATCGCCTGCTGGAAGAGCACGCGATCGACGTCGACCGAGACGTTGCGGGCCAGCTCGATCTTGAGCCGCGCGTTGCCGGGCAGGCTCTTCGACATGACCGGCAGGATCTGGCTCTGCAGCAGCTGGCGAAGGTTGGAGCGGACCGGCTGGAAGGTGCCTTGGCGGGTGTAGGTCAGCAGCGCGGTCGTGATCTGGGCCGCGGCCGCGGCCGAGTCGAGGATCCGCTGGCCGTAGCGGCGGCTCTGCTCGGTGCTCGCCGAGCCCTCGGCGATCAGCTCCGCGTGGCCGCGGATCGGCGTGAGGATGTTGTTGAGCTCGTGGGCCAGGCCCGAGGCCATGGTCCCGACCGTCTTGAGCTTCTGGGCTTCGAAGAGCTGCTCGCGCGACTGCTCGAGCTCGCTGATCTTGCCTTGCAGGCGCTTTTGCAGCTCTTCGCGCTGCTGCTCGAGCTGCGAGATGCTGGTGGTGACGCTGGCCTCGGCGCCACGCAGACGGACATGCAAGGTCACGCCGAGTCCGAGCGGGACGGCGATGAAGGTCATGAGCACGGGCACGGCGAACTGGCCCTCGTCGATCATCTGCGAGGCGGTCAGCACGAACTCGCCACCGAAGAGCCACAGCGCCGCCAACACATAGAGGGCCAGCACGACGTTCCAGCGCGGCTCGAGCAGCATGCCGCTCCAGACCAGCACGACCAGGATCGCCGAGAGCGTCAGCGGTCCGGGGATGCTCTGGACGTCGGGCAGCATGGTGTTGAGCGCCGCGATCGCGATCGCGGCCGTCCACAGCGACGCGTAGCCGCGCTCGCGCAGCCCGAACGCGGCCCAGGCCAGCGCCGCGCAGGCGATCAGCCAGACCAGACCCGAACCGAGCTGGGCGTAGTGGCCGGTCAGCAGCTCGGTGGCCGTGAACGCGCTCGCGCAGATGGCCGCGACCAAGAAGAGCAGCGAGTTGCCGCCCAGCAGCGTCGCGGCGTCGATCGGCGCGACCGCTTGATCGACGATCTCCGCGCTGATCGAGTCCGCGGAGCGGCTGACCTTGGCGACCGAGCGCGAACCCGAAGCGCTCGCGCGCGAGCTCGAAGCGTTCGCGCGCGAGCCCGATGCGTTCGCGCGCGAACCCGATGCGTTCGCGCGCGCGGGCGAGCTGCTGGCTCGCAGGGGCGCGTTCGACTCGTCGGCCGCATCGCTCTCGAGCGCGGCTGCGTGCGCGCGCGAGCCCGAGCGGCCGGCGCTCGCTCGGGCTGGGCTGACGCTCGCGCGTTCGTGCGGCCCGCTCTTGCTGGTCCCCTTCGTACCCGGGCCATCCTTGACCACACTGGGGCCATCGCCTCGAGTTGCCGTCGACTTCCTCTCGACCATCGGCGGGAGTCTATCAGCATCGCGCCAACGCCAGCGGATCCGTCCACGCGCATTCGAGCGACGTCTATGGCAATTCTCGACCGTGCGAGCAATCGCGTGATTCGACTCCACGCATGGCGTCACCGCGGGGACGAAATCGCACCACATCGATCTTTCGACCAGTGGTGAATTGTCCGAGTCGAGAATTCAGTCGTCTTCGAGGGCGGCGTCGTCGAGGCTCGCACCGCGGCGATCGGGCACGTTGGGGTTGCCCTTGTGGATGCGGACCAAGGTGCCGGGGTCGCTGGCGTGCTCGTTGACGATCAACCACCCTGCCGGCAAGGTCGGCGTCGAACGGTCGAAGAGCAGCTTGGCGTCGCGTGGCGAGAGGTTCACGCAGCCGTGACTGCTGCGGTAGCCGAAGCGATCGTGCCAGAACGCGCCGTGCAGCGCGAAGCGCCCGTCGAAGTACATCGTCCAAGGGACCGCGTCGACCCAGTAGGGATCGGCCTCGGTCGGGAGGCTGGCCATCTTGCCGTAGGCCCGCTTGGTGATGATTCGGTAGAGCCCGGTCGGGGTCGAATGACCGGGCTTGCCCGACGCGATCAACGTCGCGAAGACCGGCCGATCCTCCTCCCACAAGGTCAGGACCTGCTGCTCGAGATCGACGTCGATCAAGGTCTGGCCGGCGAGCAGGGGCTCGGGCGGGGCCAGGGGACGCCAGATCCGGACGTGCGCCGCCGGGATCCAGCCCTCCGCGAAGCCTTCGCTCGCCGGCACGCGGATCCAGCTCGCGCGATCGCTGCCGATCTCGCGCTGATCGACCACCAGCAGTTCGGCGTGATAGGCGAGGGGCCGCCGCTCCGACCCGGGGTCCGGCTGCGCGTAGACGCCGGTCTTGCGATCGATGACCCAGGCGAGCTGCTGCTCGTCGGGGACCGGCGCGAGGGTCAGGTCGCGTCCGCCGAACTCGCTGGGATCGAGCGTGCGCATGTCGGTCGCCGGCACGACTCGACCGCGCGCGTCGATCAGGACCGACTGCTTGCCGCTGCGAGCCTTGCGGACGAACGCATAGGTGCCGTAGGCCGCGAGCCAATCGACTGGATCGGCGCCGTCGCGCAGGGCGGTGAGGTGGCGAAAGACCGGCAGCTTGGGCGCGCTCGGATCGTCGTGACGAGCGTGGCGGGCGTAGAGGAAGGGCAAGAGCTTGTGCTTGGGCAGCACCGGGAGCTCGTGCGGCTTGGCGTGCTCGTCGGTCTTGGTGTGCTTGGTGCAGATCCAGCCGGCGTCGGCGACCTGCGCCCAGGCCAGCGAGCAGCCGTCGCCGTCGACGCCCGAGCGCAGCGCATAGACGTGGAAGCTCTCGCTCATCTCGATCCGACCGCGCAGCGGCGCCTTGACGCTGGGCTCGTCGAAGATCGGTCGCGGTAGCGAGGCGCGGTAAATCGCGATGGGCTCGCCGAGCGTCGAGGCAGGCGTGTAGGGGGTGGTCGAGATCCGCGAGGCTGGTTGGGCCGCGATCTCGATCTGCGCCTTGGTCTCGGCGTGCTGGGTCTCGTGCTCGATCGGACTCGGACGACCCACCGCGAGCTCGGTCGCGGCCGGGGCTCCGGCGGTCGCTCTGGGCAAGGGCTCGTCGGCGGTCGTTCGGCAGGCCAGCAACACCCAGGCGAGGGGCAGCACTCGGACGCGGGCGAGCATCAGTGCGCCTTATGCCACAGCTCGTGGCTCGCGTCGTGCTAGCCGCAAACTCGAGCGCGGGAGCGCCCGTGCGCAAACTTGGCGAGCGTGGCGCAGCGGCTCGCGTGGCAAGCTCCGGGCGAGTCCGCGCCCGGCGAGGCGGCCAAAGAAACATCGTCCTGTACAATCCCAGGGTCCATGAAGCGCATCGCCAGCAGTGATCGGTACATCGTCTCCGACGAGCTCGCCAAGGCCGTCGACGTCGCCATCGCGATCGGCCGCCCCTTGCTGCTCAAGGGCGAGCCGGGCACCGGCAAGACCCTGCTCGCGGTCGATCTCGCCAAGCAGCTCGACGCCCCGCTGATTCGTTGGCAGGTCAAGTCGACGACCAAGGCGGTCGAGGGCCTCTACCACTACGACACGGTCAAGCGGCTGCACGACAGCCGCTTCGGTGACGGCGAGGTCGCCGACATCGCCAAGTACATCGAGCTCGGCCCGCTCGGGCGCGCCTTCGAGGCCGAGCAGCGCATGGTCGTGTTGATCGACGAGATCGACAAGGCCGACCTCGAGTTCCCCAACGATCTCCTGCACGAGATCGACGCGATGAGCTTCACGATCCCCGAGACCGGGCGGACCGTGACGGCGCGTCAGCGGCCGATCGTGGTCATCACCAGCAACAACGAAAAGGAGCTGCCCGACGCGTTCCTGCGTCGCTGCGTGTTCCACTGGATCGCCTTCCCCGAGCGCGAAATGATGGCCCGGATCATCGCGGTCCATCACCCCGACATCGAGGACCAGCTGCTCGCGGGCGCGCTCGAGGCCTTCTATCGGCTGCGCCGGATCGACGGTCTGCGCAAGCCGCCGAGCACCAGCGAGCTGATCGATTGGATCGCCGCGCTGCGTCATGGCGCCATCGATCCGGCCAAGCTGCTCGGCGCGGGCCTGCCCTTCCTCGGCGTGCTGCTCAAGAAGGAGCAAGACGTCGCGACGGCCGAGCGGACGAGCGCGCCCGGGCGCGGGAGGGCATGACATGCAAGCGGCCCGCGCCCCGACCCGCAGCGTCCCGCTCTTCCTCGACTTCTTCTACAAGCTGCGCGCGCACGGCGTGTCGGTCAGCGCCCACAACTGGTTGGCGCTGCTCGACGCGCTCGCCCAGGGTCTGCACGAGGACAGCCTCGACGGCTTCTATGCGGTCGCGCGCTGCATCCTGGTCGACGACGAGACCGACTACGACGGGTTCGATCTCGCCTTCGGCGAGGTCTTTCGCGGGCTCGTGACCAACCTCGAGCACCTCGCCGCGCAGCTCGACGAGTGGCTGCGCGATCCCAAGCAGCTGCTCGAGCTCGACCCCGCGACCCAGGCCTTGCTGCAAGAGCTCGGCATCGACGAGCTGCGCCGGCAATTGCTCGAGCGGCTCGAGCAGCAAAAGGGCCGGCACGAGGGCGGCAACCGCTGGGTCGGGACCGGCGGGACCTCGCCTTTCGGCAGCGGCGGCGTCAACCCTTCGGGCATTCGGCTCGGCCAAGGCGGCGGTCGTTCGGCCCTGGCCGTCGCCGACGCGCGGCGCTTTCGCGAGCTGCGCAAGGATCTCGTGCTCGACACCCGGCAGATGGGCATGGCGCTCCGACGCCTGCGCAAGCTCGACCGCAAGGGCGAGCTGGTCGAGCTCGACATCGACGAGACCGTCGACGCGACCGCCCGCAATTGCGGCGACCTCGAGATCGTCATGCGACCGCCTCGCAAGAACGACGTCCGGGTGCTGCTCTTGCTCGACGTCGGCGGCAGCATGGACCCGCACGCCGAGCTCTCGAGCCGGCTCTTCTCGGCTGCGGCGCAGCACGGCGGGTTCAAGGAATTCAAGCACTACTACTTTCACAACTGCGTCTATTCGAAGGTCTACGAGGACGCGCTCTTCAGCAAGCCGGTCGCGATCGAGCAGCTGATCCGCAGCGCCGGGCCGAACTGGTACCTGATCTTCGTCGGCGACGCGTGGATGCACCCCGGCGAGCTGATGATGACGAGCTCGACCTTCTGGAGCCTCGACAACGCGCCCAGCGGGCTGCGCTGCCTGGCCAAGCTCGCCGACCACTTCCCGCGCGCGGCCTGGCTCAACCCCGAGTCCGAGCGGATGTGGGAGGCGCCGACGATCAACCAGATCCGTCGGCTGGTCTCGATGTTTCCGTTGACCCTCGCCGGGCTCGAGGCGATGGTCGGCCACATGCGATTGCCGGCGTCGCCGGCCCGACGAGCTCACATCAGCCGAGTGCTGCGCGAGGGCGAATGAGCGAGACCAAGCCAACCCCATCCTTGACCGAGTCGCTGCTTCACGCCGAGCCAGCGGCCAGCGAAGCTCGACCCGAGCGGCGCTGGTCCTACCCGCTCTGGGGCGTGTTCGTGGCCAGCCTCTTCATCGCCTACCACAGCGTGGTCTTGCTGGTCTGGAACTTGCCGGGCAAAGGGCTCAACCAGCAATTTCACAAGACCACGCTCGATACCCTGCAAGGCTTCGCCTACTTCAACGGCTCGCGCAACAACCAGAGCTGGGCGATGTTCGCCCCCAACCCCAACCGCGACAACACCTTCATCAAGGTGTTCGTCGAGGACAAGGACGGCGAGATCTGGGACTTCGGCCAGGACATCTGGGGCCAGAGTCGCTACCCCTATCTCTGGTACGACCGGCGCGGCAAGGTCAACCGCAACCTCAACGCCAAGAAGAACAACCAGCAGATCTACGGCGCGTGGGTCTGTCGCGAGTGGGAGCGGCAGCACGGCGGCGAGGCGCCCAAGTCGGTCAGCTTCGTGCGCCGCTACACGATCGTGCCCAAGCCCAAGCAGATCATCGCCAATGGCGGCTGGGACCCATGGGGCGACCAGTACAAGCAGAGCGAGCAGGAGACCATCACCTGCAAGACCACCGCGGGCGCGCAGCTGCCCAACGATCTGCGCGCCCGCTACGGGCTGCCCGAGATCGACGAGAAGGCCATCCGTCCGACGGTGATCAAGACCTGGGTCGACACGCGCGAGGCCGAGCGCAAGAAGGCCGAGCGCGAGGCCAAGCTCGCCGGGCGAGCGATCGAGGCTCAAGTCGCGCGCGACGACGCGCCCGCGGGCGACGTCGAAGAGCAAGAAGCGTACTGAGCTGAGCCAGCTCGCTCGAGCAGCGAGGGGTGTCGCACGCACGACCTGCGCGCTCGGACTCGCGCTGCCATGGCACACTCGGGCCGATGCCCGTTCCCCTCCACGCCTCGCTGCTGCACGATCATGCCGCGCCGAGCGAGCGAAGGCCGACCAGCCGCTGGTCCTACCCGCAGTGGGGCGTGATCCTGGTCAGCCTCTTCGTCGCCTACCACACCATCGTGCTGTTGGTCTGGAACCTGCCCGCCAAGTCCTTCGTCAAGGACTATCACAAGGCCGTGCTCGACACTCTCGAGGGCGGCGCCTACTTCAACGGCACCCGCAACACCCAGAGCTGGGCGATGTTCGCCCCCAACCCCAACCGCTCGAACACCTTCATCATGGTCTATGTCGAAGACCAGAGCGGCCAGACCTGGAACTATGGCCAGGACATCTGGGGTCAGGATCGCTACCCCTATTTCTTCTACGACCGCCGCGGCAAGGTGAACCGGCGGATCGACGGCAAGAAGCACTTCCAACGCATCTACGGGGCCTGGGTCTGCCGCGAGTGGGAGCGCCAGCACGGCGGCGAGGCGGCCAAGTCGGTCACCTTCATCAAGCGCTACACCCGAGTGCCCTTGCCCCGCGAGGTGATCGAGAGTGGTGGCTGGGATGCTTGGGGCGACCACTACAAGCAAAAAGAGCAGGAGACCATCACCTGCAAGACCACCCTCGACGCCCAGCTGCCCAACGATCTGCGCGCTCGCTACGGCCTCCCGGAGATCGACGAGAAGCTGATCCGCCGGACCGAGAACCGAACCTGGGTCGATACCCGCGAGGCCGAGCGCAAGCGAGCCGAACGCGAGGCCAAGATGGCCGGGGGCACGCCCAAGGCCGCGCCCGTCGAGGACGCAGGCGGCAACGTCGACGAGCAAGAAGAGTACTGAGCCGCCTACAGAAGTCGCCCGAATAGCGACGCCCACAGGTCGAGCAAGATCAGCACGCCCATGCTGACGGCGAGCGCCGAGCCGATCGTCCGCCCGAGCGTCCACGGCCGATCCTCATCGAGCGTGGCGAACACCGGCAGGCTGATCACGAAGTAGCTCGCGTAGAAGAGCGAGCCGATCACCAACATGCGGCTGCGATCGGGGTAGCTGAACACGTCGTGGAGGGCCGGGATCGCCATGAAGAAGGTCTCGGCGAACGCGATCGTGTAGGCCAGCGCGGCCAGCACCACGATCCTCGCGACCAAGGGCAGCGACCAGCGGGTGTTCAGCCAGCGATAGAGCACCGTCATGCCCACGTGGTAGGTCATGAAGTAGGCCTGCGTCAGCGGGTACAAGAAGAGCGGGACGTCGTCGCGGCCGCTGCCGACCAGCGCGGCGTCGAGGTTCCACGTGGTCGCAAACCCGTAGCGCATGCCGAGCACGTCGAAGAAGTACGCGCTGCCAAAGTAGTTGCCGAAGCCGACCAAGATGGCGACCCACAGGTTCATGCGGAACCAGCTGGTCTGCCAGGGCTCGAGCCCGCGCTCTTCGGGGCAAGGCCGCAGCCAGGGCACGACGACCAGGGGCAGGGCCGCGAGCAGGCCGAAGCCCATGTACATCGGGTCCGACCAGCCGCGATAGAAGCCGCCGAGCATGACGGTGCCGACCAGCGCCATCCAGATCGGGCTGTAGATCAGCACGAAGCGCTCGGCCGCCGCCTTGCCGGGCTTGGCCGAGAACCAGCTCACTCGCTCGGATCCTTGGGCTTGCGAGCCGTCGGCAGCAGGCCCTCGCGCGGAGCGTTGGGCGGCGGCTGCTGGGCCGCGCGGATCAACTCGAGGACCGCGGGCATCTGCGCGTCCGGGCAGGCGCCGTCGTTCCAGCTGATCTGCCGAACTTCGTCCCAGCCGGGCAAGAAGGCCCAGTGCAGACCTTCGGCCGCGCTCCACATCGCGCCTTCGACCCCGGGCACGGGCGTCGACGCGAACTCGGGCTTGTCGAGCGCCATTCGCAGGCGCTCGTCGTGCTGCTTGGCCGCCTCGGCGACCGACGCGACCATCAGCTTGGAGCCACGCATGAACACCGGCGTCGCGCCGGGCTCGGTCGACGAGAAGAAGTAGCCGCAGCTGTGTTGCAGCGACTCGCCGAGGTAGACCGCGTGGCCACACAGCTCGCGGACGGCCTCGGCGTCGAAGCCGACCTCGACCGGGCAGCACTCGGGCTCGGGCAGCTTGGGCGCGAAGAGCCGGCACACGCCGTTGGTCTCGTCGGGGCTGCCGCTGCCGGGTCGTGGCGCCGCGGGCTCGCCCGAGGGCGTCGGGTCGTCGACGTCGTAGAGGTCGTCGGTGTCGCGTTGGACCCGGGGATCGTTGGCTGGCGTGATCGGGACGTTGGCGGGCGTCGGATCGCCGACTGTCGTGCGCTCTTGCTCTTGCGCGGTCGGGTCCGGCAGCTTGGTCGGACAGCCGAGCAGCGTGAAGGTGGCCAGGACGAGCGCAGACAGCGAAGTGTGTCGCATGCGGGCTTCTTTAGCGTCGACGCGGGATCAGGTCGAGGGCCTGCGCCAACTAGGCCTGAATCAAGCGCTGCGCGCTCGATTCAGGCCTTCTACTCTTCAAGGGGGCTTTCGCAAAGCCCCCTCGCTCCGGGGAGCAAGCTCCCCTGCGCTCACCCGAAACGCTCGCCTCACGGCTCGTAACATCTCGGAATTGCAGGGCTTTCCAATTCAGCGCTTGTTCTAGGACTTGCGAGGGTAACGGCGCTTTCGCTCGATCAGCCGCCGCGGCCGGCGGACGAGCAGCGGCACGACCAGCAGCGCCAGCCAGCCTGGACCGGGCTGGCCGCGCTCGGGCGAACGGCAGTTGCAGCCGTCGTCGAGCAGGGCCGGATCTTCGCCGACCTCGACCACGAAGCTGAGGCTGCCCTCGTTGCCGGCCTCGTCGCGGACCCGGACCTCGAAGTTCCACGTGCCGACCGGCAGCGCGTCGACCGAGAAGTCGGCCGAGTAGGCCGAGGTGTACTTGGGCTCGTCGGCCAGGCCCGGGACGATCACCGCGACCTGGTAGCGCTGCGGCTCGAGGTCGTCGATGATCTCGATGACGACGTCGAAGCTGGCCGGACCCTGGTAGTAGATGCCGTCGAAGGGGGCGACCAAGATCGGCTCGGGCGCTTGGTCGTCGACGTAGGGCTGGCCAAAGAGCAGGCGCAGCAACGCGGTGTCGTATTGATAGCCCGAGAGCCCGCACAGCTCGAGGTTGATCGCCGGACACGAGCTCTCCTTGGCGGGAGTCAGCGCGACGTCCTCGACGACCGTCCCGCAGCCGTCGAAGGGCGGGTTCGCGGTGTTGCCCCCCGAGGGAGCCATGAGCGTGCCCTCGAGCCCGACATGATCGAAGCCCCAGGTGTGGGCCGCCTCGTGCAGCGCGGTCGAGGCTCCACCGTTGATCCAGCTCGCCCGCGAGGCGTCCATGAACGCATAGGCGATCTCGTTGGGCAGGTCGTTCCAGCAGTCGCCCGCGGGCGCACGACCGAGCGCCTCTTCGACGACCGAGTCACCACCATAGACGACCATCGTATAGGGCTCGTCTTCGGCCGGACGCTGGCCGGTCACGCGGATGCCGAAGTCGGCGGTCATCGAGCGGATCACGTCGAGGACGGCGACCCGATCGGTCAAGCTCCCGCTCCAGGGCTCGAAGGTGGTGTTCTTCTTGAGCCAATTGCAGTTGCGGTGGCTGTCCGAGGGGGTGCAGTCGCCGATGTGCACGCCGTCGAAATTGACGAAGAGCGTGGTGTTGGTGCCGAGCTTGCGCTCCGAAGGTGGCGGTGGCGTCGGCGAGTAGTCGGGTGAGGGGATCGCGTCGCCGACGTAGCTGAGCGGCGCCTCGAGCTCGCGGCCCTCGGAGGGCGTCGCTGGGACGGCGACGCGTGGACTCACGGGGTCGTCGACCGGCTCGCGCATGCGGACGCCGAATGGCTCGCCCATCTGCAGCGCCGCGAGCAGCACGAGCGAGGTCGGCATCGCGCCCACCATAGCAGGTCGAGCCCGGCGAGGCGCCGCTCAGCGCATCAACCCGAGCAGCAAGGTCCGGCAGAGTCGAGCCGCCGCGACCGGCGAGCGACCGGTCGGATCCAGCGCCGGCGCGAGCTCGACGAGATCGACGCCGACCAGAGGTCGCGGCGCACGAGCCAGCTGACCCAGCACCGCCTCGACCCAGCCAAAGCGCAGACCGTCGGGCTCGGGCGTGCCCGTGCCTGGGATGTCGGCGGGATCCAGACCATCGAGATCGAAGGTGACGTAGATCGGCGAGCCGCGCTCGATCAGCTGGTCGATGCGCTCCATCGCAGGCGCGAGCTCGGGCGCGATCGCGTGGACGCGGGCGTCGCCGCGAGCTTGTTGCCACTCGCTGCGCATGCCCGAGCGAATGCCCCATTGGTGGAGGCCTTGGCTCGGTCGCATCCGGTCGAGCACGCGGCCGAGCACGGTCGAGTGGTTGAAGGGTTCGCCCTCCCAGTGCTCGCGCAGATCCATGTGCGCGTCGATGTGGAGGATCTGCAGATCGGCGTGGCGCTCGACCATGCGCTCGAGGAAGGGGAACGCGACCAGGTGGTCGCCGCCGATCGCGAGCAGCGGCAGCTCGGGCAGGGCATCGAGCTGACGGCGGAAATTTCGGACCAGGCGCTCGCCCGGCGTCATCCCATCGATCGGCTCGCCCTCTTCACCGAGCTCGGGCTCGGGCGGGGTGCAGTCGAGGTCGCCGAGGTCGACATAGACATGGTCTTCGAGGTCGCGGTCGAGCTTGGGGCAGTAGGTCTCGATGCTGTCCGAAGCGACCCGAAGCTCGCGCGGTCCGAAGCGTGCGCCGCCGCGATAGGTGACCGCGCCGTCGTAGGGCACGCCGAGCAGCGCGGCCTTGGCCTCGCGCACGCGCGGGTCGTCGGGGGCGAGCGCGCCGAGGAAGCGAACCGGGCGATCCCAGCCGTGCTCGAACTGCTCGAAGCGCTCGACCAATTTGTCGTCGCTCATGCCTGCTCACCTCCCACGCGATCGGCCTGCGTCGGAGCAGCGGAGGGTGGGGGATTGCGGAGCCAGAGCATGGGCGGCGGCTGTTTACCTCGCAGGTCCAGGCTCGTCGAGAGCCCTCATTCGAGCGTCGTTCGGCGAGCCCGCGCGCTCGCTCGCAACCGCGACTCGCGGACCACGTCGCCACGGGTTGCGGCGGGATCGATGCCCCGGCCCCGGCACTTGTCGGCGAAGCGGGGGTCGTCGTCGTCGATCGCGAGGCTGAGCTGGTAGGCGTCGGCGAGCCGGAAGCTGCCGAGACCTTCGTGGGCGTACTCGGACGCGCTCTCGAGTCGCTGCAGCCCGACTCGGATCGCCAGCGCCCGCTCGCCCGGCAGCTCGGGCAGCGCGACGCGTCCGACCTCGTGCTCGGCGCTCTCGCCGAAACCGCGCAGCAGCTCGGGCTCGTGGGCCAGCCAGGTCAGGCCGTGGCGAAGCGGGAGCAGCACGATCTGCTCGGCCAGGCCGTACTCGCGCAAGACTTTGGCGGGTCGAAACGCCGGCTGCACGCCCGGCTCGCGCGGCGCGAGGGTCAAGGTCAGCAGCTCGTCGAAAGGCACGAACTCGATCGCGGCCGGCTCGTGATGCTCGTCGAGGGTCACGAGCTCGAGCGCGCCGAGGTGGGTGAGCGAAGCGTTGATCGTGCGGCCTTGAAAATCGGAGTAGGGGATCGCGTCGCCCTCGGGCGGACCCTCGCCCAACCATGCGAAGCCGTGGCGAGGGCGAAAGGGCGAGCGGCGGGCGAGCAAGCGCTTGGCGCTGGCGAGCACCTGGGCCTGGGCTTCACTCGCGCGGGTCGTGGGCTCGGAGCCCACGTCGGGCCGCTCGGCGAGGGGCGCGAGCAGGGCTCGGCGCAGGCGCTGATCGTCGGCGTCGAGCCAGGCCAGACAGCGCAGATGATGAAGGCGCAGCGCGTCGGCCCAGCTCGGATCGGCTTGGGCCTCGAGCTCGCGCAGCAGCTCGGGCGCGGGCGACCAATAGTCCTTTTGCAGCGCGATCGCTCGCGCGCTGATCGGGTCGAGGCCCGCGAGCGAGGGTCCGCGCTGGTAGTCGCGCTTGGCCGGCTTGCCGAACAAGCGCTCGAGGAGTCCGGGCACGGGCGGACGCTACCAGCCGAGCGAGCGAAGTCGAAGCCCGACATCGGCCTCGCGCGCCTGCTAGCATCGCGAATGGCCCACCGTCCCAGTTTCGAATACGCGCTCGCGGCCGCGGCTCGCGTCAGCTGCTGCGCCACGTTGGTGTCGCTCGGCTGCCATCCCTCCACGACGGGATCGCCGACGGAGGTCGAGGGCGGCGAGCCTGGCGAGGCCGGGGCCCAGCCGATGATCGCCGAGCCCGATCCCTACGCGAACGATCCCGCGCTCGATCCGAGCACGCGCGAGCAGCCGGTCAGCGAGGCCCGGGCGGCCTTCGAGCAGTGCCAGGCGCAGGTGTCCGCGGCGAACGCCGAGGGGACGATCGGACCGAGCGAGCAGGCCTGCTGCACCTCGCTGGCCCAGCATCTCTACGAGCCGGTCGATCCCGGGTTCACCGAGGACGCCGAGCACACGATGCAGCGCCGCACCGCCGACAACGACGTGTGGTGGAACGTCAGCGCGGCGTGCTGTTCGCTGATCGGAAACAGCGAGCCCGCGTGCACGCCCTGGGGACCTCCGACTCCGCCGAGCGAGCTGGCCCGAGGCCCGGGCGCGATCGAGGTCTTGGACCTGCGCAGCCTCGCCCGCGCCGAGCGTCCTTTTGGGCTCGAGCTCGAGCGCATCGACCCGAGCTTGCGCGCGGCCGCGATCGCGACCTGGCGAGCGCGAATGATCAACGAGCATGGCTCGGCGCCGGTGTTCGAAGGCTTGCTGACGCAGCTCGAGGCGCTGGTCGAGGCGGGCACCCTCGACGCGGCCACGATCGAGCGCGCCCGCGCTTTCGCCAGCCAAGAGCGGCGCCACGGGGTCCTTTGCGGCGCGGTGGTCGAGTCGCTCGGAGGCGCCGCCCTGGCTCCGGGGCTGCCGCATCGGGAGTTTCCGGTTCACGCCGACGCGGCCAACCAGATCGAGGCCTGCCTGCGCAACGTGCTGAGCATCTGCTGTTTGAGCGAGACCGGCGCCGTCGCCCTGATCGCGGCCGAGCGCCACGACATGCCCGAAGGCGCGCTGCGCGCGCTCTTGACCGGGATCTGGGCCGACGAGTGCGGGCACGCCAACTTCGGCTGGCGGCTCTTGCCCACGCTGCTCGCCCACGCCGACGCGGACACCCGCGCGGGCCGGGCCGAGTACCTGCGTCTGGCCTTCGCCGAGCTCGAGCGCC
>JAMHUH010000200.1:0-2029 GCA_035904925.1 Nannocystaceae bacterium
CGCGACGAGCAGCCCCTGGTCGGTACAAACGATCGAGCCGTGATAGCCGCCCACCGTGATGGTCGCCTTCAGCTCGTCGTCGATTCGATGCTGTGCCCCGCGTTTGCGCATGTCGCGATCACCCGAGCAGCTTGGCCACCTCGGCCGCCGTACGCTTCACGTCGAGGAAGATCAGGCCGATCTTCGCGTTGGCGGTGGTGAGCACCGAGAGCACCGCGTCACGACCGCAGCGGGTCAAGATGACGTAGCCTTCGTTGCCCTTGGTCATGACCATCTCGAACTGACCGCGGCGGAGCTCCTTCACGAGGCGCTCGCCGATGCCCAAGAGGGCGGCGGACATCGCGGCGACGGCGTCGTCGTCGACGTCGGCGCCGAGGGCCGACGCGATCATCAAACCGTCGTTGTCGATGACGGCCGAGGCTTCGAGGTCCGGCGTGTTGGAGGCGAGCTGCTTGATGAGCTTGGTGATACTATCGGCACGTGACATTGAGATGCTCCTGGGATGCTGGATTGAGGTCGTGCGCTGGGCGCACGGGTGCTTGGCTAGCCGCAGAGCGACCGTCGAGACGGCCGACCGTGAGCTGGGTTGTGAATCAACTATCTCTTAGTGTGTATGTCACTTTCGGCACATATGGCGCCAACGGAGGCGTGCCATAGGGCCCAGTGTCCTGCTCGACGAGCCCCGAGGGTCTCTGTGCGTGTTTGCTAATCGATCTGCCGACGGGACAGAACGCATTTGTGCGAAGCGCAAGTAACCCAGCGCGGGAACGTTCAAGATGTCTGGGAACGATGGACCAACCACGGCTCGAGAGGCGAGTAGGACCGCCTGGGATTGAGCGCTAGATACGTAGGTTGGTCATCATCCCCTTGCACTGGGAGGTATCGGGAAGTGGGGCGAAAAATCTCACCCAAATCTTTCCCTGAGCATCGGTTTTTCTATGAACCGAGCAATTGCCGAGGAACAGTCAAACCGGCCAAAGCTGCCGGCGTAGGACGGGGCCTTTTTCCCGATCGGCGAGCTCGAATTAATGCACAAGGCCTCGGCGTCCCCGCCACAAGCCGTCATCCGCCGTGTCGCTCCAGCGACCGCGCGGTGACGAGCTCGCGGGGCGACGAGGCTGCCGATGCAATCCGAGCTGGCCGACGGAGTCTGCGACAGATCTCCGAGCGTCACAGGAACCTCACGCCTTCGGTCTGCACTGCGATGAGCAGCGCAAGCACATTGGCGCCGACGCCTTGGGCGAGCACCTCGCCGACGGTGGTCACGAGGCGCGCGTTGACGAGCGCCCGCGCTTCGGGGAGGAGCATGCCCATCGACTCCGCGATGCGCGTCGGGTCCATGACCCACGACAACGTGCGGTCGGCGAACGGCTCCAATACGGTCGCGGCGCGACGCGCCGAGAACGACTGGCGAATGCCGCGTGCGAGCAGCGGCAACAGCGAGCGCGGGCGCGATCCCGACTCGCCCTCGACCGTGCGGCCGGGGTCCAACATGAGCGAGCCTTGCGACCAGGACATGAGCTCGCACAGGCGCGACGCCCCTTGCTCGTCGACCGCATCGACCAGCTGCTCGGGGCTGATGGCGCGCAGCGCGACGAGCGCTTCGCCGAGGCGCATGCCGCGAACATGTGACAGCGCGAGGCCGCGGCTCGCGTGGTCCGGCGTCACCAGTCCAGAGTTCGTTAGGTGGTTGCCCAAGAGCTCGCTCGCCACGTTCGAGGCGATGTGCACGAGCATGCCTTGCGACAGGAACAAGACCTTGTCGCGCAGGCCATCGCTCACGTGCAGCGCGCCCGTCAGGCCCTGGCGCGCGAGGCGCGCGAGCAAGGCCGGGAACGTCCACGGGTCGAGCGGCACGCGGTGCATCGTCTCGCTGAACGGCATGCGCCAACTGCCATTGGCGAGCAGCCCGAGGGTCGTCTGTGTCGGGCGCGTCTCGATCTCGGCGAGCAGGCCTTCGAGGCCAGACAGATCGAGGCTCGAGGCTGGGCCCGGCGGAGGCGAGAGCTCCTGCGGCACGACCACCGGG
>JAMHUH010000201.1:0-17946 GCA_035904925.1 Nannocystaceae bacterium
CCCCTTTTTTCATTCGATAGGCTTCAATCAATGAGTTGGGGAAGAAAATCAGGGGACTCGGGGCCATACCAAGACTGGCGCTGTAGCCACTCATGGTAACGAATCATGATTCGGCGCATCCCTCCCGAATTCACCGTCGAGCGAAACTCGATGACGAGTTCGAACAGTTTGTCGAGCTCGGTCTCGGGCGTCGTACAGGAGCTCTTCAACAGATCCCTGACCAGCGCTGGCCACGTGAGGTTGTTTCCGGTCCCGACCATGACGATCAGCCATTCTCGAAAACCGCGTAGGAGTCCGCCCTCGCACGCGTCGTCATATCCTTGCAGCCAAGCGCACACGATTGTGGGCGAGCACTCGTCGAAGTACATGCCAGGCGTACGTCGTATTTGGCAAATTTTCTCGTCGAACCCTGACATGCTCAGAATGCTGCCAGAATGGCTTGCCTCTTTCAACACTCGCCCCCGCTTGGTCGCTGTTGCGGGCCTTCAAAGGCGCGGCGGAAGCACTGCAACTGTCCTGACAGAGGGGGTTCAACGGGGCAGGTCTGGCAGTTCCAACCGGGCCAGGACTTCCTTCCGCCAGGTGGCGTCGTCCCGACCGGCGGGTCGCTTCCGCCTGCCGGGGAGTTTCGTGAGTAGTCCATTTCGTAGGGGTCCCACGTTGAACCCGAAGAGTTCTCCGGGGGTAGGGCCGAGGGCAAAAGGTACTGCCAGCCAGGACTCCACCTGGCGTGCATGCCAGGAACCGTCACGCGCCGGAGCGCGGTCCAACACCTCGACCACGTGGGTCACCACCATCGCACTTTTGCTGACAGCGTTTTTCCTCGCGTCGCTCATTTGTGCCCGGTCTTTCGCGCGCAAATTCTGGGTCAGGAAGATCAAGTCCCCAAGCGCTGGCTTTTTTGCGTCGGCGAGGTCATCCGGTTTCCAGTGCAAACGAAACGCGTGAGCATCCGGTGGACTCACCCGCCCGGGTTCCGATGGTGGAGGATTCCGAAGCCTCCGAAGCTCATTCCAATACGATGTCCCATCCCCCCGAGCGTAGGAGTTGCTATCGACAGGATTCACGAGTTTTGCGTACCACTCGACCATGACCCATGGTATCAGAACACCGCGCGCCTAACAATACCCGCGTTCACGGATAGGCGCGCCCAGCCGCGACCGTACCAGGGTCGCGCCGACCAGCCGATGATCCTTGGGTTCGTTCTCGATGTCGAGGTAGCCCTCTGGAATACTCTCGGGTCGGCCCGGCAGGCGATCACCACATGGACGCATGTATCGTTCTTCTCGTCGACTCGCATGAGCCATGAGAAGCACGAACTCATTGTCAGCGTCGCGTATCTCGACGGCGAGGTTGGCACTGTGTGCCGGCAGTGCTAGCCAAGGCCGTGATCTCGGCTGCACCTTCGCCAACCACCGCAGATCGACGGCTGAAGCGGCGCTCAATTGACGCGGTCTTCGTCGAGAACAGTGCAACGAGTTGGGCCGAGGACGGTCAATACGTAACGACGCCGACCTAAGCGCTTCGCTATCCCACACCCAGCACGCCCATCCGCTCGCGCAGCCGCTCGAGCCCCCGACCCAGGCGCGACCGCACCGTGTGGTAGTGGACGCCGGTCCGCTCTGCGATCTCCCGCGGCTCCAACCCGTCGAGCCGAAGCCGAACCACCTCGCCGTAGGGATCCTCCATCGCGTCGGCCTCGCTGCGCAGCGCGGCGCTCAGTCGTGCGCGATCGAGGATCGTCGAGGGCCCGGTCTGCGGGACGACGAGGTGATCGTCGCTCGGCATGGCCTCGGTCGCTCGGCGGTAGCGGCTGCGGTGGAGATCGGCGACTCGATGGCGAGCGACGGTGAACACGTAGGTCTTGAGGCCGGACTCGCCGCGGTAGTTGGGCAGCGTGATGATCACGTCGGCGACGAGGTCCCGCACGTCGGTGCTGCGCGGCACCCGGTGGGAGAAGAAGGTGGTGAGCCGACGTTCGAGATCCTTGATCGTGGCGTCGTCGGGGAATCCAGCGCCCATGCGGGCACTTTGGCCTGGGTCGTCGCGGGTGGGCAAGTGGACAATTGTCAACTTGCTCGAGGCGCAGCTCGTGCAGACACTCTCCCTGTGACGTCGGGCGTCGACCACGAACAGTTTGCCACCCTCGCGCGCAACGTTCGACGACTTCGCCTGCATCGCGAGTGGTCGCAACAGCAGCTCGCAGACGCCTGCAAGCTCGATCGCACGACGATCGTGAAGGTCGAAGGCGGCGATCACCTGCCCAACCTCGTCACGGTCTCGTTGTTGGCGGAGGTGTTTGGCAAACCGATGTGGGTGCTCTTCTTCGAAACCGAAGGCCGCACCAACACCACGCAGCTTCTCTTCGACATTTTTGCGCGCGCTTCCGCGCCGGTCCGCAAGGCGATCCTCGCGTTCGCGAAGCGCGTAGTGAAGACACCCGTGTCGGCGACTTGACCTTTCGACCAGGTTTCACGGATGGGCGAAGCCGGTAGCTTCGTGTGCAGGTGTCCGAGCCCGACGACGATGTGCCCGAGCCGGAGGGGCCCAAACTCGAGCGACCCGTCGAGCGGCTGCCCGCGTGGTGGGGTCCGATCGCGAGCGACTCCGATCAAGTCCAGCTTGCCGCGTCGGAGTTCGACACCTACGAGTTCGCCGACCGAATTGGCTTTGACGACGAAGCCTTGCAGAGGCTCGCGAACACTTCGACGACGCGGCATCGCTACATGCTCTGCGAGTGCTTGAGCGACACCCGTTGGGCTTGGGTCTACGTCGCGCTCGACATCACTGCCGACCGACCCGTGGTGCTCAAGATCTCGACGCGCGAGGTCGAGCCCGAGGGTCGCACGATCACGCGACTCAACCACCCCAACGTCGTCACCGTTCACGACATGTTCGTGTTCGCGGGCTACCCGACGCTGGTGCTCGAGTGGTGCACGCAAGGCAGCTTGTCGAGCTACGCACACGGGGCCGACGACTGGCGAGACGTGCTCGCGCGCGGGCTCGAGGCTGGCCGCGGGCTGGTCTACTGCCACGCGCAGAACGTGATCCACGGCGACCTCAAGCCGACCAACATCCTGGTCACGCGCCACGTGGGCAAGCTGGCCGACTTCGGGATCTCGCGCGGCGAGACCAAGAGCGGCCAGTTCGGCGGCACGCTCGGCTACGCGCCGCCCGAGCGCGAGCGCGGCGTGTGGACGGCCGCAGGCGACGTCTACTCCTTCGCCATGACGCTGGAGTCCTCGCTTCGGATCTTCGAGGGCGTGCCGGACAGCGTGCACGCGTTGTTGACCATGGCGACCGTCGAGGATCCCGAAGAGCGGCCAGCGCTCGAGGTCTTGCTCGCCAACCTCGAGCACGAGATCGCCGTGTATCCGATCGAAGGTCCGCTCGGGCAACGACCGCCGGACGGCGAGCGCGAGCGTCGGGGCATCAAGCAGGTACGTCGGACGCTCGAAAGGCGGCGCCGTCAGGTGTTCTTGCAGACGGCCGTCATGGCCATGTTCGTGCTCGTGACGCTCGGCTCGGCCGGGCTCGCGGCCAAGTGCATGGTGGCGCCGCTGGTCGAGCCGCGCGAGCCCAGCATCGAGCGAGCGATCGAGCTGGCGGAAGCGGACGACCCCTTGGGCGCCATGGTGGAGTATCACGAGCTCGACCAGCGGAAGGCTCGCGGGTTGTCGCCCGCGGATCACCTTCGGCTCGCCGAATCGCTCTTCGAGTCGACGAGTCGACTCCCGAGCGCCGACGCCTCAGCGGCCGCGAGCCTCGCCGAGCTCGCGGCCACACGTGCGCTGATGACCGCCGAGCAGCGGGGAGACGCCGCGACGGTCGAGAGGGCCAAGCGGATCCAGCTCGCGGCGCGTGCCGTCAATCATCACAATTGACGGTGCCGTCCTCGTTCGTGCTGCCCTCGCTACAGATGGTGAACGATCCGGCGCACGACGCCCCGGCCGGCGGGGTCATGCCGCTTTCGCCAACATACGTACATTCGCCATCTTCGTTGCAGCACACCCAACTGGAGTCGTCGAAGGGATTCCCGTTGCCGACGTACTGCGAAGAGCAGAATCCTTGGTCGCACATGCTCGGGCCATCTTGGTAGCAGGCGTCGGACGAGCCGACCTGTTCGCCATACTCGCACCAGAACTTCATCCCGCTCGTGCAGCGGCCGACAGACGTCGGAAACTTGCACGAAGCGGTCGTGCCGATCGAGCAACAGATCTCGCGGTCGAGGACCGGCGGATCGATCCGCGGCTTGCAAAAGCGCGAGATCGTGTGGCCGTTCTGGTCCGCGTAGACCTCCCCCGTCACCGCATAGACCGGCTCTTCGCACAAGTCGGGTGGCGGGGGCGGAGTCGGCTCGGCGGCATGGGCCGTCGGGAGGGTGAAGAGCGCCACGAGGGCGCTCGCCAAGATGATGTTGTTCGTGCGCATGGCCAACGCTAGCACCTGCCTCGCGGCGATCCTCCTGGCCGGAAGATCGCTGCGCGGCCGCAAGTCATGCATTAGCTGTTTTAGCCAAAACGCGTCGACGCCCGGCTTCGCCAAGGTCCCATCCGCCAGGTATCGTCCGGCCATGACCTTCGCGAACAAGCGCGTGTTCATCACCGGCGGCTCGAGCGGGATCGGCCGGGCGATCGCGGGCCAGCTCGCGGCCCAGGGCGCGCACGTCTGCATCGCCGCCCGCGGCCAACCAGCCCTCGACGAGACGGTCGCGGAGCTGCGCTCGCTGGCTGCCTCGCCCGAGCAGGTCTTGTTTGGCCATGCGCTCGACGTCGGTGAGCGCGAGGCGGTCTATGCCAGCGTCGGGTCGGTGCTCGAGCGGCTCGGCGGGCTCGACCTGCTGATCAACAACGCGGGCATCACCCACCCGGCGGCGTTCTTCGACACGCCCGACGAGATCTTCGACGCGATGATGCGGGTCAACTACTTCGGGACCGTGCAGGTCACCCGGGCCTGCTTGCCAGCGCTGATCGAGAGTCGCGGGCAAATCGCGATCGTCTCATCGCTCGCCGGGGTGATCGGCATTTATGGCTACAGCGCCTACGGGGCCAGCAAGTATGCGCTGCGGGGCTTCGCCGAGTCGCTGCGCCACGACCTGATGCGCCACGGGATCGACGTGACCGTGATCTTTCCGCCCGACACCGACACGCCGCAGCTCGAGCAAGAGAATCGGATCAAGCCGGCCGAGACCCGCGTGCTGGCGGGCAACGTCAAGCCGCTCAGCGCCGCGTTCGTGGCCCGCGCGACGCTCGAGGGGCTGCGTCGGCGCAAGGTCCATGTGATGCCCGGGTTCGGGACCAAGCTGGTCATCTTCTTGGCCCAGCGCTTCCCCGGGGTCACGCGCTGGTTCCTCGACGGCGACCTGCGTCGCTTTCAACGCAAGCAGCTCGCGGCGAAGCCTGCTCAGCCGCAGTAGCTGGCCGGCAAGCAGCGATACGCGGCCGACTCGACGTTGTAGCCGCACTTGCCGTCGATCCCACAGTCGTCGTCGAAACTGCAGGGCCCCGACTGCTCGCACCAACCCTCGTTGTCGTTGAGGTTGCAGGCCACGCACTCGAACGAGATCCCACACTCGCTGTTCATCACGCATTCGGTCTCGGGCACGCCGGTGTCGGTCGACGTACTCGAGCTGTCGCCGTCGCCGTCGCCGGTGTTGCCACCCGTACAGGCATCGAGGCAGTCCCCACCGCACGAGTTGCTCGCGGCCAGACAGGTCGCGCAGGCGTCGTTCGAGCATGCGGCCAGGCAATCGGCCGAGGGCAGGCCGCACGACTCGAGGCTGGCACAGGCGTCGGCGCAGCCGGCCGAGGAGTCGTCGGCCGTGTCGGCCGTGTCGGCCGTGTCGGCCGTGTCGGCCGAGCTCTTGCTGTCGGCGGCCTCGTCCGAGCCACCGCCATCGTCATTGCCGTCGCAGGCGCTCGTGAGCGCGAGCAGGGCGGCCAGGCCCAAGGTCCAAAACGCAGGAGAAAGGTTGGGGGAGCGTCGGATCAGCATCACGCAGGTGGGTGACCGGCTCGACCGGGATCCGTTGGCGGCCCCGCAAAAAAATCGACCGCGTAGCTCAGGCCCGGAGGGCCGTGAAGCTAGCTCAGGCCTTGGTCCGACGAGCCCAGAGCGCCTTGCCGAGCTCGACCAGCGCCTCGACCTTCTTGCCCACGCCCTTGCCATAGAGCACGCGGATGCCCTCGCGGGTGATCTCGTAGTCGTAGCGGCGACCCGGGAAGAGCTTGATCGGCCGATGGATCGGCGCGCGGTCTTCGATCACGGCCTTGATGTTGGTGCAGGCGCGCAGGCCCTCGGCGCCGTTGAGCCGGCCAAAGCCGCTGCCATTGATGCCGCCGAAAGGCAGGTCCTGGACCATGTACATCAGCGCCCAGTCGTTGATGCAGGTCGAGCCGGCGATCAGCTGGTCGGCGATCCGCTTGGCTCGCGCGTGGTCCTTGCTGAACACCGACGAGCTCAGCCCGTACTCGGTCGAGTTGGCGATCCGCAGGGCCTCGGCTTCGTCCTTGACCCGGACCACGACCATGACCGGGCCGAAGGTCTCTTCTTGCATGATCCGCATGTCCTCGCGGACTTCGGTCAGCACGGTCGGCTCGAAGAAGTGCTTGCTCGGCTTGCCCTTGGCTCGACCGCCGCCCGCGATCACCCGCGCGCCCTTGGCCACGGCGTCCTGAACCAGGGCCTCGACGATGTCGACCTGGGCCGGCATCGTCATCGCGCCGACGTCGACCAGCTTGCCCTCGAGCGGCGCGCCTTGGCGCAGGCGCAAGGTGATGTCCTGAACCTTGGCGACGAACTCGTCGTGGACGGCGTCGAAGACCAGCACGCGCTCGGCCGCCAGGCACATCTGGCCCGAAGCGATGAACGCGGCCGAGACCGCCGCGTGGGCGGCTTGATCGAGATCGGCGTCGTCACAGACGATCATCGGGTCCTTGCCGCCGAGCTCGAGGATCACCGGCGTCAGGGTCTTGGCGCTGGCCTCGAGCACGCGCTTGCCGTTGGCCATCGAGCCCGTGAACACGATCTTGTCGACCCCGCCGTTGACCAGCGCCGCGCCGGTGTCGGCGTAGCCGGTCAGGATCTGGACGAGGTCGGGCGAGTAGCCGCAGTCCTTGAACGCGCGATCGATCAGCTCTTGGAAGGGCGCGACCGACCACGAGGTCCACTCGCTGACCTTGATGATCACGGCGTTGCCAGCGAAGAGCGCCGGGATGGTCGGGCCCAAGATGTTCTGGAGCGGGAAGTTCCAGGGCGTGATCACGCCGATCACCCCGAGCGGCCGATACTCGACGCGCGCCCGCTTGTGCACGAGCAAGCCCGACGAGACCGTGTGCGAGCGCAGGTAGCCCTCGCCTTCATTGATCGTCCAGCGCAGCTTCTCGGCGATCGGCCAGACCTCGCCGAGCATCGCGTTGTGCAGGGTCTTGCCGGCGTCACGGCAGATCAGCTCGCAGAGCGCGTCGGCCCGATCGATCAAGAGCTCGAGCAGCCGGGCCAGGACCTTGCGCCGCTCGCTGAAGGGCGTGCAGGCCCAGTCGCGCTGGGCCTTGCGGGCCTTGGCGACGCAGGCACGGACCTCGTCGGGCGTCAGCGCCGGGACCTCGCCGAGCCGCTCGCCCGTGGCCGGATCCATGCAGGGGATGGTCGCGCGGAAGGGTTGCTCGAGCTGCTGGGCGAGGTCGGACATGGCGGCGCGACGCTACCAGCCGGGTTCGAACGCGACCACGGGCGCGGGCCAGGTCGGTGGCCCGAGTCACCTGTCGGAGCTTGCGCTAACTCTCGGCGCTGCGGGCCTCGGGCTCGATCATGGCTCGACCAGCGCGTCGAGCTGCGCGAAGGCCTGAGCGTGCGCGCTGCGTTGGTCGGCCAGCCAGAAGCGATCGTAGAGCTCCGCGACCTCGAGCGCGCCGTGCCAGCAGCTCGCCAAGCTGCCGTCGACCTGCCGACGCAGCCAGAACCCGCCCGCCATCGCGGCGGTCATCGTGGTCCCGTCTTGCATCTCGGAGTAGTCGGGCAGCAGGTTGAAGTAGCGCTGCTCGAGCCAGTCGATCCCGTAGGCGCCCGCGTCGGTGGCGGCCAGATACACGGCAGCTTCGTTCGCGAGCCCGTCGATGCCCTTGCCCCGCTCGACCAACGCGACGGCGCTGAGCAGCATCACTCGAAAGAAGCGCTGGAAGACCCGGTCGTAGGCGTCCTGGGCCCGATGCCCGTCGATCAACGTCTCGGGATCGACCAGCAGGGTCTTGCGCGCCCAGACGATGAACTCGGGGTTGACCGGCGTGAAGCTCGAGATGCTGCTGCGCGGGTTTCGAGTCGGCACGCCCGCGAACTCGGCCAGCGCCTCGGGGTTGCCCCAGCCCGTGCTCTTCGTGCCGGTCTGCTCGGCGGCGCAGGGGCTGAGCCCGCCGTAGTAGAGCAGCCCGCTGATCCCGGCCGAGAACATCCCGTAGCTGCGACCATTGACGTCGAAGGTCGGCCCGCCATACGTGAACATGTAGTCGTAGGGCTCGCGGAACCAGCAGCGATAGAGGTTGGCGACCTCGGGCGCGATCATCCGCGGCCGCTTGCCCGGCTCGTCACCGGGCTCGCGCTCGACGAAGACGGGGCCGCGTCCGGCCGGCTCGCTCGCTTCGGGGTCGGTCGCCTGACGCGGCGCGCTCGGGCAGGCGAGCGTCAGCGCGAGCGGGAGGAGCAGCAGAGCGGAGCGCATGGCCCACGACTTACCACGGCGGACCGCTCGCGGGCAGCTGCATGGCCGTGCGGACCAATCCACTCGAGCAGCAAAAGCGCCCGACCAGCCGCTCGCCGCGACGAAAGGGCGAAGGCAGGTCGTGGAGGATCGTCAGCGAGAACACGCCGCTGGGCGCGAGCAGGACCTCGTCGAGCTGCAGCTCGACCGCCTCGAAGCCGAGCATCTGCTGGGTGATCGGAAACTGCAGCTTGAAGAAGCTTTCCTTGCACGAGAAGAGCAGCTTGGCGAGGTTGCCCGCGCGGCTGGGCGCGAGCCGATCGAGCCAGGCGAGCTCGCGCTCACGAGCGATCGTCGACCACAGCTTGCGCTCGATCGGCAGGTCGGGCTCGACGTCGATGCCGAGCGACGCTTGGCTGCTCGCCCTCGCGACCACCGCGGCCGCTCGACCGGCGCAGTGGGTGATCGAGCCGACCACGCCCGGCGGCCAGCGAGGCGCTCGGGTCGGCGCGTTGAGCAGCGGCGTGAGCGGGAGGCCGAGCCGCGCGAGCGCTCGGTGAGCGCAGTGACGCCCAGCCCGAAATTCGCGGATCCGCTTGTCGACGGCGCGCTCGACCAAGGCCTGCTCGTCGGGGAGCAGCGGATCGAGCCGAGCGTCGGGATCGATCTCCTCGGCGATCACGTCGCCTTCGAGCAGGTCTTGGAACGAAGTCATGCGAGGCGCGAGGCTCTTTGTAGTCGAGCGAGGGGCGATGGTGATCGAACCTTCGCACCCGGCGAGATCTCCCGCGCTAGGCCGCGATCCGGCACGAGTGCCAGATCAAATCCGGCATAAACGCCGGTTTGCGGCCCAAGCGCGACCCCCGAAGCGATTTTGCCCATCCCGCGACACGGCTTCGTCACCGCCCGCGCGGACGGGTAGCCTAGACTCGCCCGGCCCCGTGGTTCGCTCGATCGCAGCTGCCTCGCTCGCTCTCTCGCTCGCCGCCTGCGTGCGTGAGCCGCTTCCACAGATCTGCCCGAACATCGAGGTCGGCACGCTGGTGATCGCCGAGCTGCGCGGGCCTCAGTCGGGCTCGGACTCGTTCGGCGAGTGGATCGAGATCCACAACACCAGCGCGACGACGGTCGATCTCGAGGGCGTTCGGATCCGGATCCGCCAAGCCGGCGGCGACGTGATCGAATTCCCGATCCGCGAGAGCGTCGAGATCCCAGGCGGCGGCGAGGTCGCGATCGGCCCGGGCCTGCCCAATGAACCGGCGAGCTGGCTGGCCTACGCGATCGGCTGGGACATCTCGGGCGGCGACGCGACGGCCGACCCGCCGAGCTTCCCCCGCGATCTGCTCCGCGAGAGCTCGGGCTTCATCGAGCTCGAGGGCTGCGACGAGGACCTGCTCGACGTGATCTACTTCGCCGACCTCCCCACGCTCGGCACGCTCGCGTGTGGCAACGCCGAGCTGCCGCCCGATGCCGACGCCAACGACGACACCACGACCCCGGGTTGTTGGTGCGTCGATGCTGGCGACGCCGACCCCAGCCAGCCGCTCTTCGGCGTCGGCCAGCCGGGCACGCCAGGGAGGCCCAATCGATGTCCATGATTCGGTTAATTCGGTTGATTCGCATGATTCGGATCCGCGAGTGGAGCTTCGCGCTCGGGCTGCTCGGCGCGAGCTCGGCCTGCGCCGTCTCGGACTCTCGCTTCGATCGCAGCGAGCTCGACCGGGCCGAGGCCGGCCTCATCCTCGGCGAGTTCCCGCTGGCCAAGAACGCGATCGTCGACGGCGACACGATCAAGGTCTCGGGCCTCGACGCGAGCTTGCGCTTGCTCGGCATCGACACCGAGGAGACCTTCAAGTCCGACAAGGCCTGGCGCGCCTACGAGGTCGGCTGGGACGAGTACCTGGCCAACGAGCAAGCCAAGACCAGCCGACCCATCAAGGTCCCGACGCCGGTCGGCATGGACGCCAAGCACTTCGCGATGGACTTCTTTCGCGGCGTCACCCAAGTCCGGCTCGAGCGTGACCACCCCAAGGAGATCCGCGGTCGCTTCAACCGCTACCTCACCTACATCTTCGTCGAGCGCGACGGGCGATGGATCAACTACAACGTCGAGTCCGTGCGCGCCGGCATGAGCCCCTACTTCACCAAGTACGGCAAGTCGCGCCGCTTCCACGCCGAGTTCGTCGCGGCCCAAGACGAGGCCCGAGCGGCCAAGCGGGGCATCTGGGCCGAGGGCGCCGAGTGCTACCAAGACTATCCGCTCCGGCTCGAGTGGTGGGACAACCGGGCCGCGTTCATCGAGGAATTCGAGCTCGAGGCCGAGGGTGATCCGACGATGATCTCGCTGACCCAGTGGGACGCGATGATCCAGCTCGAGGCCGCGCTCGGCGAGGAGGTCGAGCTGCTCGCCGGCGTCGGCGAGGTTCGTCAGGGCGCCCGTGGACACAAGCGCGTGCTGCTGATCCGCCGGCTCTTCCAAGACTTCCCCTTCATCTTCTGGGACGAGGAGGTGTTCGAGGCGTCGGGCATCAACGAGTATCGCGGCGAGTACATCCGCGTGCGTGGGGTCGTGACCAGCTACACCGACCGGCGCAGCGGCGAGCGGCAATTGCAGATCGAGGTCCGCGATCCGACCCAGATTCGCCTGCCGACCTACACGCCGCCCGGCGCAGGCGAGGACGACGAGGAGGACGTCGATGACGACTCCGCGGCCGTCGAGGCGCCCGCCGACCTGGTCCCGCATCCGCACCAAGAGCCTTCGGTCCCCGATGCGGATTCGCCCGATGCGGATTCGCCCGATGCGGATTCGCCCGATTCGGATTCGCCCGATGCGGATTCGCCCGACACCTACGTGCCCGACGTCCAGGTGCCCGGTTCTAGCTTGCCCCCGACTTGATCCGAGGACTTTCATGGCCACGACGACCCCCCCGCGTTCATCGATCTTCGCGCTCGACAAGTGGCCCCTGCTGCTCGCCCTGAGCCTCTTCGGCTGCCCGAACGAGAACACGGGCGAGGACGAGGTCGGTGGGCTCCCCGGTGGTCTGGTCATCACCGAGGTCATGGCCGATCCCGAGGGCGCCGACGATGGCCTCGAGTGGTTCGAGATCCACAACGCGAGCTCGGAAGCGATCGACCTCGCCGGCTTCGACCTGATCTACAGCAAGCTCGACGGGACCGGTCGCAAGTCGCACACCATCGCGCGCAGCCTGACGATCGAGCCGGGCGACTTCATCGTCGTCTCGGGCGTGCTCGACGAGATCGCCACCCAGTCCGACGCCGATCACCTCGACTACGGCTACGGCGGCGACCTGGGCAGCTTCACCAACGCGGGCGGCTACCTGGCGATCGAGGCCAGCGGCGAGGTCATCGACGAGATCTACTATCAAGACGCGACCTCGGGCGCGTCGCGGGCCTTCGACGGGGCCTTCTCGCCCGACGCGGTCGCCAACGACGACCTGACCAAGTGGTGCGACAGCCGGACCGAGTTCGAGGGTCCGACCTTCCTGGCCTCGCCCGGCACGGCCAACGATCTGTGCTCGCAGCAAGGCTGCCTCGAGAACGGGGCCATGCGCGAGGTCGTGCCCGCGGGCCCAGGCGACTTCGTGATCACCGAGGTCCACGCCAACCCCGACATCGTCGACGACGCGCTCGGCGAGTGGTTCGAGCTCCACGCGCTGGCCGACTTCGACCTCAACGGGCTCGAGATCGGCAAGGTCGTCGGCGACCCGGCCGACGAGGCGATCTTGCTGCCCGAGTGCGCCTCGGTCAGCAACGGCGAGTACGTCGTCATCGCCCGCTCGGCCGACCCCACGGCCAACGGCGGGCTCCCAGCCGACGCGATCCGCTGGATCACCGGCATCTCGTTCAAGAACACCGACGGCTCGCTCTGGATGGCCGCGCCGGACAGCGAGGGCGTGCCGGGCGAGCTGATCGACGCGGTCACCTGGACCACGGCGCCGACCGGCGCGACCACCCAGCTCGACCCCGACTTCGAAGATCCGACGGCCAACGACCAGCTCGGCAACTGGTGCGACGCCAGCTTGCCCTACGGCGACGGCGACCTCGGCTCGCCCGGCGAGATCAACGAGGAGTGCGCGATCGAGCCGCCCGAGGGCCAGTGCTTCGACGCCGACACCAACCAGCTGCGGCCGATCGTGCCGGTCACGGTCGGCAACTTGGTCATCACCGAGCTGCTCGCCAACCCCGAGGGCGTCGCCGATGGCGACGGCGAATGGTTCGAGCTGTGGGCCAAGTCGAGCGGCGACCTCAACGGCATGCGCGTGGGCAAGGCCGGCGCCTGGGAGACCAAGCCGATCGAATGGTTGGGCAACTTCGGCGACTGCGTCGAGGTCCAGCCGGGCGACTACGTGGTCGTCGCCCACGATCAAGATCCGCTGGTCAACTGCGCGCTGCCCCAAGTCGACGGCCTCTTCGACATGGCGCTCAACAACAGCAACTCGAGCCTGATGGTCGGCTTCGAGGTCTCTGGTCAGATCGCGCTCTGGGACGAGGTCACGTGGGCCTCGACCGTCGCGGGCGCGAGCACCAGCTTCGGCGGCGCGCCCGACAGCGTGGCCAACGACGACATCACGGCCTGGTGCGCGGGCGTGGGCGTCTACGGCTGCGCCGACGAGGGCACGCCCGGGCTCGCCAACCCGAGCTGCGGCGGCGGTGGTGGCGGTGAGTGCATCGATCCCGACACCAACATGGCCCGGCCGATCGTCGCGCCCGCGCTGGGCGAGCTCGTGCTGAGCGAGGTCATGCCCGACCCCTCCGCGGCCACCGACGCCAACGGCGAGTGGTTGGAGGTCTACGCCTCGGCCAGCTTCGACCTCAACGGGCTCGAGCTCGGCAAGGACGGCGCGGTCGAATTCACGGTCGTCGATCCGATGTGCATCGAGGTCACGGCCGACTCGTGGCTGGCCTTCGCGCTCGAGGGCGACCCGCTCGTGAATGGCGGCGTCGACCCGGTCACCCTCGTCTACGCCGGCCTGAGCCTGACCAACGACCCGGGCAATGTGTTCATCGGCTACGCCGGCGCGCTGCTCGACGAGTACACCTGGATGAACTCGCCGACCGGCGCCAGCTTGAGCCGCGACCTGATGGCCGACACCTGGTGTGCGGCGGTCGACCCCTACGGCGACGGCGACCTCGGCACGCCCGCGCTGGCCAACCCGGCCTGCGGCGGCGGGATGATGGGCGGGATGTGCCTCGACAACGGCGTGCCGCGGGCCAAGGTCGCGCCGAACCTGGGCGACATCGTGATCAGCGAGTTCATGGCCAACCCCGACGTCATGGGCATGGTCACCGACGCCAACGGCGAGTGGTTCGAACTGCGGGCGCTGGCCCGCTTCGATCTCAACGGGCTCGAGTACGGCAACTCGGCCTTCGTGATGGGCGCGCCGGCCGACACCACGCTCAGTTCCAACAACTGCTTGGCCGTGAGCGCGGGCGAGACGGTGCTCTTCGCTCGCAACGCCGACTCGATGGTCAACGGCGGCCTGCCCCCGGTCGACTTCACCTTCAGCGCGGGCCTGACCAACAGCAACGCGGCCATGTACATCGGTCACGGCGGCGCGCTGCTCGATCAGATCAACTGGACGGCCTCGGCGACCGGCGCGAGCACCAGCCTCGATCCCGACTTCTACGCGCCCGACCTCAACGACACGGCCAACAACGCCGACCCGGCCTGGTGCTACCAGACGGTGGTCTATGGCCTGGGCGACAAGGGCACGCCCGACGCGGCCAACGGACAATGCCCATGATGTCTCGCTGCACGCTCGGGATGCTCGGCCTGCTCGTGTTGGGCTCGCTCGCGCTCGCCTGCGTCGACGATCCCGGCGGCAGCAGCTGCGGCCCGAGCCAGGGCGTGGTCGCGCATGTCGTCGACGGCGACACGATCGATCTCGAGTCGGGCGAGCGGATCCGCTACTTGCTGATCGACACGCCCGAGAGCACGACCACGACCGAGTGTTGGGGCCCCGAGGCCAAGCAAGCCAATCAGATGCTGGTCGAGGGCAAGACCGTCACGCTCGAGTACGACGTCGAGTGCGAGGACAAGTACGGCCGGCTGCTCGCCTATGTCTCGGTCGGCGAGCAAGAGATCAACCAAGTCCTGCTCGAGCGCGGCTACGCGTGCGTGCTGCACATTCCGCCCAACGGCGACGATCGAATCGACGAGTACGAGTCGATCGAATACGCCGCGCAGATGCTCGACAAGGGCCTGTGGGCGGCCTGCGATCCCAACCCCTGTCAGTGACCCGCGTGCTCAGCAACCTTCGCTTCGTCTCGCTGTTGACCAGCCTGCTCGCGCCGAGCTTGCTCGCGCTCGCGCTCGTGCTCGTGCCGCGCCTCGCCTTGGCGATCGAGTACGAGATCTTCATCGACGTCGACTCCGAGGACGACCTCTACGATCTGTGGGTCAGCGGGCAGATCTCCGAGGACACCTTCAACACGCTGATCGAGCTGCGCCGGCGCGGCCTCGACCTCAACGCGGCCGACCGTGACCAGCTCTATTCGCTGCCCAACCTCAGCTACGAAGACGTCGACGCGATCTTGGCCTACCGGGCCGAGGTCGGCGAGATCCATACGCCGGCCGACCTCGTCGCCGCCGGTGTGCTGAGCCGGACCAAGCTCGGCTCGATCCTGACCTACGTGCGGGCCTACGACGAGCACCGCAAGCTGACCGCGACGAGCGGGTGGATCCGCTATCAGACCGGCTGGTCGCAAAAGGACCAGACCGTCCCGCCGATGGCCTTGCAGGCGCGCGTGACCACGCTGCGCCAGCTGACGATCGGGGCCGCGGCCTCGCTGACCCGACAATTGGCCGGGCCGCCGGTCTGGGACCCCAACCGCGACGCGCTGATGGCCACGGCGACCAAGCCGCGCGTGTTCGTGCCCAAGTACTTCGTGCAGTGGGACACGACCGAGTGGGGCATCATCGCCGGCACCTATCGAATCGGCTTTGGCCAGCGCCTGGTGTTCGACAACAGCGATCGCTACACGCCCAACGGCTTCTTCCTCGACGACGCGGTCTACACCAACACGACCCTCGGCAAGCGCTGCCGCGAGTCCGCGGGCGAGCTGCCGGTCAGCCCCTGCTCGGGCGACGAATATCAGACCTACGGGACTCGTGACTATCGCTGGAGCGACAGCTTGCGCGGCGTCGCGCTCGGAGCCAAGCACATCGCCGCGCCGGTCGGTTGGGTGCAGCTCTACGGGTTCGGCTCGTGGCAGCCGCGCCAGCTCTATCAATACGACTTCTACAATCGCCGCACCTGCGACGACCCGCTGCGGATCAACGACGAGGTCTGCAAGGCCCCGCCGACCTACGTGCTGAACGAGGACAACCCGCTCGAGCCCTCGGCCGGCCACTATGCCCAGACCCTGCAAAGGTCCTATGACGAGGTGCTCGGCGGCGCCAACCTGACTTGGTTCTACGATCGTCGAACCCACGTCGGCGTGACCGGCTATGGGGCCAACGCGCTCTGGAAGGTTGGCGGCGCCGACCTCGACTTTCGCCGCTCCTCGGTCAACCCCTGGGGCGGGGCCTGGGGCGCGGTCGGGGCCGACATGGCTTGGGGCAAGCGCTGGTCCGACTTGACCCTCGAGCTCGCGCGCAGCTTCGATTCGATGTCGAGCCCCTCCGATCCCAACTATGGCGGCGGCGGCTGGGCCGGGATCCTGCGCCACACCTCGACCTTCGGCGCGGGTCACGAGATCGAGATCAGCGCGCGCTATTACGACAAGAAATACGCCAACCCCCACGCCGGCCCGATCGCGCAGGCCGACGAGTATCACGGCAATCGGGCCCGCGACGAAGCCGGCGGCCGGATCCGCTACGGCGGCCGCGTGGCCAAGCGCGTCGACCTGCGCGGACTCGCCGACGTCTGGGTCCAGCCGAGCGAGGGCGCGCTCAAGCTGCTGACCTACGTCCACGCCGACGTCGACGTCAATTCCTGGTTTCGCCCCGGACTGTGGCTGCAATACCGCAACATCGACGTCGGCAGCACCGGCCGGATCGACACCGCGGTGATCGACAATGGCGTGATTCAAGGCGACGGCACCGACCAGGACCTCGCCGAGGCCTGCATCAGCGACTCGACCGGCGACTATCGCTACGACTGCCCGATCGAGACCGGCCAGATCACCGGCCGCCTCGCGTTTCGTCCGCTCGAGGGCAAGCTCTCGATCACCGCCCAATACCAGCACGAGATCATCGACGACGCCTACATCACCGATCACCTGCGCCAGGACGTCTCGGCCTTCCTGATCGTGCGGGCCAACCCAGTCAAGAGCTTCCGAATCGCCGCGCGGCTCCGCTATCTGTCGATGGACATCCGCTCGAACACGACCTACGAAGAGTCGATCTGGGGCTACTTCGACATGTCCTACGTGTTCGCCAAGCTGTTTTTGGTGCGAGCCCGCTACGACGCGTTCGGCTGGCTCGACCAGCGCGACCGAACGCTCTCACGGATCCCCAGGGTCGAGCACCGGCTCCGGCTCGAGCTCGAAGTGAAGTTCTGAGCCGGGTTTCGCGCAAGCCCATCATGGCCTGCTCGCTCGACCTCGACCATCACGCCGAGACACCAACTCGGGCTCGCAGGCTGCTGAACAATGCGAGGCTCGATCTCGACGGTTCAAGGCAAGAGCAGCGCGGCGTCGCCAAACTCGTGTGAGCGATAGCCAGCCCGCAGCGCGTGCTGCCAAGCGGCCGCGAGCAGCGGAGCGTCGGCGAAGGCCTGCAGCAAGCGATGGTGGCTCTCGCCGGGTCCGTGCATGCCGGTCAGCAGGCCATCGACGACCCGAGGGCGATGGTCGGCGTCGATGACCAGCTCGGCCACGCCAGCGCCGGGCCGCAGCTCGCCCCCGAGCGCGGCGCTCTCGAGCGCGCGTACGACCGTGGTCCCGATCGCGATCACTCGGCCTGCTCGGGCGCGCGTGCGAGCGATCGCTTCGACGCACGCGGCTGGGATCTCGTAGCGCTCGGGCAAAGGCAGGGCGGCGTCGATCTGCGGATCCCCGCTCGCGCTGAGGCCCGCGGCGTGAGTGAGCCGGGCGAGGCCGATCCCACGCTGGCGCAGCGCCGCCAACGAACGGGCGGTCAGCGGGCGCCCGGCCGAGGGCATCTCGATCGCCCAGGGTCGTCCGGCGAAGAGGGTCTGGACGCTCCACAGCTCGAGCGGCGCGTCGAGGTGGCTGTACTGGATCGGTCGACCGATCGCGTAGAGAGCCTGCCAGAGCGCGGCGCCCTC
>JAMHUH010000202.1:0-2137 GCA_035904925.1 Nannocystaceae bacterium
TGCCGAGCACGGACGAGACCGTCGCCCAGTTGAAGCCCGATTCGGGGCCCACGTAGGAACGGAACGTCAGCGACAGGTCGAGGTACTTGATGCTGAGCTCGACGTCGGCGTCGACGCGCGCTTCCGAAGGCTTCACGAGCAGATCGGGGTCGACCGCGAGCACGTCGAACGGGTCCTCGCTGAGGTCGCGCGCGATCTGCACGGGAATCTCGACCACGCGCCACGAGAGCGGCTTCACCAGCGTCGTCGCCGCCGTGTCGCCGGTCAGCAGTGCCGCGTCGAAGTGCACTTTCGCGCCGTCGGCGATGACGAGCCGCTGGGCTGCGACCGTCCCGTAGATCTCGCACGCCGGCTGCAACGCGAGGCGCCCGTTGGGGGCGTAGAGCGCGCCGAAGAACGGCCCGTCGGCGAGGAAGCGGATCGCCGGATCGGCCGCACCGTCGCCGTCGCGATCGCGCGAGCCTGTGGCGGTCGCGATCAGCTTGAAGGCTGCGGTGTCCTGCGCCGGAAAAGCGAGCTTGGCCGAGGTCGCGAGGTTGAGCCAGTCGGTGACGTACAGCTCGACCTTGCCGCCGCTCGTGTCGATCTCGAGGCCTCCGGTGCCCTGCACGGTGAGCTGGTCGACGACGACGCGCGTCGGACCTCGCAGCGTGAGCGTCGAATCGGCACCGACGACGATGCTCGTGTATTGCGCTTCGGCCGAACTGATCGCTTGTTTCGCGCCTCGACTGAGCGCGATGTCCGGGTTCTTGGTGAAAGTCGGGACCTCGACGGGAACCATGGCCACCGGACTCGAGGCCGGCGTGGTCGAACCCGTGACGAGCGAGAGCAGCCCGAGCGTCACGGAACCTCCGGGACCCGGCACCGCGTTGCCGCGCACGATGCCCGAAGCACCGACCGTGATGTTGCCGTTGCTGCGCAGCGGTGCCGGCGGGGCCGTCAGCGGATCGATGAGCGGGATCCCGGTGCCGCCCTTGGAGTCGTAGGCGTCGACGAGCGAGCGCGCCCCGACCGTGACGTCCTGCGAGCTCATGATTCCCATCGAAGCGAGGTTCTGCGACTCGCGCTTGACGACCAGCGAGAGCGTGACGCGACCCGAGCCCGACATGCCGGTGCTCTCCAGGCCGATGACGTTGTCGCCCAGTTCCGTGGCGCTGACCCAGAACAGGCCATCGCCGTACTTGGCCGGATCGGCCTGCGTGCCGATGTTGCCGGAGAAGCCCGATTTCACGGCGAAATAGGCCTCGGCGATTCCCGCCTCGGAGAGGTTGAAGGCGCGCTTGTTGTCGATGCTCGCCACCTGCTGGCGCAGGCGCGTGGAGTCGAGCTCGAGCAGGCAGACGCTGAGCGCCCCGATCGCGATCGTCGCGACCAGGGTGGCGATCAGCACGCCTCCACGGCGCGAGCGTTTCCCCTTCGTGAGTCCCCTGTGCATGTCCATCGCTCCTAGTCGTTGCGGCAGTGGACGATCGCGGTGCGCGAGTACACGACCGTCCTTCCACTGGATTCCTTGCGTTCCAGCGAGAGCATCACGGTCACCTGCGTGCCCTCGAGCACGAAGGCGAGGCCGCTCTCGTCGACGAGGCCGTTGCCGTTGTCGTCGATCCCGTTGGGCTGCTCGCCCTCGAGGAATTGCCGCACCCAGCGGCTCCACGTCGCCAGTCGCTCGCCGACTTCACCGGGATTCTCGATCCAGATGATCTCGCCCTGGTTGATGCGCATCTCGATGCGTTCGGGCGCGCCGAGCACGAGCTTGCCGTTGTTGACGCCGAGGCTCTGCATGTACTCCATGCGGTCGTGGAAGGCCGGCGCGGAGGCGCCCGGTTCCAGCGATTCCGAGCTCGCGGCCATCAGCGCGAGCACGATGCGGTCGAGCGTCTGGTCGAGCTGCAGCTCCAGCGTCGCGCGCGAGGTCTCGTCATCGTGCGCGTCGCTGCTCGAGCGCATCACCATCACGATGTTGCCGAGCACGAGCCCGACCACCGTCAGGGCGATCAGGATCTCGAGCAGCGTGAAACCCGCTCGCCTTGCAGCGCCGCGCAGCATCTAGTTCCCGTACCCCGCGAGCATGGTGTGCATCTCCAGCCGGCGCGGCCCGAGCGGCGTGTCCCACTCGAGCTCGACCATCACCGGCAGG
>JAMHUH010000203.1:0-6585 GCA_035904925.1 Nannocystaceae bacterium
ATGGCGAGTCGAGCGATCCTCGTGGTCGAGGACGAACCAGCGATCCGGGCGGGCATCTGCGATCTGCTCGCGTATCACGGTCACCAGCCGATCGGCGTCGGCGAGGGCCCGCGCGGGCTGGAGCTCGCGCTGGCCGAGGACCACGCGCTGGTGATCCTCGACGTGATGCTGCCGGGCCTCGACGGGTTCGAAATCTGTACGCGGCTGCGCGCGGCCAAGCCAGGCCAAGCGATCATGATGTTGACCGCGCGCGGGCGCGAGCAGGACGTGCTGCGCGGGTTCGAGTGCGGCTGCGACGACTACGTCGCCAAGCCCTTCTCGATCGCGGTCCTGCGCGCGCGAATCGAGGCGCTGCTGCGTCGGCTGCCGAGCGCGGGCTCGAGCGAGCCCGATCGCGGCGAGCCGGCCGGCGGTGAGAGCGAGAGCTCGGGCGTGCGCACGCTCGGGCTCGGGCCGCTCGAGCTCGACCTCGACAACCTGCGCGCCACGGTCGGCGAGCGCCACATCGATCTGACCAGCCGCGACCTCGAGGTGCTGGTCTACTTGGCCCGCGAGCGGCATCGGGTGGTCCCGCGCCTCGATCTGCTGCGCGAGGTCTGGGGCTACGAGCGAGCCGAGAAGCTCGAGACCCGCTGCGTCGACATGCACGTGGTCAAGCTGCGTCGCCGGCTGGCCGAGCTCTTGCCCGAGGCCGACTCGCCGATCGAGACCGTGCGCGGCGTCGGCTATCGGCTGCGCGTGCCCGAGGGCGCATGAGCGAATCGTCGCGCTCGACCAGCTCGATCCGGCGTCGACTCGCGCGGGTCCGGCTCGGCCTGGCGGCGGCGGGGCTGCTGCTGCTGGCCGGGCTCGGGCTCTTGCTCGCCCAGGCGATCGAAGCCGGCCAGCGCGAGCAGGCGCTGCGCGAAGAGGCGCTGCGGGCCCGCGTCTTCGACGAGCTGGAGGGCACGCTCGCGGCCTTCGTCGCGACCGAGCAGGCGCGGCCTTTCGTGCAGTGGCGGCATGTCTGGGTTCAGCCTGGCAAGGTCGTGTTCGGCAGCGTCGCCACCCTCCTCTCGCCGCTCGCGGTCCTCCAGCCGCAGCGGCCCTGGCTGGTCGGCTACTTTCAGATCGAGCCCGACGGCGAGTTCGCCAGCCCCTTGATCCCGCCCGAGGGCGAGCAGGCGCTGCCCGACGAGGTCCGCGAGCGGGTCGCGTTGTTGCGCGAGCAGTGCAGCGAGTCGCCGCAGGCCGAGTCGCTCCGCTTGGCCCAGGCCGAGTCGCTCGAGCCACCGCAAGAGCAGCAGCAGTTCAACCAGCGCAAGCCGACCCCGCAGACCAAGCTGCCCCAGGACGTCCAGATCCAGCGCGCGCTCGATCAACAGTCGAGCAACCGGCTCAACAAGCTGGTCAACGAGGGCAACGAAGCGAATCCGGCGCTCGACTCGGTCCAGATCTCCAACTTCCTCGGCAACGCGAACCTCCAAGAAGCGGAGAACGACGAGGGGACCGTGATGCCAGCCGAGGCCGACGCGCTCGATGTTCGAGTCGAGCCCTTCGTCGCCCGCGAGCTCGGTGCGCGTTGGATCGAGCTCAGCCGCGAGGTCTTCGTCGGCGGTCGGCGCTGGCGGCAGGGGATGCTGCTCGATCGGCCGCAGCTCGAGCGCTGGCTCGAGGCCGAGGTGCTCGGCAGCCCCGAGCTGGCCAGCGCCATCGCGCTCGACTGGCGCCCGAGCGACGCCGACTCGATGCGCCACGAGTTCGCCGCGCCCTTCGCGATGCTGCACGTCGACGCGCTCTTGCTGCACTCTCTCGGCGAGACGCCCGGCCAGCGCTTCGTGCTCGCGCTCGGGCTCCTGCTCGCGCTGGCTTTGATCGCGGTGCTGATCGCCGTCGACCGCACGCTCGCGACCATGGTCGCGCGGGCCGAGGAGCGCGAGCGCTTCATCGCCGCGGTCACCCACGAGCTGCGCACGCCGCTGACCAGCATTCGGATGTACAGCGAGATGCTCGAGCAAGGCATGGTCCGCGAGCGCGAGCGACAGACCGGCTATCACCGGACGATCCGGACCGAGGCCGAGCGCCTGAGTCGACTCGTCGAGCAGGTGCTCACGCTCGCGCGCCTCGATCAAGCCGCCGACGCGGCCCGAGTCGACGAGCCCGCGCCCTTGGCCGAGATCGTCGCGGGCGTGGTCGAGCTGCTGCGCCCGCAGGCCGAGCTGCGCGAGCTCGAGCTCGCCGTCGAGCTCGAGCCCGGCGCGGCCACGACGAAGCTGCCGCGCGACGCGATGACCCAGGTGCTGACCAACCTGGTCGACAACGCGATCAAGTTCTCGCCGCTCGGCGCCGGGCCGATCGAGCTGCGGGTCAGCCGGCTCGGCAAGGGCGTGCGCGTGGTCGTGGGCGATCGCGGGCCGGGGGTCGAGCCCGAGCTGCTCGGCCGCATGTTCGAGCCTTTCGTGCGCGGTCGTCAGGCCGACGAATCGGCGACGCCGGGCACGGGGATCGGCCTGGCGCTGGTCCGCTCGCTGGTCGTCGAGCTCGGCGGCAGCATCGTCGCGCGCGCGCGTGCGGGCGGCGGGCTCGAGCTGGTCGTCGAGCTCACAGTTTCTGGACGTTGAGCTGGTAGGGGCCTGACGCTCCGTCGACGCCGTCGACGACGACCCAGACCTCTTGGCCGCCCGCGAGCTCGACCACGACCTCGGACTGGAGCTCGAGGTTGGCGTCGTCGCTGCAACCGAGCTCGGGCCCATCGCACTCGTCCCAGACGTAGAGCACGGTGTCGAAGGCACTGCCAAAGGTGTGGAAGCGATAGGGGCCTGGACCCGGGGCGACGAAGCGATACATGTCGTCGGGCGCCGCCGCACCCCCGCAGCCACCCGCGTGTTGATTGCTACCGCCGCTGGTGTCGCCGAGCACGATCTTGGGTAGCGCAGGCGGGATCGACTGTGCCACGCACATCGGCGGCTGGTACTCGTCGATGGTCAGCACGAAGGGCCCGACCTGATCGGCGTCGTAGCCGTCGACGACGACCGTGACCGTCTCGCCCGCGACCAAGGGGAGGATGATCCGCGAGCCCAGGCCGATGAAGTCGTCGTTGCACTCGAGCTCTTCGACCCCGCACTCACCGTCGTCGACATACAAGAGCGTGTCGAAGCTGCTGCCTGCCGTGTCGAACACGAACTCGCCGGTGAAGGGGGCTTCGAATCCGAACGAGAAGTCGGGCGCGGGGAACTGAGCGCAGCTGCCGATCTGGTCGTTGCTCATCGAGGTGGTGTCGTCGACGACGACGATCGGGAGCTCGCCGTCGGCCGAGCTCAGGTCCCAGCAGTCGCCATCGTCGCCATCGTCGTCGTCGTCGTCGTCGTCGTCGTCATCGCCGTCGCCGTCGCCATCGCCGTCGCCGCTCTCACTCGTCTCGCTCGTCTCGGGGTTGGCGTCGTCGGGGGCTTGGATGTCGTCCTCGGCCGCGATCACGCTGGTGTGGGCGTCGGTCTCGCCTCGATCGGTCTCGCCGCGATCGGTCTCGCCCGTGCTGCCCGACTCGCTCGCGCTCGACTCGCCCACTTCATCGTCGCCTGCTTCGTCGCCCGGCTGCGGACACCCGCTGGTGATCACCAGCGAGAGCCCGAGCGCGACCCACGTGCAACGTTCCACCATCCAACTGCATCCTATCAGGTGCATCACCGATCCTCGGATTTATTCGCAGTCGAATCGCTGACCACATCGATGCACATGTGATTAGATCCGCGAGTGACCCTTCGATCCACCGCACGCACGCACTCGTTCACCTCCACTGAAATCGACTCGCTTCGAGTCGCCGCGTTGGCAAGGCTCGCCACCATCGCGACGCTCGTCACCTCCGCGGCATCGATCAGCGCATGCGGATCGGTGGGTTCGAATGACGACGAAGTCGGTGAAACCACGCAAAGCGAAACCAGCACGATCGCGACGGACACCAACACCGACACGACGAGCGCGGACAGCAGTGACACGGGCGAGCCGGGCGTCGAATCCTACGATCAGCCCGGCCCATGGCCCGTGGGGACCACTTCCTTCGTGCTCGCCGATCCCATGGGCGATCGCGAACTCCACGTCCAGCTCTGGTACCCCGCCGCGCAGGGCGTGGCGACGGGCGATCCAATCGGCGCGTTCGTCACGGTCGAGCCCGACGCTGCTGCCTTTCAAGATCTCGTCGACGCAGCGCCCGAACCCTGCACGCGCAAGCTGACCAGCAGCGCGTTCGACGTGGCCCCCACCGCCGAGCTGGGCGCGCCCTGGCCGACGGTGTTGTTCTCGCACTGCCACACCTGCACGCGCTTCTCCTCGTATTCGATCGCCGAGCGGCTGGCGGGTCACGGCTTCTTGGTCGCGGCGGTCGACCACGCCGGCAACACGCTCTTCGATGAGCTCGCGGGTGATCCCTTGCCGGTCGACGCGGCGACCCTCGCCCTGCGCAGCGCCGACATGCAGCGGCTGCTCGACGAGCTGCTCGATCCCTCGGCGAGCTCGCTGCCCGCTGCGTTCATCGGGCTCGCCGACAGCGAGCGGGTCGGCGTGTTCGGTCACAGCTTCGGCTCGGTCACGACCGGCAAGCTGCTGCAAGACGACGATCGCTTCATCGCCGGGGTCGGGATCGCGGCGCCCTTCGAGAGCCCGCTGCTGCCCGGCATCGCGATGGCCGACATCGACGAGCCGCTGCTCTTGTTGGTCGCGGTCGAGGACAACAGCATCACCGAGATCGGCAACAACATCCTGCGCAGCAACTTCACCAGCGCCAACACGCCGGCCTGGAAGATCGAGTTCGCCGACGCCGGGCACTGGTCCTTCTCCGACATCTGCGATCTGATCCCCGGCTTCCAGCCCGGCTGCGGCGAGGGCCAGCGGCAGACCAACCAGTCCGAGACCTTCACCTACCTCGACAACACGCAGGCCCGCGATCTGGCCGCGACCAAGGTCACTTCGTTCTTCGCCCTGACGCTGCGCGGGGAGGTCGAGGCCCGGACCCAGCTCGAGGCGCCCGACCCCGTGCTCGACATCGCCGTGCGCGAGTGATCGGGCGCTCGCATTGATTGCGCAGGGGTTGTCGGGGCCGCGGCGATCTCCGATGCTCGCGGCCATGCGAGCGAGCGAGTTCATGGTCGAGGCGCTGACCGTCACCCCCGAGCAGTCGGTCCGCGAGCTCGTCGAGCTGCTCTTGCGCGAGCGGGCCGACGGCGCCTGCGTGGTCGAGGCCAGCGAGGACGGGCCCCGCTTGGTCGGCGTCGTGACCACGATGGACCTGGTCTTTCAGCAAAAGCAGGTCCATCTGCCCTCGTTCTTCGCGTTCATGGACTTCATGATCCCGCTCGAGCCGCCCGAGCGGCTGCGCCACGAACTCGACAAGATTTCCGCGAGTCGGGTGCTCGACATGATGAGCGCGCAACCGCTCAGCGTCGGGCCCGACACGCCGATGGACGAGGTCGCCAGCCTCATGGTCGACAAGCACGTGTCGATCGTCCCGGTCATCGAGGGGGATCGGCTGGTCGGGATGGTCACCAAGGCGACCCTGCTGCGGGCCGTGTTTGCGCGCTCGGCTAGCCGCGGAGCGTGATAGCGTCGGCTCATGCTGCCCCCGAAGCTCCTGTTCAACGTCCTGCATCGAGTCCTGCGTCGCGTGGCTCCGGCCCTCGTGTTGCTCGGGCTGGCCCTGGCCAGCGTGGCTTGTGGACCGCCCTACGTGATCCTCGCGCAGTCCGGTCCGCCCTCGGCCCTGGCCGGCGCGACCGCGATGACGATCAAGTACGACTACTCGCAGATCGCGATCAGCGACAAGCGGATGAGCGAGCAGCAGTGGCTCGACTCGCGCGAGAAGGACGAGCATCGCCAGACCTACCTCGAGACCAAGGACTCGGCGAACACGGGCGTCGTCGAGGGGCTCAGCGGCAAGATCGCCGGGGTTCAGTTCGCGACCGGCGACGCGCCGGCCGGCACCATCCAGATCAGCGTCGTCTACACCGAGTGGGAAGAGGGCATGTACGCGGGCGTCATCGCCTGGAACTCCAAGATCACCGCGCGGGTGGTGTTCAGCAGGGATGGCCAGGTCGTCGACGAGATCCAGATTCACGTCGAGGAGTCGGCCAGCTTGTACACGCCCGCTCCGCAGCAGCGGCTTCACACTTGCGGCAAGAAGGTCGGCGAGCTCGCCGCCCACTACATCCTCAACACCACCAAGTAGGCCGAGTCGGCGTCGCGCTGCATTGGGCCGATCACTCGGCCGGATGCAGCGTGATCACTTCGCTCTCGCGGCCATAGAGCAGCGCCCAAGTGGCCGCATAGGCCCGATCTTGCTCGGCTTCGCGTTCTTCGAGCTCGCGTTCGTGTTCGGGCGGGAAGATCCAGCCGATGAGCATGAGCGGCATGAAGAATGGAATCAGTAGCAAGGCCATATTCGAATTCTAGCAGCGGGAATTCGGCGCGCCTGGCCCCGCAGCGAGGGTGAGCCGGCTCGCTCGATCGACGCGAGCCTGATACCGTCCGGTCCGTGCGGCGCTGGAGCCTGTCCGACCTCGCGCTCGCTCGACCGGTGACGGTCGGCATGCTCCTGGTCGCGATCATCTTGCTGGG
>JAMHUH010000204.1:0-32851 GCA_035904925.1 Nannocystaceae bacterium
TTCGGCGCTCGAATTGCCTTTTGGTTCTCCTCGCGTTGTCTGGCTGCTTCAAGCCAGCCGATGATGGCGGTGATGAGATTGGCGCGACCGATTCCACGGGTGAGGGCGAGACGACCACGACAGGGGACGGCGACGGGGATCCCATGACCAGTTCGTCCAGCTCGTCGAGCTCCACGACGGAGACCACGGGCGAAGAAGACCCCTTCGTGTTCGCGAGCGATCCGCCCGAGAGCTACGCGCGGGTCGATCGCATGGGTATGCCTGCGATCGCCACGGTGCTAATCACATCCAAGGGCGATTACAACGCGGCGAACCCCATCGATGAAGCGGACGGTACGTTGTTCGTGAACGAAATGACCGGGCAATTGCTGAACATCCACATGGCCTTGGATGACGACCTTCAGGCTGCAGGTCTCACTCCATGCGTCACCTACCAGTGCATGTTGAATCAGGTGATGCCGCTGATCTTGCCCGACACGTTGAAGATCAGCCTCTTCGACGCCCCAGGCTTCCCGAATGGCCGCAAGCTCGGCGATCCCGTGGTCGACCTGACGCTTGCGGCGCTCATGCTCAATCTCCAGACGCATCCCCTCGAACTGCTCGCGGACCTCCCCCTGAACCCGCCCGCGAACGACGTCGCGTTCCTACCGACCTTCCCTTACCTCGCCCCGCCGAACTGATGCTCCGCCGCCTCGCGCCGCTCACCCTCGCCCTCACCTTGCTCGGCTGCGGCAACGCTGGCTGCAACCCGACCCAGGACCAGGCCAAGCAGTCCAAGCCCGAGCGCGACCCCAATCGCCTGGTCTACGCGGACGGCTCGGCGCCCTTCATCAACGCGCTCTCCGACCTCGATCACTCGATCACGTCGGCCCGCGAGCGCGCCAACGTGCAGACCAAGTCGTGGCTGGCGCTCGAGAAGCTGGCTGGGCTCTACCTGCGTCGCGCCAAGCTCAGCGGCAGCTACGACGACTACGCCAAGGCCGAGCAGACCCTGGTCGAAGCGTTCGCGCGCGCCCCCGCGGGCACCGGCCCGGTCCTGACCCGCGCGGCGCTCAACCTCAGCATGCACCGCGTCGATCGAGTCGCCGCCGACCTCGATCGCATGGCCGCGTCGATCAACGTCAACAAGCCGACCCAAGCCGTGATCGCCGGCATGCGCGGCGATCTGGCCATGCAGCGAGGGGACTACGCCGCGGCTGGCGAGCTCATCGCGCTCGCGCTCGAGCTCGACCGCAACACCACCACGCTCTCGCGCCAGGGCCTCTACCTGTGGCAGACCGGCGACTACGAGGGCGCCGAGGCGCTCTACCGCGAGGCGCTCGCGGGGATCATCGGCGACGTGCCGGACTCGCGCGCGTGGGTCCACCTCCAGCTCGGCCTGATGGACCTCGATCGGGGCCGCTACGAGGACGCCTTCGCCCACTACCGCGACGGCGCCGAGCAGCTCTCGGGCTGGTGGCTGCTCGACGAGCACATCGCCGAGATCTGCGTGTTGACTGGCCGGACCGAGCAAGCGCGCGAGCTCTACGAGGCGATCGTCGCTCGCACCGACAAGGGCGAGTTCATGGACGCGCTCGCCGAGCTCGCGCAGGATCGCGGCGACGAAGCCGAGGCCAAGCAGTGGATCGATCGCTCGAGCGCCCGCTTCGAGGCCGAGCTGATCCAATTCCCCGAGGCCAGCTACGGGCACGCGCTCGGCCACTTCCTCGAATTCGGACCGACCGAGCGAGCGCTCGAGCTGGCCGAGGCCAACCACCGCCTGCGGCCCAATTTGGAAGCCAAGCGCGACCTGGCCACGGCCCGAATCGGGGCAGGTGACATCGCGGGCGCCAAAGCGGTGATCGACGAAGCCCTGGCGATGAAGGCCAAGCGGCCCGACGTGCTGTGGACGGCAGCCGAGGTCTACGCGAAGTCGGGCGACGACCCCCGCGCGGCCGAATTGCGAGCGGCCGCGCTCGCGATCAATCCCAAGCTCGCGAGCGAATGATAGCATCGCCGCGCCGATGAAGCGCAGCTTCGATCAGCTTCGAGCCGCGCTCGACGAGTTCGCCCAGCAAGACGACTACCCGATGTTGGTCGTCGGCTGCCGGCCCGACGAGCTCGCCTACGTCCTGAAGTTCTTGCAGTCGCTCGAAGCCACGCTGCCAGGCCACTTGATCGCGGCCTTTCATCAGCCCTTTCACACCGGCGCGCAGTGGGTCGACGCGATGGTCGAGAGCGTTCGGCTTCAGCTCGAGGCGGCTGCGCCGATTAGAGCTCGACGCCGCCAGCCGCCCAGCCCGACGCTGCCGCTCGAGCTGTGTGACCCTCGCTTGCCGCCCGAGCGGCGCCTCGCCGAGCTGCTGCGCTTTTTGCCGCGTCTGCTGCCCGACGAGCGCGACCATCGAGTCGTCGCGGGCTTGCTGCCGCTCGAGTGCAGCGACGTCGGCAGCTACGCCCGGCTGATCGCCAGCGTCACGCCCCACCCCGATGTGCCCGAGTGGATGGCGGCGCTGCGCGTGGTCGTCTGGGATCCTCGCGAGCCGCCCCTGCTCGTGCCCGCGCTGCGCTCGTGGCCGGCCCCGCATGTCTTGATCTACGAGCTCGACTTCTCGACCGCCGCGCTGACCAACTCGCTCTCGCTCGACGCGGCCGATCGGCGCTTGCCCGCGCTCGAGCGAATGCTCTGCTTGCTGCAGCTCGCGGCGATCGATTTCGCCTACCAGCGCCACGACGCCGCCCTGCAAAAGTATGGGGCGCTGCACGACTACTTCGAGCGCGAGCAGCAGCCGAGCATGCAGGCGCTCTGCTTGCAAGGCGCGGGCGAGACCTTGCACGCCGCCGGCGACTCGCCGATGGCGAAGCACAGACTCCAGCAAGGCATCGCGGTCGCGCTCGCGGGCAAGGCGTTGCCGGTTTTGCTGACCTCGTTGAACGCGATCACCGACGTCTGCATGGCGCTCGGGCACTTCGCCGAGGCCGAGAGCTACGCCGACTCGGGCACCAAGGTCGCCGCCTCGGTGCTCAACCCCTTCGCCACTTGCGAGCTGCACGAGAAGCGCGGCGACGCCCAGCTCGCCCAGGCCAAGCACGCCGACGCGCTGGCCAGCTACGCGCGCGCCGCCGAGCTCGCCCGGACCTACGAGCACTTTCATTGCTGGAAGTCGGTGCTCGCCAAGCAGGCCGACCTCTACGCCAAAGCCGGCATGCGACGCGAGCAACGAGAGGTCGAGCACGAGCGCGCCGTGGTCGAGGAGCTCGTGCGGCGTCAGCAGGGGGCGCCGCGATGACGAGCCCGATCCCCAGCGCGGCCTCGGGTCGGCCAAGGCCCGCGACGGCCCCTCGAGCCCCACATCCACCCTTGGTCGCGCCGACCGGCACGCCTGGAATCGACTGTGCGCTCGACGTCATCAACTCGACCGCCGCGCCCTTCATGAACGCGCCGCCGCCCGAGCAGGGCGCGGCGGGCTGGGTGGCGCAGGGGCTCGGCGGCGTGCTCGGAGTCGTCGGTGCGCCCCAACAGTTGATCGATCAAGCCTTCGCAGGCTTCACGGCACCGATCGCCGCGCTCTTCCCTGCGATGCCGGCGATCACCTTGCTGGGCATGCACGTCGGCATGCCGCACGCCCACACGCACCCGCCCTCGTTGATCCCTCCGGCGCCGCCGGTGCCCTTGCCGAGCATCGGCATGTTGGTCGGATCGGGAGCGATCTCGGTGCTCGGCTGCGGCCTCCCGCTCGCGCGCGCAGGCGACATCGGGATCTCGGTCACCTGTGGCTCGCTCGCGCCACCCTTCGAGGTGTTCACGGGCTCGAGCAACGTGTTCGTCGGCGGCGCTCGAGCGGCGCGGATCTTGGACCTCACCAAGCACTGCAACCCGACCTCGATGGGGCCCTTCGCCATCGCGATGGGCGGCGCGGGCGTGCTCGCGGGCGCAGCCGGGGCCGTCGCGACCGGGCAAGCAGCAGCCGCCGCCCAGGCCGCCGCCGACGCGGCCACGCTCGCAATCAAGCTGCTCTGCGGCAAGGATCCGGGCATTCCACCGGGAATGGGCGCGTTGGTCGGGCCGCCCGCGCCGACCGTCTTGATCGGCGGCTTCCCTTGCCCGCCGATCGGCGAGATGGTGATCGGCGCCTTGATGAAAGGGGTCAAGGCGGTCGCCGCTGCGGCCAAGAAGCTCCGCTCGTCGCGGCGGGCCAACGCCCACTGCGGCAACGGCTCACACCCGATCTATCTGGTCACGGGCGAAAACTTCGATCAATTCACCGACTTCGTCTCGGGCGAGCTCTTCGCGTGGAAGCGCCACTATTCCAGCGCTCGGGCGCACGAAGACGGGCCGCTCGGGTTCGGCTTTCGTCACATCTACCAGCGTACGCTCGACGTCCGGCTTCATCAATCGACCTTCGTCGACTGGGACGGGGTCGCGCTGGAGTTTCCGAAATTCCAACACGGCGAATCCCAATGCTTGGCGCAGGGTTATCGGCTCACGCGCGTTCGCCCGGATCGCTACGAGCTCAGGACGCGCGCGGAGCCGACCATGGTGTTCGCCGGCGACCGCTTCGCCGGGCCGCTGCGGCTGGTCGAGCTGCGCAGCGAGGCCCGCGAGCTCGTGTTCGAATACGACGAGCAGGGGCGGATCCAGACCTGTGTCGACCGTTCTCGCCAAGCGCTCCACGAGCGCCGAATCTACGACTTTCAATACGATGACTCCGGCCGAATCACCGCGATCGTCGAGCGGGCGAGCCCCGCGATCGTTCGATTCTCCTGCCTCTATAGCGAGGTTGGGGAGCTCGCGCGGGCCCGCGATGCGCTCGGCGGCGACTGGGTCTACGAATATGATCTTCGGCATTTTTGGATCCGGCAGATCGACCCTCGTGGTTACGCCTATTCCTTCGCCTATGACTTGCAAGGACGCTGCATCTGGGCGAGCGGACAGGACGGCCTCTGGCAAGCCAAGGTCGAGTACATCCCCGAGGATCGGACCACGCGCTACGCCGAGGGCAACGAGGCCCTCTGGCACTTTCACTACGACAAAGACGGGTTCATCGTCGAGATCGTCAACCCTCAGGGCGGCCGGACCCGGCGCGAGCGGGATGCCGAGGGCCGAATCCTGCGCGAGATCGATCCAGGCGGTCGGGTGCTCGAGTGGCTCTACGACGCCGAGGGGGCCCACTACGCTCGTCGTGATCGCTTCGGTCACCTGTATCCGCCCGAGCTCGAGATGCCGAAGCTCGCGGACCCCTTCGAGCGCGAGCTCGCCAACGATGCGCTCACGCGCCACTTCGGCGGGCTGATCGAGCTCGACGCGGCTGCGATGTTCGGCGCGAGCGGGCGCCTGCTCGATGCGATCCCCGCCGAGCTTCGACCCTTCGCCCGCTCGGTCTTTCGCCTGCGTGGCGGCGCGGCGCACTCTCCCGATTCGCATGCGCCACGCGTCGAAGTCGACGCGCTCGGTCGCAAACTTCGTGAGGTCGACGCGCTCGGCCGGACTCGCCAGTGGCAGTACGACGCATCCGGCAACCTCGTCGCCCAAGCCGACCGCGACGGCCAAGTTCGAGCCTGCACGACGACCTCGTGGAACCTGGTCGGCAAGCGCGTCGACGCGCTCGGCCACGTCACGCGCTACCACTGGTCGACGCTCGAACAGATGATCGCGCTGAGCGATCCGCTCGGCAACACGACCCATTGGGGCTACGACCCGGGCGAGCGGCTGACCCAGGTCTGGCGCGGCGATCGTTTGCGCGACGTCTACGAGTACGACCTGGGCGATCACTTCGTCGCCAAGTACGACGGCGAGGGTCGGCTGATCTTCCGCAACGCCGAGTTCCACGCCAACCACTTCGTCGCTCGGCGCGAGCTGGCCAGCGGTGGCGAGCAGCGCTTCGACTACGACGCGCGCGGCCGGATCGTCGAGGCGTCGACCGAGGCGCACGAGGTTCGGCTCGCCTACGACTTCGAGGGACGCCGCACCCTCGACCTGCGCGATGATCAGGGCCTCGAGCGCCGCGCGGGCTGGGCCAGCGAGCGCACGCGCCTCTTCGATCGCTTCGAAGTCGTTCACCAACGCGGGCGAGGCCAGCACACGATCCTCGCCCCCAACGGCGACGCGATCACGCTCCGACGCAGCGACGAGGGCGTGGTCTTGCGCGAGTGCAGCAACGGCACGCTCGACTGGCAGCAATACGATCACGAGGGCCGACTCGAAGGTCGCTTGACCAGCAAGCGCGATCGCATGGGTCAGCAGCTCGGTTGGGGCACGCGCTACGTCTACTCGCCCGAGGGCGACCTCCTGCGCGAGTCGGACTCGGCCCGCGGCACCACATGCTATCGAGTCGACGCCGCGCATCGTCTGGTCGAGGTCATCGCCCCGAGCGGCGAGCGCTTCGACTACGAATACGACGCCGCCGACAACTTGATCAGCAAGCCCGGGCTCTCCCGGCTCGAGCTCGCCGCGGGCAACCAAGCGTGGGCGAGCGCCCACGAGATCTTCGAACACGACGCCCGCGATCGCCTCGCGGTCCGGCGCCACCGCGAAGGCGCCGTCACGCGCTACGGCTACGACAGCATGGACATGCTCGTCCGGGTCGACTCGGCCGAGGGGCTGTGGCGGGCCGGATACGACGCCCTGGGTCGCAGGGTGTGGGCGCAACAAGGCGATCGCCGACGCGAGTTCTGGTGGGACGGCGACCGCCTCGCCGCCGAGCTTTCGCCCACGGGGGCGCTACGGATCTACATCTACGCCGGCCACGACGCGCTCAGCCCGATTGCCTTCGTCGACTTCGCGAGTCGAGACGCCAAGCCGGAGGAAGGCCACCTTTACCACGTATTCAGCAACGGCGTCGGCATGCCGCTGCACATCGAGGACGCCCGCGGCGAGATCGTGTGGTGGGCGAGCTCGATCGACCCCTACGGCGCGATCGAAGTCCATCCGAGCGCGCGCATCGAGTACAATTTGCGCTGGCCCGGACACTACTTCGACGCCGAGACCGGGTTGCATTACAATCGGTATCGGTACTATGATCCGGGGCTCGGGAGGTACCTTCAGAGTGATCCGATCGGGCATCGCGGGAGCGCGGTCAACTTGTACGCGTACTGCACGAACCCGCTCGTGCAGGTCGACGTGCTGGGGCTCGCGCATTCGGGTAAAGGGGACGGGCCCAACACGCGCAGCACCAGCGCGGACGTGGATGGACAGGAGCATCCTCCGCGCGTCGGTGACATCGAGGCGACAGCGCGAACGCTGAAAATCTCAGAGCAAGGTGAATGGGGTCCTTTCGATCAGAATGCACGTGAGAAGGTCGGCCAAGCAATCCTGGACAACCCTGTCTCGTACGAAGACTATCAGCGACTCAATAGTGAAGGAGTCTCGGTTGTATTCGATCTCGAAAGCAAACCCATGACCGAGTCTGGCGCCCGGATCGCGGGCGAATATATCCCGCTGGGATTGGTGCCCGGAGACCCACCAACCGTGGTCATCTACGTGCGAAACAATAGCACAGATTCAATCGCATCGACGCTGTCGCATGAGGCCACTCATCATGATACTCATCGGAAGTCTCCCGAGCTGCGAAATACACATGCCGACGAATATAATTCATTTCGACGAGAGTTTGAATTCGAACACGGGCGACCGCCCAATGCGTCGGAACAAAAAGATATCATGAACCGCGTTCGGCGCGACTATCCTGAGCTCCCTCCTCCTCCATCTGGATGGACAAATTGGTGACTTTGAAGGAATATGCAAATGAAGTTCGGACCTGAATGGATGTCCTGCGAGAGCGTCGCGCAGCGAACTCCTCGCCACCCCCAACCTCCGCAGATCATTGGCCCGGCCATCCATGCTCATGGACCCTGGGCATACCGCGCCAAAGAAGGGCTGACGCCTCGAGCGCAGGAAGACGCCGAGGGCGGTCCGCTCGAGCCTGATGTCGTCGCGCTCTTCGAGACCTTGTGGCGCAGCGACATCCTCCCGGATCCCGAAGATCTGCGTCGCTTCGCCTCGTCTTCGACGGTGTTGAGGCGCCGAATCCTGGTTTCGGCACCTCGCTACTGGCGCTGCATGGTCGACGAACTGGTTTGTGCGGACCAGGCGTCAGGCTACTTGGTGTCCCGGTGCGACCATGCGGACGGACGACTTCGACATCGTGCAGAGTTGACGACGGTCATCCCCGATGACCTCGGGCTCGAGCCTGTTGCTCGCGTCATGCTCTACGAGGTCGAGCGGAGTGTGGCGGCGGCAAAGGATGGGCGGCGGCCGGCTTTTCTCGAGGTGTTTTGTGACGAATCGCGGTTCGTCGTCCACTTCGAGCACGGCAGCGTTGTCCAGGGCCTGTCCTGCGATCCGGATCCGGGGGCGCGTCGGGTCGAGTACTCCTCGATTCAGGCGATGCAGGCAGACTCGGGCATTTCGTTGCGCGATGTTGGACTGATCATGTGTCGAGATCCGGGGCTCTCGAGCCGCGAGTTGCTCGAACTCGAGCTCGAGTTCCGAGGTGTGAGCGCGGCGATCGAGGAGACGTCCGAAGGGATCTCGTTCGTGACGGGTTCTCGCCGATTTCGTGGGATCACGACATTCGAGGACATGCGCGACATCCTGCGCTGGAATGCGAGGGATTTCTGATCTGGACCCGGTTCAATTCAGCCGAATGAAGCGCGAGCGCACCAGCGTATCCCCCTGCGCGCGAATGTCGACGTCACCTTCGTTCGCCCGCAGCTCGATCGCTCCAGCGCCAATCCGCAGGGTCCCCGGCACTTCGATCGCTGCGTCACCACCCACCAGCGTCAGCTCGGGGCCGGCCGCGGTCGCGGCGATCCGCAGGATCGCGCGTCCGTCGGGGCCTTTGATGACGAGCGCTTCGCCGGGTTCGAGCCGCAGCTCTGGTTCGTCGCGCGATTCGGGGAGCGTGGGCGAAGGGTCGCTCTCGAGGCCGGTGAGGACGCCGAGGACGACGGGCTCGGGCCAGTTGTCGGGTTTGCTGACGAGGACGCGGGCGCCGACGCGGATCCGCAGCTCGGCGAGGGTCGGGAGCCAGGCGGTGATGGGTACGCCCTCGGCGTCGCGGACTCGTACGAACACGCGGCGGGGGAGGTGAGGGTGATGGGTGTCGAGGACTTCGCCGACCAAGCTGCCTGGGCCGAAGCTGGCGGCTTGGGTGCGGGCCGCGTGCTCGAGCAGGTCTTCGAGCGTCGGGCCGACTCCGACTCCGAGCGAGGTGGTGATCGTGGAGTCGGGGTCGCGTTGGTCGGCCATGGAACTCGGTCGGGCTCAGTCGGGCGGGGCGCTGAGGACCTTGCGGTAGCACCAGATCGCCAGGCCCCAGACGGAGGTCAGCGACACACACATGAACAGGATGCCGAGGTTGGTCATGGCTGGCTCTCCGCAGCTTGGCCGGGTGGCGGGGTGACGGGCGGGGCTTCGTCGTAGGGCGGGTATTCGCCGTCGACGTCCATGCCGAGCGAGCGCCAGCGCCTCTCGCCGAAGAACACGAGCGTGGACAAGATCGCGATCACGCCGCCGATCAAAAAGACGGTGTTGCGCGCGACCGGGTTGGCGCCGAGCCCTTCGATCCAGCCGGGCAGGGTCTGCCAGACGAAGCGGCCGAGCGTGACCAAGAGGTAGGTGGGCGCGACGTACTTGATGATGAACCAGACGATGCCGGGGATCTGGAGGCGCGAGCCTTCGTGGGCCTCTTTGCGGCCGCGCTCGATCCCGAACACCCAGCCGAAGACGATGACTTGGATGGTCGCGAGCACGACGATCAAGAAGGTGCCGACCCAGTCGTCGATGGTGCCGAGCGCGACCGAGCCCTGGCTGAACCAGACCACCCAGGCCGAGCCGCCGAGACCGAGCGCGGTGACCAGCGCGGTCGACTTGGTCCGGTCGGTGCCGAGCGCCTCTTGGACGAAGGCGAGGGTCGGCTGGAACATCGACAGCGAGCTGGTGATCGCGGCCAGGAAGAGCATGAAGAACCACAGCGCGCCGATCAGGTTGCCGAGCGGCATGTGGGCGAAGACGACCGGCAGGGTCGTGAAGCCGAGCCCGAAGGTCCCGGCTTTGACGGCGGCGATGGTGCCGGAGAGGCCGAGGAACACGAAGGAGGAGGTCAGGGTGATCATCCCGCCGAAGCCGACCTCGAACACCTCGTTGGTCGCCGACGCGGTCAGGCCCGAGAGCACGACGTCGTCCTTCTTCTTGAGGTAGCTGGCGTAGTTGATGATCACGCCGAAGCCGACCGAGAGGCTGAAGAAGATCTGTCCGGCGGCGGCCATCCAGGTGTCGGGCTTGGCGAGCGCGGCGAAGTCGGGGTTCCACATGAAGCCGAGCCCGTTGGCGACGCTCTGCTCGGGCGCATCGGGGTTGGCCGGCAGCGTCAGCACGCGGACCAGCACGAGCGCGGCGCAGATGGCCATGGCCGGCATGGCCAAGCTACAGAATTTCTCGATCCCCTTGGACAGGCCGCGGAACACGAAGAAGACGTTGATCGCGATGACCGCGAGCCAAAAGAGCGCGGTCTCGCCGAACTCGGTGAACACGACCCCGTTGGCGCGCTGGCCAGTGAACTCGTTGAAGAAGCCCGACGAGGCCGCGGTCTGGTCGCTGATGCTCGCGGCTGGATCGATGCCGAGGCCCGTGCCACCGAACATCGCCTCGACGAATTGCCAGCAGTAGCCGAGGCACCAGGCCTCGATGAACACGTAGTAGAACGAGACCCCGAGCGGGATCAGGACGCCGATGATCCCGAGGTAGCGCGCGAGCTTGCCTTTGCCGACCGCGCCCATGATCGCGGGCGCCGAATGGAAGCCCTTGCGCCCGCCGTAGCGGCCCATCGTCCACTCGGCCCAGCCGATCGGGATGCCGAGCACCAGCAGCGCGCAGAAGTAGGGGATCATGAAGGCCCCACCGCCGTTGGCCGCTGCTTGGCCGGGGAAGCGCAAGAAGTTGCCCAGGCCCACGGCCGAGCCGGCCACCGCCAGGATCACGCCTAGACGTGTGCCCCACTCTTCGTTCGGCTGTTCGCTCATCGACCCGTGCAGCCTAACCGTTCGCGCTCGCGAGGGGCAACCCCCTCGACCGCGTTGCATCGTCGGCGTCGGCGTCCTCGTCGGCTCGGCGCGCGGCGAGTTCGAGCAAGCGAGCGAGCAGCTCGTCATGAAACTCTTGCGACCACGCGAGGCGCCGCGCTCGTGGCCGCTTGGTCTTGCGGCGCAGGTGCTCTTCGACCCGCGCGTGTTCGAGTTCGAACTCGCAGGCGGCTCGCTCGGCGAGGTCGTGCCAGCCGTAGGCGACCAGCACCGCGCGATCGATCGCGGCGTGGAGCTCGCGGAGCTCGACGATGTCCGGGTCGCGCTGATCGGGGTCGTGGAAGCGGTTGTAGAGCTTGGTCAGGCCCTCGCCCCTGCGGACCATCGCGGCGGCGCGGACGGTCAGATAGGCCTCGCCAGCGGCCTCGAGCTCGCGATCGACCCGCCAGTCGCGGGGAAAGGGGAAGGTCTCGAAGCAATCGGTCGGGGTGTAGCGAAGGTCGTCTTTGATCGTCGACGCGAAGGTCCGCGCCCACAGCTCGTGCACGCGCGACTGCAAGATCGCGAAGCCCGACGCGACGTCGATCGCGAACACCACGACGCCCTCGGAGTAGATCAAGCCGGTCGGCAAGCGAGCGACCGCCCAGCGATGCTGATGGCGAGAGAGGGCCAAGACGCTGCGCAGCGGGGCGATCGCGGCGAAGAGCTCGCGCCGCGGCCTCCAGTACTGCCACCACGGTCGCTGGGCCACATCGGCGGCCTTGGTCATGCGCTCGGGCTTGACCTTGGCCAGGACGATCGCGTGCAGTTCGGGCCAGTTGGCCGCGATCTCGGCCTCGGGCCGCGCGCCGAAGTCGATGATGTAGCGCGAGGGCGCGTGGTCGGGCGCGCCGTTGATCGCTTCGCCACCGATGAAGGGGAAGATGCAGCGGGCGTTGTCGGGTGCATCGGCGAGCAAGGCGTGCATGCGCGCGAGCGGGCTGGCCTTGGGCTTGTCGGCCTCGAAGAGGAAGCCGTCGCCGTAGGGCTTGACGCCCTCGTAGGCGATCGACTTGTTGGCCGCGAGCCGCTGCGGCGAGAAGTCGGGGCCCTTCGTGGTCAAGAACGCACAGATGCGAGCGACCGAGCGACCGTTCAAGGTCTTGGCGGGGTCGAGCCCCTTGGCGAGGTGGACGACGCTGACATGCACGACCGCCGCGCCGCGCCACTTGATCCGGGTCTGCGCGGCGTAGATGACCCCGCCCGCGCGAAGGATCGGCGCGAGCCCGAGCTCGCGGGTGTCGCCTTGGGCGATCGTGTTGGTCGCGATCATGCCCATGCAGCCACGCGGGGCCAGGCTCGCGTAGGCGAGGCGAAAAAAATAGGCGCACAGATCGGCCCGGTTGCCGCCGCCCCAGCGAGCCGCGAGCCAGGCGAGATAGGACTTGGGCGCGCCGCTCGAGATCCGCGTGCCGCCGAGAAAAGGTGGGTTTCCAACCAGCGCTCGAAATCCGCCTTGGGCGAACACCTCGGGGAATTCGAGCTGCCAATGCAAGGGCGTGACGCCAAGGTCGACGCGCAGGGCTTCGACGATCGCCTCGAGCTCGACTCGGGCTTCGTGATCACCCGCGCGGCAGCGCTGGACCAGCGCGGCATGGCTGGCGCGCAGGCGCTCGCGCTGGGTGGTCGTCTGGCCGACGAAGAAGGCGGCGATCAGGGCGTCGGCGACGAGTCGGGCGTCGCCTTCGTGGCCGGCGTCACTCGCTTCGTCCGAGTCCGAGGCTCGCCAATCGAAGGCGGCGATCTGGGCTCGCGAGAGCCCGACCAGCGAGTCACCGCAGCGCAACGCGTGATCCAGAAACGTCGAGGGTGGCTCGGTGGCGGCGCTGAAGAGCCAGAGCGAGAGCTTGGCGAGGCCGACCGCGATCGGGTCCTTGTCGACGCCGTGCAAGCAGTGGGTCGCGACCAAGCGGCGCGCGTGCAGGGGCTCGAGCTCGGGGCTCGCCCGAACCAGCGCGTCGGCCAATTGTCGGCAAGCGGCGAGCAAGAACACGCCCGAGCCCATCGCCGGATCGCAGACCTCGAGCGCGAGGATCTGCGCGGGCGAGGGCGCGTCGCCGAGCGAGTCGAGCAGCGGCGCCAAGGTGGTGGCGACGCTCGACTCGGCCAGCGCGAGCGGGGTGTAGTGCGAGCCGCTGCGGCGCCGCGCGGTGCCGGGGACCAGGTCGAGCGCGCCGGCTTCGGTCCGAACGACGTCGAAGCCCAGCATCGCCTCGTAGGCGGCGCCAATCTGCTCGATCTCGAGCTGGTGATAGGACACGCGCTCGCCGTCGTGAACGCGCAGCGCGAGCAGGGCTCGAACCAAGCTGCCCTTGCGCAGACGCGGCGGCGGACCCTCGCTTGGCAAGAGCGCGTGAACCCGACGGAGCAGTCGTTCGGGCTCACGCGCAGACTCGTCGAGCGAGGGCTCGCCCGCGAGCAGGCCGTGGTCCTCGGCGTGGAGCAGGACGATCAGGCCCAGGACGAGGACCGTGCAGCGGCCTCGAGCCTGATCGATCGGAGCCGCGCGCGGCCAGCCACGCAGCAGCTCGCGCAGCGCCAGCAGGGCCAGCTCGTCGAAGCGCCGCGCGGGGCCGAGTCGCCTCACTCGATCTCGTCGAGGAACGCGGCCTCGTTGCGAAAGCGGAGCTTGTAGGCGAGCGCGAGCCCGAGCGCTCCGGCGACGCCCCACGCGACCAAGGCAAGCACCTGCAGGCGCATCAAGAACAAGAAGCCTTGCTCGCTGCCGCCGAGGTCGGCGAGCACGACCATGACGACGAAGCTGGCGAGCAGCCACAAGGTCGGGATCAGGGCGGCGCCGGAGGCTCGAGCGCCGCGCTTGAGCGCGAACATCAAGGCGATCGGGGCGGTGAACATCCAGGCCGCGCCGACCTCGAGGAAGCGGCCTTGATCGATCGCCCAGTAGGCGACCTCGGTGAAGCTGCGCTGGGTGAAGAAGATCGTGAAGTCGTCGTTGCGAAGCGCGGCCTCGCAGACCGCCGAGAGCTGCTCGCCGCCGACTTGCTCGTGGCATTGCAGCGCGATGCCCAGCGGCTCGCGCAAGAACGCGAGCACCAAGGTCCAGATCAGCGTGCCGCCGGCCGCGAAGAGCAAGACCCAGCCCCACTGCACGCCGTCGCGGGCTTGCTCGGCGTCGCAGTGGGGGCAGCGAGCGGGCGGGGTCGGGCGGATCGAGTAGGGCCGATCACAGTGGACACAGGCCGACTTGCCGGTGATCAGCTCGCGGACCACGAAGCCGGTGAACGCGGCCAGCATCGCGCCGAAGAGCATCAGCAAGAGCATCTGGCCGAGCAGGACCGGGGCCGGACCGCGCATCACGAAGCCCTCGCCGACGATCCACAGGTCGCCCGCGAGCGTGCCCCCGGCCAGCTGGATCATCGCGAACCAGATCAGCCCTTGCAGGGCCAAGCCCGCCGCCGCGCCGAGCAGGACCTCCTTGAGGTAGCGGCCGCCGAACACGGAGGCGGCGATCAGGCCCGCGGCCGCGAACCCGACCACGCTGCCGAACACCTGCCAGAGCCCAGCCTCGGCGGCGAGCAGCTCGATCGCACGGAACTCCTCGCCGTCGAATTGCATCACGGTCTGGACATCGATCCGCAGCGAGAGCCCGGCCAGCCACGAGAGCACGACGAAGCCGACGCAGATGCCGGCCGCGGTCGCGGCGACCGAGCCGCGAAGCTTGCGACCACGCACGACCTTGCCGGCGCGCTCGAGCTCGGCCATGGCGTCGAGCGAGCGACCGCAGGCGCTACACTTGCTGGCATCGTCGCCATTCTCGGTCCCACACTCGGGGCAGAAGCTCGTGGCGTTCGCCATGGCCGGGATGCTACACGGGACAGGGCGATGACTGGACCCGCAACCCACCTCGACATCGATACGAGCTTGTGCGGACGGGCCGAGCGGCTGGCCGCGGGCCAGGCCGAGGTCGTGCTCGCGACGACGCCGACGATGGCCGTCGACGATCGCGGGCTGGTCCACGGCGGCTTCGTGTTCGGGGCGGCCGACCACGCGGCGATGCTGGCCGTCAATCACCCCAACGTGGTGCTCGGCTCGGCCAGCATCCGGTTCACGGCGCCGGTCCGCGCGGGCGAGTCGGTCCGCGCTCGCGCCGTGCTGGTCCGCGAGGCCGGGCGCAAGCGCGAGGTCGAGGTCGAGGTGTTCATCCTCGGCGACGACGGCCGCGACGGCGAAGCGGTGCTGGTCGGGACCTTCAACTGCGCCGTGCTCGATCAGCACGTGCTCGATCGAAAGTGACGAGACGAGACATGCCAGACACCCCAGACCAGCCAGACATGGACGGCGGAGAGATCATCGCGCGCGTGCTGACCCGGCAAGGGGTCCGGCAGCTCTACACCCTGTGCGGTGGTCACATCTCGCCGATCTTGGTCGGCGCCAAGCGGGCTGGGATCGCGGTCATCGACGTTCGCGACGAGGCCAGCGCCGTGTTTGCGGCCGACGCCAGCGCGCGCATGAGCGGCATCCCGGGCGTCGCCGCGGTCACGGCGGGCCCGGGCCTGACCAACACGATCACCGCGGTCAAGAACGCCCAGCTGGCCGAGTCGCCGCTGGTGATCTTCGGCGGCAAGACGGCGACGGTGCTCGAGGGTCGGGGCGCGCTGCAAGACATCGATCAGCGCGCGCTGATGCGGCCGCACGTCAAGCACGTGTTCACGCCGCGATCGGTCCGGCAGCTGGTCGCGACGGTCGAGAGCGCGTTTCGGATCGCCCGCGAGGGCGTGCCCGGCCCGGTCTTCGTCGAGGTCCCGGTCGACCTGCTCTACGCCGAGAGCACGGTCCGCGAGTGGTACATCGATCAAGGCGGGGTCAAGAACCCCAAGAACCTGGTCGGCTTCGCGACCCGGGCCTACCTCGAGCAGCACCTCGCCCGCCAGTTCTGGGGCGCGCCGGGGCCCGAGCCCTCCGATCCCGCGAGCGTGGCGATCCCCGAGGCGAACGTGCTCGAGCTCGGGCGCTTGCTCGGGCTGCTGCGCGACGCCGAGCGGCCGGTGATCGTGGTGGGCTCGCAGGCGGTCGCGCGTTCGGCCGAGGTCGGGCTGATCGCCGACGCGCTCGGCAAGCTGGGCGCGCCCGTGTTCTTGGCTGGCATGGCTCGCGGGCTGCTCGGTCGCGACCACGACCTGCAATATCGTCACAAGCGCAGCGCCGCGCTCAAGCAGGCCGACTTCGCGCTGGTCTGCGGCTTCCCGCTCGACTTTCGGCTCGGCTACGGCCAGGCGATCAACCGCAAGGCCAAGCTCGTGACCGTCAACCTCGACGAGGCCGCGCTGGTCAAGAACCGCCGCCCGACCCTGGGCATCCACGCCGACTCGGGCCGGGTGCTCCAGCAGCTCGGCCGCCGCTTCACGGCCAAGCCCGCGCGCTGGGTCGAGTGGCACGCGCAGCTGCAACAGGCCGAGCGCGCGCGCGACCACGAGATCGTCGAGCAGGGCAAGGAGCCGCTGAGCGGCGGGCTCAACCCGATCGAGCTCTTCTTGCAGCTCGAGCAGCGCATGGCCGACGACAGCGTGCTCGTGGTCGACGGCGGCGACTTCGTGGCCACGGCGGCCTACATCTTGAAACCCCGGCGACCGCTCTCGTGGCTCGACCCCGGGGTGTTCGGCACGCTCGGCGTCGGCGGTGGCTTTGCGATCGCGGCCGGAGCTTGCCGCAAGCAGGCCGAGACCTGGCTGATCTACGGCGACGGCTCGTCGGCCTATTCGCTGGCCGAGTTCGACACCTACGTTCGTCACGGCATGGCCCCGATCGCCCTGGTCGGCAACGACGGCTCGTGGAACCAAATCGCTCGCGACCAGGTGACCTTGCTCGGCGACGCGTGCGGGACGCTGCTGCGGCGTAGCGACTATCATTTGGTCGCGCAGGGTTATGGCGGCGAGGGCTTGCTGCTCGACGATCCGGCGAAGATTGGCGAGACGATCGAGCGGGCGCAAGCGTTGGCGAGGGCGGGCAAGCCCGTGTTGATCAACGCGATGATCGGGACCAGCGAATTTCGCAAGGGATCGATCTCGATCTGAGCTGCTGGAGGATCCTTCGCGAACGCTGGCTCGGTGGGTCGTTCGCGGAGGATCGTGTCTTCGACAACCAGGCTCTGCGGTGGGAAAGAGGGTCGCCCGCTCGGGCTCAAACACGTCGCCCTTCGAATCGCCGACGCCCTCTCCCCGGTTGAAGGTCTTTGATGATCGTGGTGCTCGTGCATCGAAGTCAGGGGCTCGACTCGCCTCGGAGCGACCCTCTTTCCCCCGCGCGCCTTGGCCTTCGAGGGTCCTCGCCGTCGCCAACAGACAGCGTGAGAGCTCGGATCGGCCCTACGCGAAACTCGAGGCTTCGCTTTGAAGCGCCCGTGAAGCCCGTCCATCGAGAACCCGAGCAACCGCGAAGGATCCTTCGCGGATGCCTGCTAACTCCGCGGGAAGAGCTCGAGCAGGGCGAGGTGGAGCTCGTCGCGGCCGAGCTGCTCGAGCCGACTCGTCAACCAGCCGAACACCTCGCTGCCGGCGACCTTGCGCCGCGCGACATCGAAGCCCTCGCCGGCAGCCAGCTCACCCTCGAGCAGGGTGAGCAGCTCGAACACGGCGGCCTCGCTGTCGTCGTCGCTGGGCTCGATCGAGCGGAAGAGCACGCGCTGGATGTCGACGAGGTGGTCGAAGTGCTGCGGCCACGAGCGCTCGTGGCCGACCACGATGTGGCGGAACACGGCGAAGTTGCCCCCGGCGGCCAGCTGGGTGACCAGGGCCTGGAGCGCGGGGTGGAGCAGGTAGTGGCTCGAGCGGGGCAGCTGTCGCTGCGAGCCGGCGACGGCCTCGTGCGGCTGGCGGAAGCGTTGGCTGCGGCGCTCGGTCGTCGGGTCGCGGGCGATCAGGCCGAGCAGGCCGCAGTCGTAGAGCTCGCGAAAGGGGTGGTAGACGTCCTCGGCCTCGCGCCCGTGCAGATCGTAGTAGTCGCGATCGACGCCGTGGAAGCGGCACCAGATCTCGACGACCTCGTCGTGGGTGAGGATGTTGTAGGGCAGCGAGGCCAGGAACTTGCCCCGGGCCGCGCGCTCGCACAGGACCTCGAGGAACACCCGCATCTCGTCGAAGACGTTGGAGACCAGCATGCTCGCGCTGGTGTCTTGGACGATCCGCTTGAAGGTGCGCTCGTCGAGCGACTCGCGGTTGCGCGAGATCTCGGACGCGATGATCACGAGGTCGCGCGGGCGGCCGAGGGTGTGCCGATAGATGAAGTCGAAGGCCGGCTCGCTGCGCGAGCCTCGGGCGCTGACGACGTCGAGGATCACGAAGTCGCGCAGCGGGAGGTGCTCGTAGAAGAGGGTCAGGGTCTCGAGCAGGTCTTGGAGGTCGCGCTTGGAGTAGCGCAGGGCCGAGGTCGCGCCGTAGAGGTTGGTCTTGATGTCCGACTCGTAGCTGGCGAAGGCCTCTTCGCGGATGGTCGCGAAGATCTTGATGTGCCGGTTGGTGTTCATCAGATCCCACGCGGCCTCGATCATGCCGGCCTGCATGTGGATCCACGCCTCGCGCGGGAGCGAGCGCAGGGCTTGGTCGAGCTTGTCGACGAAGATGAACATCGGGCTGTGCAGCGAGCGGAGCTTGTACTCGAGGAAGCTCTCGGACTGGTCGATCAGCCGGTTGATCTGCGCGTAGGAGAGCGCGAGCAATTCCTTGACGACGATGGTCGGCTCGGCCGCGCGACCCTCGAGCATCGCTCGCAGCCGCCGGGGGAACTCGGCCAGGTCCTCGGCGTCCTCGGGCCCGAGCAGGCCCGGGTGATGCGAGATCGCGCAGACGCGAAAGCCGAACCCCCACAGCCGCTTGCAGCGGGCCAGCGAGGACATCAGATCGATCTCGACCTGGCTGACGCTCGGGAGGTCGCCCATCAGGTCGAGGTAGGGCCGACCCTCGGGCACGAACTTGACCCCGGCCGGCGCTCGACCCTCGCCGGCTTGGTACTGCTCGCTGAGCAAGAAGCGCTTGTAGGTCAGCAGCAAGGTCTTGCCGAGGCCCTTGCCGCCCGAGACGAAGTGCTTGTTGCCGCTGTCGAGGAACTCGTGCACGACCGCGTTCTTGAAGGTCATGTCCTCGAGCACGCGGATGTCGATCTGGCTCGCGTCCGAGGCCCAGCTCTCGAGCGGGAGGCCGCTCGGCTCGGGCGCGCTCGTGACCCGGCCGGGCTTGCGCGGGGTCGTCTCGGCGCTGAGCGAGCGAAAACCATCGAGCAGCTCGCTCGCACTCGCGAAGCGCTGGTCACGATCGCGGTGGGTGGCCTTGGCGAACCAGGCATCGAAGCCGCGCGGGACCTCGACGATCTGCGAGGGCACGACCGGCTTGGCCAGGCAGATCTGGTGGATCAGCTCGACGGTCGAGTCGGCCCGATAAGGTCGCTGACCGGTCAGACATTCGAATGCGATCACACCGATCGACCACAGGTCGGCCCGATGATCGACCGACTGCGGGTTGTCGATCTGCTCGGGGCTCATGTACGCGAGCGTGCCCAGCTTGGCGCCAGCGAGCGTGAGCGGCTGGCCATCGTCACCGATGCCCTCGACCGCGAGCTTGACCACGCCGAAGTCGAGGACCTTGGCGATCGAGCCGCGCTCGCCCTCGACCAAGAACACGTTGGCCGGCTTGAGGTCGCGGTGGATGATCTGCAGCCGATGCGCCGGCGCGATCGCGGCGCAGATGTCCGCGATGATCGAGACCGTTTGCAGGTAGCCGATCGAGCCGCGACCGAGCCGGCGCGCGAGGTCTTCGCCACGCAGCAGCTCCATCGCCATGTAGGGCACCCGTCTCACCGCGTCCACGTTGAAGTCGAGGACCTGCACGACGTTGGGCCCGCGCAGCTTGGCGGCCGCTCGGGCCTCTCGCATGAAGCGCTCGCGGGCGTGGTCGGTCGCGACCAGGCTCGGGTCCATCAGCTTGATCGCGACCGACTCGTCCAAGCGAAGATCGGTCGCCCGCCAGACCCGGCCCATGCCGCCGGAGTTGAGGAATTCGTCGAGCCGCCAGCGCTGGCCGAACACGTCGCCGCGCGTGAACTCGCCGGGTTGCCGGGAGGTCTCGTCGAGGCTGGTCGTCGCCGGGCGCGTGGGGTCGGCCATCGCCGGGAGCGTAACAAGTCGGCCCCGGCAATTCGAGCGCCCGGGCCCTCTGGCCTCGCGCCGCTTTTGCTCGCACGTGCAGGCGCGGCTCGGCCTATTCGTGCTCGGTCATGCACCGAACCATCGCCCCGCTCATGTTCGTTGGCACGCTCGCTCTGCCCTCGCTCGCTGCGGCGGCCGAGCCCGAAGCCGAGTCGGTCGAGGACCTCGCCGCGCGGCCCAAGCCGCCCGTGCTCGGCCAACTCGCGACGCCTGCTCAGCTCGATCGCATCAACCGGATCTGGCGTGGGGTCGGCGTCGGCTTCGACATGGGCTTTTGGGGTCAGGCTCACTTCGCGCAGAGCCTGAAGGTCGACATCCCCTTCGGCTGGCGCGTCGGTCAGTTCTTCGGCGTGCGGGTCCGCGGGGTCATGGTCTACTCCGACGCCGACGCCGGGCTCGACAGCGTCCGCGATCCAGTCTTCGACAGCGGGCTCGAGCTCTTCGGTCGCAGCCCGGTCTTGCTCGGCTTGCTGCGCGTGTATGGAGGCGGCGGTGCCTGGGTCGGCGCGCGCCTCCATCCCACCAATGTCGGGCGAACCTGGAAGGTCGGCGGTGGCGGCCACTTCGGGGTCGAGTTCGCGCTCGCGTCTCGGGCCTCGCTGCAGATCGAGATCGGCGGACAAGCGCCCGGCCACGCGCTCGGCTACGACGCCGGCGCGAGCGTGATGGCTGGGGTGATGGTCTACCTCGGCCGCGCCGAGCCACGCTGAAGCTCAGCCCTGGGCAGCGGCCCACTTGGCCAGCACGCCCGCGACCGTGAAGCCGAACTTCTCGGCCAGGACCTCGGCCGGCGCCGAGGCGCCGAAGTGATCGATGCCGAGCACGTGATCGGCGAACTTCTCCCAGCCCATCGAGCAACCGGCCTCGATCGCGAGCCGACGCTCGCGGCCGATCGCCGCCGGCAAGACCGACTCGCGGTAGGCGGCCGACTGCTCGGCGAAGGCCTCCCAGCAAGGCAGCGAGACCACGCGGATCGCCGCGCCGGTCTGGGCGAGCTGCTGCGCGGCCGTGATCGCGAGCTCGACCTCGCTGCCGGTCGCGACGAAGATTCCCGCGAGCTGATCGAGCTTCGAACCCTCCGGCTCCCAGACCACGTAGCCGCCTCGGGCGACGCCTTCGACGTTGGTCGAGGCGTAGGTGGGCAGGTTCTGCCGGGTCAGCAGCAGCGCGGTCGGGCCGGTCATGCGCTCGAGCGCGAGCTTCCAGGCGCCGACGGTCTCGCGCGCGTCGGCGGGCCGGATCACGTGGAGGTTGGGCATCGCTCGCAAGCTGGCGAGCTGCTCGATCGGCTGATGGGTCGGGCCGTCCTCGCCCAACCAAAAGCTGTCGTGGGTGAAGACGTGGACGATCGGCAGGTTCATCAGCGCGCTCAGGCGCAGGGCCCCGCGCATGAAGTCGGAGAAGACCAAGAAGGTCGCGTCGAACACCCGGAGGCCGCCGTGCAGGGCGAGGCCGTTGCAGATGCCGGCCATGCCGTGCTCGCGCACGCCGAAGTGAATGTTGCGACCCTCGGGGTGCTGCTTGGACTGGCCGGGCGTGTTGGGCAGCAGCACGCCGTTGCTGCCGGCGAGGTCGGCCGAGCCGCCCAGGAAGGTCGGGTGGGCCTCGGTCAAGACCGAGAGCACCTTGTGGCCGGCCTTGCGGGTCGCGACCGAGCCGCCGATCGGGAAGCTGGCCAGCGCCGCGTCGAGGGCCGTGAACACGGCGGCGGGCAGCTTGCCGGCGAGCAAGTCGTCGAGCTCGCGGGCGAGCGCAGGCTCGGCCTCGTGGTAGGCGGCGAGGCGCGAGGTCCAGGTCGCATTCGCGGCGCTCAGACCGATCAGCTGGCGAGCGAGCGTCTCGCGGACCTGCGTGGGCACGTAGAAGCTCGGCTCGAGCGGCCAGTCCATCGCTTGCTTGGTCGCGGCGATCTCGGCCGCGCCGAGCGGGGCACCGTGGGCGTCGGAGCTGTTGGCCTTGTTGGGCGAGCCCTGGGCGATGATGGTCCGGCAGGCGATCAAGCTCGGCTTGTCGCCGACGCTGCGGGCCTTGGCGATCGCCGCTCGGATCGCCGCGGGGTCATGGCCGTCGACGTGCTCGACATGCCAGCCATAGGCGACGAAGCGAGCCCCGACGTCCTCGGTGAACGAGATGTCGGTCGCGCCATCGATCGAGATGTGGTTGTCGTCGTAGAGATAGATCAGCTTGCCGAGCCCGAGGTGGCCAGCGAGCGAGGCGGCCTCGGACGCGATGCCCTCCATCAGGTCGCCGTCGCTGACGATGCCCCAGGTCATGTGGTCGACGACGGTGTGGCCCTCGCGGTTGTAGCGATGGGCCATGAAGCGCTCGGCCAGCGCCAGGCCGACGCCAGCGGCGAAGCCCGAGCCGAGCGGGCCGGTGGTCACGTCGACGCCAGGGCAGTGACCCTGCTCGGGGTGGCCGGCGGTCTTGGCTCCCCACTGGCGGAAGTTCTCGAGCTCCGCCATCGGCAGGTCGTAGCCGGTCAGGTGCAAGAGCGAGTAGAGCAGCATCGAGCCGTGGCCGGCCGAGAGCACGAAGCGATCGCGATCGAACCAGTTGGGGTCGCGCGGATCGTGGACCAAGAACTCGGTCCACAGCACGGTCGCGAGGCAGGCGCAGCCCATCGGCATGCCGGGGTGACCCGAGTTGGCCTTCTGCACCCCGTCCATCGCCAGACCCTTGATGGTCTTGACGGTGAGCTCGGTGATGGCGGGATCGAAGCTGCGCGGGGTCTGCTCGGCGCGTGACGACATGGGCGACTGCTAACACGGGCGTGGGTCGGGCTCACCGGGGCCCGGTGTGACCGAGCACGTGTGAGCCCTCGCAGGCCTCGTGCTCGCGTCGCTTCGGGCTATTCTCCCCACCCATGCGCATCTGCATCCTCGGCGCCACCGGCCTGGTCGGCCGCGAACTGCTCACCTTGATCGATCGCGCTTGGCCCGAGGCCGAGCTCTCGCTCTTCGCCTCGCGCGATCAGACCCTCGACCACGCCGGTCGCACGCTCGAGGTCGGCGCGGCCGATCGGCTCGAGCACGACGACGCGCCCGAGGGCGACCTGGCCTTCGTCGCGCTCGACGACGAGTACAGCGCCCGCTACTGCCCGCGCTTGGTCGCGCTCGGCTACAAGGTGATCGACAAGAGCAACACCTACCGCGGCGATCCTGCGGTCCCCTTGGTGGTCGCGGGCGTCAACCACCGTCGGATCACGAGCGAGACCTCGCTGATCGCCAACCCCAACTGCACGACGATCCCGCTCGCGCTCACGCTCCAGCCGCTCGCGCAGCGCTACGGCCTGGGCGAGGTCACGGTCAGCACCTACCAGGCGATCTCGGGCGCGGGTCTGGGCCCCCTCGATGGCTTCTTGGCCGCGAGCGCGGAGAACTTCACGCGGATGCTGGCCGAGGGCGAGCGGCTCGGCGTCTCGCTCGATCCGACCGCCTACCCCGGCAACACCGTGCCGCACAACGGCAAGACCGACGACTCGGGCTTCTCGGCCGAGGAGCGCAAGCTGGTGTTCGAGAGCCGCAAGATCCTCGAGCTCGAGCTCGACATCTCGGCCCAGTGTTGTCGCGTGCCGATCCCGGTCGGCCACTACGAGAACGTCTGGCTGACCCTGCGCGAGCCAGCCCACGAGGACGAGCTCGGCACGACCTTGGCCCGCGCGCCCTTCATTCATTACATCCCGGGTGCGAGCGGCGAGGGCCTGACCGCGCTCGCGACCGTGCACGCGCGCGACTCGGCCTTGGTCGGTCGGCTGCGCGCCGACAACCGCGATCGCACGGGTCGGCGTTGGTGCCTGACGGTCGCGGGCGACAACCTGCGCTTGGGCGCGGCGACCAACGCCGTGCGTGCGGCCTCGGCCTGGTTCGCCAGCCGCGACCCCGCGCTCTCGGTCCGGTGATGAGCGAGCTTCGCGTGCGCTTGGCCGATCCTGGCGGCAGCGATCCCGAGGCGATCGCTCGCATCTACGCGCCCTGGGTGCGCGAGAGCACCGTCAGCTTCGAACTCGAGGTGCCGAGCGCGAGCACGATCGCCGAGCGAATCGCGGCCGTTCGAACCTTCTACCCCTGGCTCGTGCTCGAGCGGCTGGGCACCAGCCCGGAGGGTGGCTCGGTGGTCGCCTACGCCTACGCGACGCGGCTGCGTGCTCGCGCGGCCTACGACTGGGTGGCCGAGACTTCGGTGTACGTCGCCGCGGACGAGCAAGCGCGTGGTCTCGGTCGACGGATCTACTCCACGCTGCTCGAGCTGCTCGCGGCCCAAGGGCTGATTTGGGCGTATGGGGCGATCGCGCTGCCGAATCCTGGGAGTCAGCGCTTTCACGCGCAGCTTGGTTTCGAGCACGTGGGCCGATTTCCGGCGGTCGGATTCAAACACGGCCAGTGGTGCGACATCGATTGGTGGCGAAAATTGCTCAATCCGATCGTCGAGACACCGATCGCGCCACGTTCGATGCTCGATGCGGAACTCGCCCCGCGGGTTGCAGAGATTCTCGGAACCACAGCTACGCGGAGCTAGCGTGCTGGTTACTCGGGTAGTCTAGAACACTCCCTTTGACCCCTTGGAGTGGGAATTGCCCTTTGCCGGCGCCTTGGTAGTGTCGAGCCTTGCGTCCCATCCACCTATCGAGGCTGCGAGTCCCGGGCGGCGAAATCGACGATCTCGCCCGACTCCACGCCGAGTGGGCGCTCGGGCTCGATCGCTTCGCCTTTCTTCGGGCCGAGCGACTCGCCGCCGGGGTGCCTGCCGACACGGTCCCCGAAGACCTCGTCGAGAGCCAGGGCGGCCAGTGGACCTTCAAGTTCACGCTGCCCGAGCGGGCCGAGGTCTCGCGGACCAGCGCGATCAAGATCTCCAACCAGGACGACGCGGTCTTGGTCGAGCACTTCGTCTGGCGCGACGGTCGACCCGACCTGATCATCGCGCCGACCGCCTCGGCGCCCGACGTGGTGCTCTGGCTGCTCGACAAGGCGGCCAAGCTCGAGCCCGCGTCGCTGCGCAGCCACGCGTCGACGGTGATCGACGAGCCCGAGGTCCCGAGCTTCGTCGACGACATCCTCTCGCCGACCCGGACCGTGCCGATCATCGTGGTCGCGGTCGAGAACGCCTTGCACTCGACCCTGGTCGACGCCAACGAGCTCGCGCTTCGGCTCGCGGGCATGGCCACCGTCTACCAGCTCGCCTCGGTCCGAGCCTCGTACCGGCTCCGCGACGAGCTGGTGAATCGGCACATGCCCGACAAGTTCGGCTGCTACAACGGCGGCGTTCGGGTGCTTCGTCCAGGCATCGAGTCGCACGACAACCCCTACGATCATCTGCTGCTCTTGCCCGTCCGCTTGCTCGGGCTGCTGGCCAAGTCGCGCTCGGAGCAGGTCGCGGGCATCTTCTGCGAGCTGCTCGCCGAGGGCGAAGATCCTCGCAGGTGGCTGCGCGAGCTCGAGCCCGGACGGCCGCCTCCGCCGGTCAAGCCCAAGCCGGTCAAGCCGGTCATGACGAGCCGGCTGAGTCGACCCGAGCCTTACCCGCGGCCCGAGCCCTCGCCGCTGCTGCGTGGACGGCTCAGCACCGAGAGCACGCGACCCGAGCTCGACGGCGGCGAGCCGCTGACCAGCAAGCTCGGCTCGATCCGTGGCCTTTCGGGGCTCGGCGTGCTCGAGAGCCCGACTGGGAGTGGCGGCTCCTCCGAGCCTGCCGGCCTCGCTGCGCACTCGGCCGCGCCCGAGCCCAGCGTTCGAGTCGCGGAGTCCTGCGAAGACCTCGGCGTCCAATCCAGCACGCGCATCGAGGTCGATGAGGGCCCGAGCGAGGACGATCGAGAGGACGAGCGAGACGAGGACGAAGAAGAGAGCGAGCTCGAGGACGACGACGAAGAAGAGGGCGAGCTCGAGGACGACGAGGAAGAAGAAGAAGAGGACGAGCGCGCGCGCCCGAGCCCGCGCGCGTCCGCGAAGGCCTCGCTGCCGCGACCGAGCGCCGACTGGGGCAGCTCGACTTGGACCGCGCTCGCGGACGACGTGACCGCGGCGTTCCAGCTGGCCGCCGAGCAAGAGCAGCAGTTCGAAGCGCTTCAGGCCGAGCTCGCCGATGCCCGCAAGCAGCTGCGTCGCGCGCAGCAAGAGCGCGACGAGCTCGCGGGTCCGCCCAGCTCGGCCTCCGAAGCGCTCGCGCGCGCCGAAGCGACCTTCCCCGACAAGCTGGTCGTCCTGCGCAGCGCTCGAGCCTCGGCCCAAGACTCGCCCTACCGCGATCCGGGCCGCGTGCTCTTCGTGCTGATCCTGCTGGCCAACTGCGACGCGAGCAGCTTCGGCGAGGTGCTGCACAAGGCGGTCGGCAGCAGCGCGCGCTGGAAGCCCCGCGACAGCCCCGAGACCGTGGCCAAGTTCGGCAAGGACCGGACCTTCACCGACTCGACCCGCACGCCCAAGCTCTTCACGCGCCACGTGACCCTCGGTCATGGGATCAGCGCGAAGAAGTGCCTGCAGATCTACTATGACGTGCTCGGCGACGGTCGGGTCGAGATCGCCTGGTGCGGCGACCACCGGCCGACGGTCAGCGAAGACACCTGAGCACGCGGGCTGGGGATCGAGCTATCGCGGCCGGCGGAGCTTGGCTTACCCTGCGGGCATGTCCTCCCGCCTGGTCTCGCTCGCGCTCGCGCTCGCCTCCCTCGCCTCGCTCTCGAGCTTGGCGTGCACCTCCGACGACGGCGGCGGGACCAGCAGCGAGACCGGCAGCGAGACCGCGACCGAGACCAGCGCGAACACGAGCAGCGAGACTGGCACGGACACGGGCACCGAGACCGGCCCGCTGTGTGGGGTCGCGGCCGGCGTCTGCTGCAACGAGCTCGAAGAGTGCCAGGTCGACGAAGACTGCTGCGACCCGACCACCTACAAGTGCGTGCTCGAGGCGGCGTCGACCAAGTGCATCGACTTGGCCCAGATGTGCGAGACGTGCGTGACCAATTGCGAGGGTCAGGGCGTCCCGCCCGACGTCTGTGAGAGCTCCTGCGCGCAGTGGTGCTCGCCTCCGCCCTGACCCGAGATCGGCTGTCGCTCGCCAGCGCGTACGGGTACGCTCGGGCATCATGGTCGCGGTCGAGAAAGAATTCATGGGTGGCCAGAAGGCCAAGATGTGGACCTACCTCATCTTGGCCGGCGCGCTGTTGGTCGGGCTGGTCGTCGCGAACTTCGCCTGGGAGAACCCCGAGCAGGCCACCGCGGCGCTCGACGGTTTCCTCGGTCTGCCCGGCTGGGCGATCGCAGCGATCGCGGGGGTGGCTGGCGCTGGCGTGTTCGCGCTCGGCCTCAAGATCGAAGCCGACTGGCCCGAGGCCCTCGGCGCGCTGATGATCTCGGGCGCGGTCCTGGCTGGCGAGGTCATGATCGGCCTCGACAGCTTCGCGCTCGGCGGGATCTCGGTGCTCCCCTACGTGATCCCGCTGCTGGTGTTCGTGATCTTGTTCGGGGTCGCGATCGTCAAGTCGAAGTGACCCGCCGGCGCGGGTCCCCGAGGTCCCCGGGTCAGTTCCAGGTCGGCAAGAACGACTGCTCGCGCCCGAACTCGAGCATCTGCGCGGTGAAGTCGTCGGCGTACTCGAGCGTGACGTCGACGATCTCGTCGCCCTGCATGACCGGGGTCAGCTTGGGCTGGGCGAAGCCAGCGTAGGGCGCGACGCCGAGCGCGTCGTAGCGGCGCTTGATCTGAGCGTGGACGACCGGATCGACCGCGACCCCGTAGGTCTCGATCAGCGCCTTGCCGCCAGCGGTGTCGCCCTGCGACTTGATCCGCTGGATCTCGCGCAGCAGCTCGCCGAAGAGCACGCGCAGCTTGGCGTAGTCGCGCACGACGTAGAAGGTCTTGCCCTCGCGCTCGACCTTCTCGATCACGTTGTCGGGCTTGCCGTGCTCGTAGGCCCAGAGCGCGACCAGCTGGCGGTTGCGCATGTGCGACTCTTCGAGCTGCTCGCCGAGCGCGAGCCGAGAGAGCTGGACCAGGAGGCCGCTGCGGATGTAGCCGTCGTACTCGGCCTTGCCGACCTCGAGCGAGGGCATCAGGCCGAGTTCGACCAGCTTGGGATCGAGGATGTAGTAGAGCGCGACCAGGTCGGCGCGGGCCTCCTCGAGCGCGCTGGCGTGGGCGCCGAGGGTCTCTTTGGGCGTGCCGACGCCGGGCTCGATCTGGCCCGAGGCGTGGCCGATGACCTCGTGCATGTCGACGTGCAGCTTGCTGGCCAGCGCGCCGAACTCCTGGGCCCGGGCGACCTCTTCGGGCGAGTAGCAGAACTCCTCGAGCACGCCGCCGCCGGCTCGGCCGATGTCGTAGGCCTCGACGATGTTGCCGAGGTTGACCGACTTGCTGCCGTGCTTGCTGCGGATCCAGTTGGCGTTGGGCAGGTTGATGCCGATCGGCGTGCTCGGGGCCGCGTCGCCCGACTCGACGACCACGGTCACGACCTTGGCCGAGATCCCGACCACGTTGGGCTTCTTGTGCTCGGGCAGCAGCGGCGAGTTGTCCTCGAACCACTGGGCCTGACCGGCGATCGCGGCGATCCGCTTGGTCGCCTCGGCGTCCTGGAACGAGACGACGCTCTCCCAGGTGCCGCGGTAGCCGATCGCGTCGTCGTAGACCTCGATGAACCCGTTGATGGTGTCGAAGCGCGAGTTGGTGTCGGCGACCCAGGCGATGTTGTACTCGTCGAACTTCTTCAGATCGCCGGTCCGGTAGAACTCGATCAGCAGCTCGAGCGCGCGTTTTTGTTCGGGGCTCTCGGCGACCGTGACGGCTTTCTCGAGCCAGCCGATGATCTCGCGGATCGCCGGCCCGTACATGCCCTCGGCCGACCAGACCTGCTCGACCAGCTTGCCCTTCTTGCCCTTGCCCTCGCGGACCAGCTTGGAGTTGAGGCCCCACGAGATCGCCTCGGCGTCCTTCTTGTCGATCTTCTTGGCGTAGAACTTCTCGACCTCCTTGGCGGTGATGCCCGGGGCGTAGAAGTTGGTCGCCGAGTCGGCGACCGGATCGGCCCCCTCGTCGCGGTTGGTCCGCTTGGGCGCGATGCTCGGGTCGAAGATCATCGGCCCGAGCACGGCGAGGAACTGCTCGACGCTCTCGCCCTCGCGCAAGGGCAGCAGGGCTGGGTCGAGGCTGACGACGGCTTGGTCGAACCATGCCCGCTCGAACCCCGGCTCGAGCTTCTTGCTCGAGTAGTGGTGGTGGATCCCGTTCGAGAACCACACCCGCTTGGCGTAGACGTGCAGCGCCTTGAACTCGGCGCTCTCGCGATCGCCTTGCCAATTCGCGACCAGGGCGTCGAGCGTGCGCCGGATCGCCAGGTTGCCGGCGTACTTCTGGTCGTAGGTGATGTCGCGTCCGGCGAGCGCGGCCCGGTACAGGTAGTAGGCCAGGCGCTTTTGCTCGAGCGTGAGCTCGGCGAAGCCGGGGACTTGGTAGCGCAGCACCTCGACGTCGGCGAAGCGGTCGACCGACCACTGGAATTCGGGCGTCAGGTCGACGGCGGGATCCTCGTCGTCGGCCACGACCACGACCTCGTCCGGCTGCTGGGTCGGTTTGGGTTCACAGGCGAAGCTGGCCCCGAGGCCGAGACAGAGCACAAACCCGAGCGTTGGACGCGAGATCGACATGCGCGAGACGTGCCACCGAGGCTGCGCGAGGTCAATCGCGGGTTGGCTCACGCCAGAGCACTTCTTTGCGCGCGACGCCACCGAGGGAATGGATAGGTTGGGTGCGAGGTCCCGCCGCCCCGATGCCGAGCCCAAACCGTCTCACGATCCTCGCCTCGTTCGCGCTCTTCTCGATGCTTGGCCTGAGCGCCTGTGGAACCCGAGGCAGCGGCGTGCTGGCGATCGAAGAGCGGTCGCTCGAGCCCTTCTCCTCGATCGAATTCGGTGGCGCGCTCGATCTGGTCGTCCACGTCGGCGCGAGCGAGCAGAAGGTCGTGATCCGCGGGGACGACAACATCGTGCCGGAGATCTCGACCCGGGTCAGCGGCGACAAATTGATCGTCGATCACCGCGGTTGGATGCGGCCCGAGCTGACGCTCGAGCTCGAGGTCTGGGTGCCCTCGCTCGAGGGCATCGACGCCAGCGGTGCGACCAACATCGAGGTCGAGGGCCTCGTCGGTGAGCGCTTCGATCTCGAGCTCTCGGGCGCCTCCGATGCCTCGCTGCGCGGCCACGTCGATCGCTTCGACCTCGATCTCTCGGGCGCCTCGGACGTCGACGCCCGCGGGCTCGAGGCCGCGAGCGTCAACGTCGACATGTCCGGGGCTGGCTCGGCCAAGGTCTGGGCGACCCGCTCGCTCGACGTCGACGTCTCGGGCGCTGGTGAGGTCGAGTACTGGGGCGAGCCGAGCGAGGTCGAGCAGAACGTCAGCGGGGCGGGCTCGCTCCGCAAGCACTGAGATTTGCGCTGCCCGAGGTGGCCGAGGGCACGATCGTTCGCCACTGAGCCTCTCCGGGCCTGGAAATTCTGGTCATACAGATTGCACCGAGGCTCTGGAGTCGATGCGTGCTGGACACCCTGGTCGAGCCTGGCGTGTAATCGACGAGTCATGGAATCGTCGATGCGTCACGCGTGGTGGGTGGGTCTCTCGGTGTTGGCTTGGGTCGCGCCCGGCTGCGGCGGCGACGATCGCAAAGGGCTCGATGACGAGATCGGCATCGACGACGGCGTGCTCACGCTCGACTCGGGCCCCGAGACCAGCACCAGCGTCGGCGACGAGAGCCCGGTCGACACCGGGGTCAAGTTCGACATGGACGTGACCGACGCGATGGGCAACACCGGCGACTGCCCGGGCGGCGGAGGGATGCCGGGCGACGTCGAGTTCAGCTACATCTGGGTCGCCAACTCGCCGCAGGGCACGGTCTCCAAGATCGACACCAAGACCGGGGTCGAGGTCGCTCGCTACACCGCGGGTCCCGGCACGCCCGATCCCTCGCGGACCTCGGTCAACCTCTACGGCGACGTGGTCGTGGTCGATCGCAACGGCGGGATCGCCAAGATCGCGGTCGAAGAAGCGGGCTGCAAGGACACCAACGGCGTACCCGGGATCCAGACCTCGCAAGGACCCAACGACGTGTTCGCCTGGGGCGGGGACGAGTGCGTGGTCTGGCACCTCCCGCTCGCGGCCTCGGGCCAATTCGGCCCGCGCCCGGTCGCCTGGGAGGGCGGCGATCAGAACGGCTGCGCGCTGCCCAACCCGCGCGTCTGGGTCGGCTATCGCGACGCGGCCAACGGCTACTTCAAGCGGCTCGACGGCAGCTCGGGCGCGATCCTCGACGAGGTCACGATCCCCTGGGCCCAATACACCGGCGCGTGGGGCCCCTACGGCGGCGCGACCAACAAAGAGGGCGACTTTTGGGTGATGGGCCACAGCGTCGGGCCCCTGGTCCGGATCGACTCGGGCAACGTCGTGCCCGAGATCATCGAGATCCCGACGCCGCCGAGCGGCTCGAAATTCACCTACGGCATGGCGCTCGACGCCGATGGCCGGCCTTGGGTCGCGGGCAGCGACTACGTCTACAACTACGATCCCGCGACCGCGCAGTGGAGCTTCATCAACGTGCCGAGCGCCTCGATGCGCGGGTTGATGATCGACAAGGAGGGCCGGGGCTGGATCGCCAACAACGGGGCCTCGTACCTGGTCGAGATCGACACCGTCACCAAGACCTTGATCAACCCGAACGTGCCTCTGCCGGGCGCGCTGACTCCGGTCGGGATCAGCATCGACGTCGATGGCAAGGTCTGGGTGGTCGATCAAGGCGCGAGCATGGCGTTCAAGGTCGATCCCGACACCTACCAGACGATGTTGACCGTCGGCGGGCTGGTCTCGCCCTATACGTATTCGGACATGACCGGGGCGGGGCTGGGCTTGGTGACCTTCCCGCCGACGGGCTGAGCGAATCCATGCGACGTCTCGGGATTGTCGTGCTGGTGCTCGGAGTCGGGTCGGCGTGCGCGAGCCCTTCGCGTCGAGCCGCGATTCCGGCTCGCGAGCCAGCGCAGGCAGTCGAGCGCACGGTTGGCTGGGACGAGCTGCTCGCGGGCCTCGAGGCGTCGATCTGCATTCGGACCTTCGTTCCTGACGAGGGGCCGGCCTATACGTTGGGACTCTACGCGGACAACTGTGAATCGACCGAGTCGACCACTGCGCTCAGCGAGGCGATCGAGCTCGCATGGGCCGAGGCGACGCCCTTTTTGATCTCGCTCGAGGACGTCGATCGAGCCGTCCAAGAGGTGGTTCACGAAGGGCCGGTGTCCGACGACATGCTCGCCCGGATCCGCGCGATCTATCTGGCCGAGCCCTTCTTGCGCGCGCTCGTGCCCCGGCTCGAGCGGGCTTTGGCGGCGCAGGGGCTGCAATGTCGAGATTGCCCCCGCTTCGATCCCCCGCCCGAAATTCGCGTCACCTGGGACGAGCTCGCGCCCTATGTCATGGCCTACATTTGGCCCGATCCGATCGTCACGCCCCGCGCAGAGTCGGGTGAGATCAGCGGCGAGCCACGCCATTCGATCCATGTCTGCGGTGGGTTCAACGGCGTGTCCGAGCTGGTCGACCCCGATCCGCTGCTCTTGCAAGCCGGCTTCCTCGCGGCGTTCCACGCCGACCCCATTCATGCGCGTGCGACCGCGCTCTAC
>JAMHUH010000205.1:0-2254 GCA_035904925.1 Nannocystaceae bacterium
CGAAGCCGGGTCCCAGATCGTCGCGCTACCGTCGGTGTTCGCCGTCACCAACTCACCGCTCGGTCCAAACGCGAGCGCGCCCGAGCAATCGTCGATCTGTTGTTTGACTTCGCCAGAGCGGACATCCCAGATGAATACGCTCTGGTCTTTGCTCGCGGAGGCGAGCAAAGACCCGTCGGGCGAGTACTTCACAGTATGGACCTCGTCGGTGTGCCCGAGCAGCTCATGCCGCGATGCCCCACTTTTGGCGTCCCAGATTCGCGTGGTGCCATTGGCTGCGCCCGTTGCGATCGATGTGCCATCGGGCGACCAGGCGGCGTCCAAGATAGCCGTGTTAGGTTCTCGGAGTTCGAAGCGAGTCCCCCGAAGGGTCGGCTCGCTCGATGCTTCGAGGAGCGCATGGGTGACGATCGCGGGGACGCTGGCGAATTCGGGTCCGAGCTCGAGCGCCGCGTCAGGCCCAAAGCGATCGGCGAGACGAATCGCTTCGGTCAAATCATGAATGTCCCCGAAAGACCCACGCTTGTTCGAGATCGTACGCGCCGCGTCCTCGATCTTCTGCAATTCCACCTTGCTCTCGCGCCCCCGACTCAGCTCCCCAGACCGCTCGACCAACACCCCCGTGAGCGTCAGCAACACCAACACGACCGACAGCACGATCCCCCATCGCAGCAGCCGACTCGTCGGATCGGCCTCGAGCGCGTCGAGCAGCGCCTGCATCGATCCAAAGCGCCGCTCGGGCGCGAGCTCGAGCCCGCGCTCGACCACCTGCTGCAACCAATGCGGCACATTGGCCCGCTTGGCGGGTCGCCGCGTACCGGTGGTCACGGCCCGCTCGAGGTTGGCGCGGTTGCTGTCGTCGAAGGGCCGCTCGCCGTGCAGGGCCTCCCAGAGCGCGACGCAGAACCCGAACTGATCGGCTTGGGCCGTGACCTTGGCGTTCGTCCATTGCTCGGGCGCCATGTACATGGGCGTGCCCATCAGGGCGCCGGTGGTGGTCAAGTCGGGCGAGGTCGGGTGCGAGTCGAGCTCGCTCGCTCGGGTGGTCGAGTCGCGTCCGACCAGGCCAAAGTCCATCACCAACACCCGACCGTCGGCGCGGACCATCACGTTGTCGGGCTTGAAGTCGCGGTGGACCAAGCCGACCTCGTGGGCGGCGGCCAAGCCTCGGCCGGCGGCCATGAAGGTGTCGAGGATCTCGGTCCGCGTGCGTGGTCCCTCGGCCAGCCAGCGGCGCAGCGTGACGCCCTCGACGTACTCCATCGCGATGAAGGTCGCGTCGTCGGCCTCGCCGATCTCGTAGACCTGCACGACGTTGGGGTGGGCGAGCTTGGCCATGGCCTTGGCCTCGCGTTCGAAGCGGCGGCGAAACTCGGGCCCACGCCGGCCGCTCATCAACTTGATTGCGACCTTGCGATCGAGGCTGCGATCGTGGGCCGCATACACGACACCCATGCCGCCGCGGCCGAGCTCGTCGAGCAAGGTGTAGTGGCCCATGCGCTTGGGCTCGGCCCTGACCCCGAACATGCGGGCCAAGATCAGCTGCTGCTGGCGCTCGAGCGCGACGCGATCGATCTCGAAGGGCGGAAGCCGGGGCTCCGAGCTCGCGCCGCTGTCTTCGCCCGAGGCGAAGGTGGTCTCGAACCCGGTCCTGGCGGCGAGGGTGGGTGGCTCGTGTTCGGGCATGGTCGAGGTAGTTCCGCCCGCGGCCGCGCGGGTTCGAATTATTGTGCGAACCCGAGCGAGGCCCGGCTTGACCCGCGAGGGGAGGACGCGAAGGATCGCGGCGATGTCGAGCCGCTCGGCGTGGGCGTGGACGATCGCGTGGCTGCTGGCCCTGGCCGGCTGCGCGCGCGAACCTGCTCGCCCGGCGCTCGAGCTCGCCCCCACGCGTGCTGCCGCGGCGGCGTCCGAGCCCGAGCTGCCGGCGTTCGGGCTGACGGGCTGCGACGCGCTCTTCGAAGATGGCACCTGCATGCGAGCGAGCGCGCAGCCACTCGGCGTTTGGCTGCCCGGCGCGTGGACGCCGACGAGGTGGTCGTTCGCCTCGATGGCCGTCCGCTCCCCTTGGCGCGGATCGACGCGCGCGCGACCGAGCGGGGACTGCTGATCCGCGTGCCCGAGCTGCCGCGCGTGGGTCGGGTGCAGGTCGAGCTCGGCGCGGCTCGGCTGCCGTCGATCGAGCTCGAGCCGATGCCGGGCGCCTATGTCGAGGTGCTCGGGCTCGCCGCCGAGCCCGAGCGCGCTCGCCAGC
>JAMHUH010000206.1:0-18900 GCA_035904925.1 Nannocystaceae bacterium
CGGCCCATCGCTCGATGGGCGATCGTCACCCGAGTGCGACCAACCAGTCGCGCGCAGATAGAGGCCCGTTCCACCGCAGACGATCGCTGGACCCTCGCGCTCGAGCAGCGCGCGAGCATAGCCAGCGTAGTGGCCGGCCGAGAAGTCTTGGTCGGGGTCGACGAGGTCGAGGCCGAAGTGGCGACGTGCGATCTGGTCTTCGTGCGAGGGCTTGGCCGAGCCGATGTCGAGGCCGCGGAACACCTGCACGGAGTCGCAGCACAAGATCGGCAGATCGAAGCGGTACGCGAGCTCGAGCGCCAGCGCCGACTTGCCCGCGGCGGTCGGGCCAACGATCGCGAGGGCCCGCGGCGTGCTCGGATCCCTCATCGATCGAGCAGCTCCTTCGCCGTCCAAGCGCGGATGCCTGGGGTCGTCTCGATCGTCCCCTCGCGCAGCGCGTCGGCCAGCCAAGCTCGCGCGAGCCGTGGCGTGGGGTCGATCTTGCGGGTCTCGGCGATCGCGGCGAGGGCCTCGATGACGAGCTGGTTGGGCGGGCTCGGCTCGCTCGCGGCGTCGGCATGCTCGCGCATCCGCAACCAAGGCAAGAGCCGCTCGAGCAGCTCGCCGACGTCGGCGTCGTCGAGGACCTTGCGCAGCACCGCCGGCACGGCGCGCACGAGCAAGGCGTCGCCGCCAAAGCCCTCGATGTCGACGCCGAGCTCGAGCAGGCGCGCGCGCTGGCGCAGCAGCAGATCGATCTCGTCGCTGCGGCGGCGGACGAGCACCGGCTCGAGCAGGCCTTGCGCCGGGATGGTCTGACCGGGTCGGGCCGAGAGCTCGCGCAGCAACCGTTGACGAACGAGGTGTGCACGAAGCCGGCGAAGATCGACCGCCAAGAGCGTGCCCGCGTGTTCGAAGAGCGCGACCGGACCTGGCAAGTGTCCGATCAAGACTGGGCCTGCCGGCTCGGCGTCGGGCGTCGGCTCGTCGGGTTGGTCATGCTCGTCGTCATGCCAGGCGGGCGCGGGTCGATCGGGCTGGTTCAGGGTCGAGCGCAGACGATCGACCTCGCCGCGCAGGGTCTGCTTGTCGCCCGCGTAGTCGCTGCCGAGCGCGCGCGTGCCGAGTCGATAGCCAACGCCTGAACGCGGGCCGCCCTCGCCCGCGAAGCCACCGGCGAAGCTGCTCTGGTTCGACGGGCTGCGGCTGGGCTCGGGCTCGTAGCTGCCGCGGCCCGACCAGCCCGCCAGCGCGGCCCGAGTCGAAGCCTCGTGGGGCCGGGTCCAGTCGTGCTCGTTCGAATTCGCGTCGCTCCCCTGCCCGACCTCGCCCTGATCGATCGCGTCGGCGGATCCGCGCTGCCAAGGCGCGTCGGCCATGCCCTCGGCGATCAGCTCGCGCACCAACGCGAACAGCTTTTGCGCCTCGGCGAAGCGGACCTCGGATTTTTGCGGATGCACGTTGACGTCGACGGTGCCGGGTGGCGGCTCGACGATCAGCAGCGCCAGCGGCTGCGCGTCGCTGGCCAGCGCGTCGCCGTAGGCTTGGCGGATCATCTGGGCGAGCGTTCGCTCGCGGACCACTCGACGGCGCACGACCACGAAGGCCCCGCTGCGCTGGCGCTGGGCTTGCTCGGGCGGCGCGAACCAAGCTTGGACCGACACGCCCTCGCGCTCGCCCACGAACGCGTGCAAGGGACCCGCGGCGCCGCAGCGGGCCAGCACCTGCGCGACCCGAGCGGCCTGATCGCCCGCGGCCAAGCTCAGCAGCTCGCGCCGCGCGTGGCGGACGATCACGTGGACCTGCGGATGCACGAGCGCGACCCGAACGACGGCGTCGATGCAGTGACCGATCTCGGTCGCCTCGCTACGCAGGAATTTGCGCCGCGCGGGCACGTTGGCGAAGAGCTGGGTGACCTCGACCTGGGTCCCGAAGGGCATGCCGATCGGCTCGAGCGTGACCGGCAGACCCGGCTGCGCGCGGGCGCGTCGACCCGCGACGGCGCCGGTCGGACGGCTGCGGATCTCGACCCGGGCGACCGCCGCGACGCTGGCCAGGGCCTCGCCGCGAAAGCCCAAGGTATGGATCTCGACCAGCTGATCGGGCTCGCGCAGCTTCGAGGTCGCGTGCCGGGTCAGCGCCAGGAGCAGGTCTTCGGGGTGGATCCCGCGACCATCGTCGATCACCCGAATGCCCTCGCGGCCGCCTTGTTCGAGCTCGATCTCGACCCGCGTGGCTCCGGCATCGATCGCGTTGTCGATCAGCTCCTTGACGATCGACGCCGGCCGCTCGACCACCTCGCCGGCGGCGATCTGATCGGCGAGCGCCGCCGAGAGCACGGCGATCCGCGAGTCGAGGCCAGCGGACACGGCGGGAGCCCTCGGGCTTCAGTCCTGATCGATGACCTTGTTGCGACCGCCGGTCTTGGCCAGATAGAGGCGGCGGTCGGCGGTCTGGATCAGGTCGTCGGCGTTGGTGATGGTCGAGTCGATCTCGGCCACGCCAATCGAGATGGTCACCGGGATCTTGCGACCCTCGAACGAGAAGGTCTCTTCTTCGACCAGCTTGCGGATCTTCTCGGCGAAGAGGCTCGCGCCCTTGATCTCGACCTCGGGCAGGATGACCGCGAACTCCTCACCGCCGTAGCGCGAGACCACGTCGACCTTGCGCGCCCGCATCGTGACCAGCTCGGCCATCCGGCGCAGCACGAAGTCGCCGGCGCGATGGCCAAAGGTGTCGTTGCAGCGCTTGAAGTGATCGATGTCGAAGATCAGCAGGGCGAGCGGACGATCGTAACGACGCGCGCGGTTGAGCTCGCGGTCGATCGTCTCCATGAAGTAGCGCCGGTTGAAGACCTGGGTCAGACCGTCGACGGTCGAGAGCCTGAAGATCTCTTCGTGGTAGCTGCTCTCGATGTTGTCGCCCGAGAGGAACTTGAAGATCGAGCGGCCAACCTTGACCAGATCACCGTCGCGTAGATACGCCTCGTGGATCTTGTTGTCGTTGATGTAGGTGCCGTTGGTCGAGTCGTTGTCGCGGATCTTGATGCCGAACTCGTCGACCATGATGATCGCGTGCTCGCGCGAGACCGCGTCTTGGCTCAAGCAGATGTCGTTGGTCGTGCCCCGACCGATCCGCAGCTCGCGTCCGACGATGTTGTACTTGCGCCCGAGGTCCTGCCCGTAGATGACGACCAGACACGCGTCCTTGCGGCGAGGCGTGTTGCCTTGCGTCTCCTCGACCTTCGCGTGGACGATCGTGTCCTGATTCTCGTCGCGCATGGGCGCAGTGACTCTCGGGAGTCGAGGGCAGGGTAGCAAAACACCGCTCACAATGCTCTCGATCTCGACAAGCACGAAGTTCAGCGTTTTGCGCGCGAGAACGAGTGTGGGTCGTTAGGCGACCCACGCCGGCGCTACGACTGTCGGGCTCGGATGGCTCGCTTGATGCTCTCCACCGCGGGCTGACCGTAGGGCGAGACGCCCGTTGCGTCGGCCACGAGCGCGGTCTCCATCATGCCGTGGAGGAAGAGCACCCCGAGCGTGGCGAGGCCGCGATCGCGGATCAGCATCCGACGCGTGGGCAAAGTCATGCTGGCGAAGCACGCGTCGCGCTCCACCATTCGGAGTCGAGCGAGATCGGCCAAGCTGCCGAACGCGCTGCCCGAGGCCTCGTCGTCGAAGTCGGCGACGGTGATCCGACCCTGCGTGGGTCCGTCGAGCAGCAGCTGCGCGAGGCTGTGCTGGTCGGCCGGGCCGCGCAAGATACACAGCAGCTCGCCGGTGCGAGAGCCGTCTTCACGCGTGCGCCCGAGGCTCTCGCACTCGAGCTGTTGCAGCCACGCGGCCCAGCCGGACAGCACTTCGCTGTAGCACCACATCACCGCGTGGGCGGCCGGGTTGGCCAAGCGCCACGCGACCGAGCGCCGCAGGGGTTCGAGCCGGGCCGGGTCGGCGACGATGCGCGCGAGCTCGCGTCGCGCCCCGTCGACCAGCGCGCGCGCGTCGAGCTTGGCCGCATGCAAGGGCGCCTGGCCGACCGCGCTGAACACCGACCAACGGCCACCGACGTCGTGCGGGAGGTTGAGCTCGCAGTGCTCGGACCCGGCGACCTGAGCCAAGCGCGAGCGAATCAGCGTGGGTCCGGTCGCGCTCAATGGATCGGCGATCATCGTGCCGACCGCGAGCCCACGCGCGAGGCAGGCCTCGAGCAGCGCGAGCACCTCGACCGTCGAGCCGCTCTTGGACACGACCATGAGCTTGGCCGCGTTGGCGCTGGCCCACTCGATCGCGTCGCGAGCGTGGAAGGGATCGACGGTGTCGAGGATCCGGACGGGGCCGGGCTCGAGGCCCGCGACCTCGGCCAGCTCGAGCGTCGCTCGGGCCCCGAGCGCGCTGCCACCGATGCCCAGCAAGAGGGTCGGACCGACCGGGACCCGAGCCATCCGCTCGGGATCGACGATCGCGCGATCGAGGTCGAGCCAGGCCGGCGGAGCGGCGAGCATCTGCGCGAGCGCCTGCTCCGAGGCCTCGCTCAGCGCTGGCGGCGGACCCGAAAACTCGGCGGTCCAGGCGAGCCGCTCCTCGTCGGAGGACCCATCGGCGATCAGGGAGAACTGAGAATGCCTGGCTGGACCGCTCACGCGCCGCGATTTTGACCGAATCGATCCCGCGATGCTATGGCGATCGACGATGAGCGAAGAGCGAAACCCGCGGGGTCGCTTTGGCGGACTGGGCGCCATTTTTTTCCTCGCCACCCTGGGCGGGATCGCGTTCTACGTCCAGCAGCAGACGATCCCCGCCGAGCGCGACGAGCTGCGCAAGCCCGCGACCGCGCTCCCGAACGCGGTCGACACCGACGCGCCGCCGCCCTTGGCCTGGCGAGATCGGCTGGACCTCGCCGCGATCACCTTGATGCCGTTGAGCGAGTCGGGCGGCCCGGCCAAGCCTCCGGCCGCGGCTCCGAGCGAGGGCCAGGCCGATCCCGAGGCGGGCGAGCTGACCATCGATCCGGCCAAGGCTCGCTACATCCAAGAGCTCGCCGACGGTCATCAGCTGCTCTACACGCTCGACCCGGTCTTGCAGCAGTCGGCCACGCAGATCTTCCGCAACCGCGAGGTCCCCTACGCCGCGGCCGTGATGATCGACCTGCGCGACAACTCGATCCTCGCGATGGTCGGCCACTCGACCATGGACCCGCAGGTCGACCCGCTCGAGATCCTCACGACCGCCTGGGCTCCGGCGGCGTCGACCTTCAAGCTGGTCACCGCGGCCTCGCTGCTGGAGAACGGCGCGGCCACGCCCGAGAGCAAGATCTGCTACCACGGCGGCCTTCAGGGCATCACCGACGATCTGCTCGAGGACGACCCCAAGCTCGACACGCGCTGCGACTCGCTCGAGGACGCGATCGCGCAGAGCTACAACTTGGTCCTGGCCAAGCTCGCGCTCGCCAACCTCGACCAGCGCAAGCTCGACGAGACCGCGACCAACCTGCTCTTCCAGACCGAGATCCCGTTCGAGTTCACGATCGAGCCGAGCCCGGCCCACATCCCGACCGACGATCGCTCGCGGGCCAAGGTCGCGGCCGGGTTCTGGCACGTCGACCTCAGCCCGATCCACGCGGCGGTGCTCGCCAGCATCTTCGCCCGCGGCGGCATGTACCAGCCGCCCCACGTGATCGCCCAGGTCGTCGGCCCCGACGGCAGCGACCTGACCCCCGCGCTCGCCTCGGCCAACCGCGTGCTCGGCGAGAGCGTGGCCGCCCAAGTCGGCGAGATGATGGTCGGCACCACCCGCTACGGGACCGCGCGCGAGAGCTTCCGCGACCCGCAGGGGGTCGAGTTCATCCCCGGTGTCCGGGTCGCCGGCAAGACCGGCAGCCTGACCGGCAAGCGCGAGCCGGTCCTGAACTACAACTGGTTCCTCGGCTACGCCCCCGCCGACAAGCCCGAGATCGCGTTCGCGATCGTGCTCGCCAACCCCTCGGCCTGGAAGATCAAGGCCCACTACGCGGCCCGTCGGCTGATCCAGATCTACTTCGAGCGGCGCGACGCCATCAACGAGGCCCGCGCGGCTCGGCTCGATCATGGCCAGCTGATCTTGCCAGCCCGCGACCCCGAGACCGGGGCCCTGATCGCCCAGGTCGAGAGCAAGCCGAGCCAGGTCGTCGTGGCCGACGAGCCCAACGACGACGAGGCGCTGCCGCCCGTGCCCGGTCCCCTGCCCGACGTCGACTGAGCCGAGCGGCGAAGCGACGTCGGAGACCACCACGATCGTGGTCGAGTGCAACGCTGCGCGCTCGCGCGTGGCTGCCAGGCGACGTTTCTCGGCTGGCTCGCAGCGTGCATTACCCTGTTCGGGATGGCGATCCGCCGCCCGCGAATGCTCGTCGTGCTGCTGCTGGTCAGCGCGAGCGCGGCGTTCGAATCGCCCGCGAGCGCGGCTCCGCCCGAGACCGCGTCGCCCGAGCCGGACGACGCCGAGCCGGACGACGCCGAGCTCAAGGCCCAGGCCAAGCTCGAGGTCGGGGCCGCGATCGCGGCCTTCGAGATCGGCGACTACGCGCTCGCGCTCGTCCACTTCGAGGCCGCGATGGCGCTGCGGCCAGTCGCCAAGCTCCACTACAACATCGCGGTCTGCCACCAACGGCTCGCGCTCCAGAGCGAGGAGGCCGAGCAACGCACCCGCCACCGCGAGCAGGCGATCGACAGCTACAACCAATACCTCGCGCTCAATCCCGACGCCGACGATCGGCTCGAGGTCGCGGGCATCGTCCGCGAGCTCGGCGGGCGGCCGGTGATCAACACGCCGATCAAGCCGGTGTTCGAGCGCTCCGACGAGCCTCCGCCCGACGCCGAAGCGGCACAGGACGACGAGCCCCCGCCCGACGCCCTCGACGGCCAGCTCGAAGCGCCCAAGCCCCTGCCCCTGCCTCATCATGGCCGCTTCGGCGTGCTGCTCGGGACCGGCATCGGCAGCTCGCTGCTCACCAACCGCGACATCGCGGCGCGCGGGCTGTTCTTGCTCGACCTCCACGGCGGCGGCTTCGTCGGTCGCAAGCGCAGCTTCTTGCTCGCCGCCCAGACCACCATCTACACCGGCGCCGCGTTGCGCAGCGATCGGCTCTCGCTCTGGGCCCTGCACCTCGGGCTGATCGGCCTCCAGCAGTGGGTCGTCGCCAACCAGCGGGTCGAGCTCGGCCTGGGCGGCGTCGTCGGCTTGGCCAGCCAGAGCATCACGCAAGGCGCCAACGCAGCCCCGCCGCTCTGCTCGGTCAACAAGAACACGCAGGTCGCGGGCCGCAACGGCGGCGAGTTTGCGGCTCGCTTCGAACTGGCCGTCTTGGTCGGCGAGCGCCGCCGCGGCATGTTCATGGTCATGCTCCAGCCGACCTTCGACGTGTTCGGTCGACCGAAGGGCGGCGAGAACTGCCTGCCCGGCCAGTCGCCCTGGGACGCGCTGGCGGTCACCGAGCGCTGGCAGTTCTTTCTCTTCGCGGGCGCTGGCTACTCGCTGCGCTTTTGAGCGGGCGGGGTGCTACTTGGTGATGTCGCGTTCGAATTCCATGACCCCATCCGAGTCATAAAATTCCGTGTGCATCGTGTTGCCGGTGATCTGCACGAGCAGGAAGCCGGGCTTGCTGTCGTCCTCCCACCAGACCTCGTTGCCGCCGGCGTGGTAGGCGAAGTCGGTCGTCTTCGCGCCGCCGCCCGAGACGATCAAGTCGGTGCCCTGGCAGGTCGGCTTGACCCACTGGCGGTTGTGGTCGTGGCCGCACAGGTAGAGGTCGACCTTGCCGCAGATGGACTCGTCGAGGACATCCTTGACGGTGTCGCCAGCGAGCTGGGGCGGGAAGGGCAAGCCTTCGTAGTTGCCGGCGTTGCCGTGCTCGCCGTTGGAGTAATAGGGGTGGTGGGCGGCGGCGATCTTCCAGGTCGCGCTGCTGGCCGCGATCTGCTGGTTGATCCAGTTTTGCTGGGTGCCGGTGTCGTGGTCCCACATGAACTGCGTGGTATCGAGGACGAAGAGGTCGACGCCCGGATAGGCCATGCCGTAGTACTCGCTCGGCAGCTCCCACTTGCTGCTGTAGTTGGTGTACTCGATCTCGTAGGCCGACTTCTCCCAGGCGAAGCTGAGCAGGCCGTAGTCGTGATTGCCGAGCACGACCTTGAAGGGCAGATCGAGGTCCGCGTAGGGCAGCTCGAACTTGGTCTGGAATTGGTCATCCATCGCCGAGGCGACGCCGTCGTCGTAGAAGTTGTCGCCGAGGTAGAGCACGAAGGCGCAGTCCTTGTCGGCGCAGACCATCTCGACCGCGTTGGCGACGGCGTACTGCTCGGGGCTGCCCTCGCCCGCGTCGCCGAACGCGACGAAGGTGAGGTTGGCGACCGGGTCACCGTCGCCGTCGCCGGTCGTGTCGGTGGTGTCGGTCGCATCGGTCGTGCCGCTCGAGCTCGTGTCGGAGGTGCTGCTCGTGTCGCTGGTCGAGACGTCGCTCGCGCTGGTCTCGCCCGCGCTGGCCGTCGACTCGCCGACTTCGTCCGCGCTCGCCGTCGTGTCCGAGCCGACCTCGTCGGCGTTGGTATCCGATCCGACGCCGCCGTCATCGGCACAAGCGAGGAGCGTGGGTAGGGCGAGGCACGACGCGATCAGAGCCAGGCGGCGCATGGCCGACGAATATCAGCATTGCCGCGCGCTGGGGACGTCGAAGCGAGCGGTCGAACGCAGTTTCACGCGTTCGTTGCACGAGCGACGCCGGCTCGCGCGCGGCCTGCGACAACGCGCCCGCCCTGCCCTATCCTCTCGCCGATGTCCAAGCGTGCCCTCGCGACTCTGTTCGCCCTCTCGACCCTCGGTGGCTGTGCCTTCTTCGCGGCGTTGACCGGCAACGACACCGCCGCCCAAGAACAGGCGCGCGCCGACGCGGAGGCCGAGCAGCGCCGCCAAGCCGAGGAGGCCGCCCGAGCGCAGGAGCAGGCCGATCTCCAATTCGCCAGCGAGCTCGAGCCGCTGCGCACGGCCGCCAACGCCGAGGGGGCCACGCTCGACTCGGTGATCGAATTCGTCGACAAGGTCGCGACGGCGATCCAGTCGGGCGTCATCACGCGCGGCAAGGTCCCCGCCTCCGTCGTCGACGAAGCCCGAGCCGCGCTCGACCGGCAATTTGCGGCGGTCGAGAAGGGCAAGGATCCCGACTCGGCGCTCAGCCGCGCGACGGTCGAGACCGCGCGCGGCTATCTCTTCGCGGTCGAGGGCCGCAACGACGAAGCCGCGAACGCCTACTTGGCCGCGCTGCTCCAGCAGCCCACGCTGCCGCTCTTCAACGTGTTGTCCGCGCTGCCCAAGAGCCCGACCAGCGACGCGGCGGTGGTCCAGACCTGTCCGCTGATCCGCCCGCAGATCGACGCCGCCGGCCTGCCCGACTTCATCGCGCTCTGCCTCGACGCGGCCGCCGGCGACCGCAGCAAGCTGACCTGGAAGAGCGTCAAGAAGGACTACCAGATCCACGATCAAGAGATGGCCCGGCGCGAGGCCGAGGCGGCTCGGATCGCCGAAGAAGAGCGCATCGCCGCAGCAGAGGCCGAGGCCGCCGCCCAGCAGCAAGCCGCACAGTCGGCCATGTGGGAGATCGCGGCGGTGTTCGCCTCGGGCAACTGCCGGTTCTCGAACTGCTTGAAAGACGGCTGGGAGGACAACACCTCGCAGGGCACGGTGACCACGACCTGCCGCTTCTCGAACTGCATCAAGGACGGCTGGGAGACCCGCTTCCCCGACGGCAGCACGGCGACCACGACCTGCCGCTTCTCCGACTGCATGAAGGACGGCTGGGAGACCCGCTTCCCCGACGGCAGCACGGCCACGACCTCGTGCCGGTTCAGCAACTGCCCGGTCGATGGCTGGGAGACCCGGCTGCCCGATGGCAACAGCGCGACCACCTCGTGCCGCTTCTCGGACTGCTTCAAGGATGGCTGGGAGACCTCGATGCCGAGCGGATCGATCACCTGCTCGTGCCGCTTCTCCGATTGCTTGAAGGACGGGATCGAGTGCTCTTGAGCGATCGGTCGCACATGCCGTCTCGGCTGCCCGCTCAGTTGCAGTAGTCGTCCTCGCCGACGGGGCGCTTCGCGTCCGCGTAGCGATCGTCGCTGCGCTTCCAAGCGAACACCTTCTCGGACACCTCGTCGGGCTCACCCTCGATGACCGTCTTCCACGTGACGACGAGATCAGGGTGGCCATCGTGATCGCGATCCTCGAAGGTCTCGCGCCCGAACACCTCGGCCGAGGCCAGGGCCTCGTCGAGATCGACGTAGGCCGCCTCGCTCAGGGTCGCGTCGTCGTTGCTGATCACCAGCGTGCGCTTTTGGGTCGGGCCCCCGCCGCCGCACATCCAGGCCAGGTTGTGGCGAGTGGCGACCTCTTTGGCCCCGTCGTCGTCGAGGTCCTCGACTCGCAGGTTCACGGCGATGCTGCCGTCGCGCTCGAGCTCCTCGAACGCGGTCCAGCGCTCGAGCTCGCGCATGCCGTCGAACACCCACGCGTCGCCCTCGCGCGCGACCCGAACCAAGCTGATCCGCCAGCGTTGCTCCTCGCCCTCGCCCTGCTCGCTGCGGACCACCGCGACCGCGTGCGCGTCGTCGAGCCACTCGCGCGCCGACGCCTTCGCGGGCGCGCGCCAGTGGTCGTCGCGGGTCGGATCGGTGAACGCCTGCCAAGGCGGGAGCTCGGCGTCCGGCGCAGCGTCCTTGGCCGCCGGAAGCTTCGTCGGAATGTCGGCCTCCGCCTGCGCGCCCGTGGTCGCCTGCGCGGGCTCGAGCACGGGGCCGCTCGAAGATTCGGCCACTGCCGCAGGCTCGCTCGGCCCTGCTGCGTGACCGCCCTCTTGGTCGAGCGCAGGCTCGCCATGGCTCGACTTGCTGCACGCGAACCCAGCCAGCGCCGAGATCACCGTGACGACCCGAACAGACGCGAGCGGCATGACGCCGACGCTAGCAGTCCCGGGTGCAACGCGTCACCCCACTCAGCCCGGGTCGCAGGGCCCGGCGCAGAAGGTCTCGACCACGCCCGTCCGCAGGAACTGGTCGACGGTCATGGCGGCCTCGGCCGAGCCCGCCAGCGCGCCGTGGGGGTCGTCGCCTTCGGTCATCGGCACGTTCTGGATCGGCTCGGGCGGCAGGCCCCACTCGTACTCGATCATCGCCGAGCCCTGGTACGGCGGATCGACCTCCTCGATCCCCCAGAGGCTCCGGTTGACCGGCCGGATCTGCGGGATGCCGATCTCGCGGGCCATCACGTGGGCGCCGAGCGTGGTGACTTGGTGATCGCCGATCGAGTCGAGGATCAAGACCTCGTGCGTCGGCGTGCCCGGCAGCAAGTCGTCGATGATGTGCCGCGAGAAGCCGGAGGGCTCGACCCGATCCCAGAGCATCTGGGTCAGCTCGAGCAAGAAGCGAAGATCGAGTCCGTCGGGGTACGAGCCCTTCAACAAGGTGAAGAAGTCGACGAAGTCGATGCTGCGGTTGAGCAGCAGATTGTAGGGCTGGCCGGGCACCGCCAGCGCGCCGCGCTCGACGTCGGTGGTGATCGCCATGTAGGTCGCGCCGAAGATGCCGCCTTGGCTGCCGCCGAAGTACCAGCCCACGTCGGAGTCGATCATCGAGCCGTTCGGCCCTTGCAAGAGCGGGTCGGCGGCGAGCGGGCCTTGGACGAGGCGCATCGCCGCCATCGCGTTGAACATGCCCTGCTGGAGCCGATCGGTGACGGTCGAGAAGTCGTCGATGTGACCGGTCGCGAGCAAGGTCGCGATGTTGTTCGTGTCGTCCTCGGACATCCCGACCCAGTCGGTCGCGAAGACCACGACGTTGCCATTGGCACAAAAATCGACCAGGTGGCCCGCGTTGATCTCGTAGCGCGAACCGAGCAAGCCGTGGCCATAGGCGACCGCGTTGGCCGGCTCGTCGACGGCGCTGCTCGGGACGTTCACGAGCACCGGATACTGAGCGGTGCCGCTCGGCTCGGGCAGCCCATCGGCGCCGTAGAGCATGTGGCCGCCGGGGCCGGGGTCATCGAGATAGAGCGGCACCGTCATCAGGATCTCCAGCCGCATCGCCACGCCCGGCGCGGGGTCCATCTCGACGTTGGTGATCTCGTACTCGGGCCCATCGCCGATCAGCGCGAGGCCCTCGTCGCGCATGTGGATCAGTCGGCTGGTCGTGTCCTCGGTGCTCGCGGTCGTGAAGTCCCAGGCCAGCTGGAGATCGGCGCGAGGCATGCCCGCGGCGTCGAGGCGGGCGAAGATGTCGGCATAGAGCGGGCGGCGGGCCTCGACGCTGGGCTCGTCGCTGGGCAGCTCGTCGCGCAGGGCCAAGAACGCGGCGCTCGGGCTGATCGGCGTGCCCGAGCCGTCGACCACGTCGCGAATCGCGACGATGTAGCGGCGATCGGGATCGAGGCCGACGACCGGTCGGAGCATGAACGATCGCCGATCGGGATCCTCGTGCGAGAAGTCGAGCTCCGAGTAGTGGGGGATCAACGCGCCGGTCTCGGCGTCGAGGATCATCGTCGGCGTGGTCGCGGCGTCGAGCGAGTCGGCGATCGTGAGCGGCGTCGGCAAGCCCGTCACCGTCGCGCCCGGCAAGAAGGCCATCATCGTCGCGGCCGGCGAGAAGCCGTCGGCCTCGTTCCAGACCTCGGGCGCGGGCGAATAGTCGGTCTTGGGCAGCAGCGCGTCGGAGAGCGCGACCCGGCGACCCGTCGGCGAGCTCGGGTCGGCCTCGGAGAACACGTTGTTGGGGAAGGGGTAGGCGCAGTACTCGGGGACCAGGGGATCGCAGTCGAGGGTCGGCCAGTCGACCATCGGCTCGATCCCGGTCTCGCCCGTGTCGGTCCCGCTCTCGTCGGTACCGCTCTCGCTGGTCCCGCTCTCGCTCTCGCCCGACTCGCCGACTTCGTCCGCGCCGACGTCATCGCCCTTGCACGCGACGCTGGCGAGTCCGAGCAAGCAAGGCAGCAGCGACCAGGAGTAGACCCGCGAAGTTCGGCGCATGGCCGAATCTAAACCAGCTCGGGCACGTGCCGAGCGCGGAAGTATGGACCACTACTCACCGGCGAGCACCGGGGATATGGTGGCCGAGGTGCTCGCGTTGCGTCGGCCCCTGCGCGGGCTCCTGCTCGATCTCGACGACACGTTGATCGACCGCGAGGGCGCGCTGCGCAGCTGGTTGCGCCGTCGCGCGGGCCTCGAGCGGCGCGAGCTCGACGAGCTCTTGGCGATCGACGCGGCCGACTCGGGCTCGCTCGCGGAGCTCGCGATCGTCTTGCTCGATCGTCGGCCCGGTCTCGCACGCGATCCGATCGCGCTCGGCCAGCGGATCCGCGACGAGCTGCCGGACGCGATCGAGCCCGACGCCAAGACCTTGCAGACCCTCGCACGCCTGGCCGCGAGCGGGCTGCGGCTGGGCTTGATCAGCAACGGCGGCCCGACCCAGCGACGCAAGCTCGCGCGAGCTCGGCTGCCGGCCGAGCGCTTCGCCGCGATCGTGATCTCGAGCGAGGTCGGCGTGGCCAAGCCCGACCCCGCGATCTTCGGCTTGACCCTCGAGCGGCTCGGGCTCGCGCACGACGAGGCGCTGATGGTCGGCGACTCGCCCGAGCACGACATCGCGGGCGCCCACGCGGCCGAGCTCGCCAGCTGCTGGATCGCCCACGGTCGATCGTGGCCGGAGCAGCTCGAGCCCGCCGCGCTCGAGCTCGACGATGTCCACCAGCTGCCGGACGCGATCGCGGCGTGGATCGAGTAGTCTGCGCCATGCTCGACGCGGCGGCGTGCATCGGCAGCCACGACATCTTGCTGATCACCCTCGACACGCTGCGCTTCGACGTGGCCGAGCGAGCGCTGGCCGAGGGTCGAACGCCGACGTTGGCCAGCGTGCTGCCAGGCCGACGCTGGGAGAAGCGCCACAGCCCGGGCAGCTTCACCTGGGCCGCGCACCAAGCGTTCTTCGCCGGCTTCCTGCCGACGCCCGCCGAGCCCGGGCCACACGAGCGGCTCTTCGCGCTGGCCTTCCCGGGCAGCGAGACGACCGGCTCGCGCACCGCAGTGTTCGACGCGCCCGATCTGATCACCGGCTTGCGCGGCGCGGGCTACCACTCGATCTGCGTGGGCGGAGTCGGCTTCTTCAACGAGCTCACGCCGCTCGGACGCGTGCTGCCCAACCTCTTCGACGAGCACCGCTGGACCCCGGCCTTCGGCGTCACCGATCCCGACTCGACCGCACACCAGGTCGCCTGGGCCTGCGAGCGGATCGCCGCGCAGCCGAGCGATCGTCGGCTGCTCTGCTTCCTCAACGTCTCGGCCCTGCACCAGCCCAACTGCCACTACCTGCCTGGCCGCGAGCGCGACGACGTCGACACCCAAGCGGCCGCGCTCGCCTACGTCGACGGCCAGCTCGGGCCGCTCTTCGCCGGGCTGCGTCGGCGCGCGCCGCTGCTCGCGATCGTCTGCTCCGACCACGGCACCGCGTACGGCGAGCAGGGCTACCAGGGCCATCGGCTCGGGCATCCGGTCGTGTGGGAGGTGCCCTACGCCGAGTTCGCGCTCGCGCGCGAGGGCTGAGCGGCGAGTGTCGCGGCACTGGCATTGCCCGAGCGGCTCGACTGCCGGATAACTGGGCCGTGACGACTCCAAGCGACGCGATGCCAGCCGAGGCCCGCAACGAAGTCCGTGGCTACGGCCGCGAGCCGCAGGTCGTCGACGTCGACGCGATGCTCGAGGGCTCGCCCTTCCTCGGCTACAGCTACGCCTACCCGCACAAGACCGCCTATCGCCCGCTCGCCGAGCCGCGCCCGCTCGCCGAGGTCTGGGCCGAGCAAGATCGCTCGCGCCTCTTCCTCTACGTGCACGTGCCCTTCTGTGCGGTTCGCTGCGGCTTTTGCAACCTGTTCACGCAAAAGCACCCGCCGGCCGAGCTGCCTGCCGCTTGGTTGGCGACGCTCGAGCGGCAGATCGCCGTGGTCCAGCGCGCGCTGCCGGACGCTCGCTTCGCTCGCTGGGCGATCGGCGGCGGCACGCCGACCTTGCTCGAGGCCGACGCGCTCGCGCGGATCTTCGAGCGCCTCGCCGACGCCTGGCCGATCGACTTCGCGCGCACGCCGGGCTCGGTCGAGACCTCGCCCGAGACCTGCACCGACGAGCGCCTCGACCTGCTCGAGCGCATGGGCACGCGCCGGCTCAGCATCGGCATCCAGAGCTTCGACGCCGACGAGCTGCGCGCGCTCGGTCGGCCGCAAGCGGTCACGCTCGGCGAAGCGGCGCTCGATCGGATCCGTCGGCATCGCTTCGCCCGGCTCAACATCGATCTGATCTACGGGATCGCCGGCCAGACCCCGGCCAGCTTCGAGGCCGCGCTCCGACGCGCGCTCGATTGGCGACCCGAGGAGCTCTACCTCTATCCGCTCTACCAGCGGCCGCTGACCGGCTTGGGCGTGCGCGGGCGCAGCTGGGACGATCAGCGGGCCGCGCTGCTCGAGCAGGGTCGCCGCTTCTTGCTCGCCAATGGCTATCGCCAGGTGTCGATGCGGATGTTCGAGCGGATCGACGATCACGCCAGCGCGACGGGGCCGGTCTATTGCTGTCAGGCCGACGGCATGATCGGGCTCGGCGTCGGGGCCCGATCCTACACCCGCACGCTCCACTACTCCGACGCCTGGGCGGTCGGCTCGTCGGGCGTGCGCTCGATCGTCGCCGACTGGATCGCCCGCACGGACGAGCAGCTCGGTCAGGCCTGGTACGGCATCGAGCGCGACGCGAGCGAGCAGCGCCGACGCTGGTTGATCCAGTCGCTGCTCCAACACGAGGGCCTCGGCCTGGCCGAGTACCGCGAGCGCTTCGCCAGCGAGGCGCTCGACGACTTCGCGCTCGAGCTCGGCGGCCTGCTCGACCATGGTTTGCTCGTGCGCGAGGGCGAACGCGACGACACCCGACTGGTCCCGACCCCGCGCGGCTTGGCCTGGTCCGACGCGATCGGTCCTTGGCTCTACTCCGAGTCCTCGCGCCTCGCCTCGCAGGAGTTCGAGCTGCGCTGACATGCTGGCCTTCGATCTCCACCTCAACTTTCGCGGGCCGCTCTCGAGCTGCAACTACGACTGCGACTACTGCCCCTTCGCCAAGCACGTCAGCTCGCGCGAGGAGCTGGCCGCCGATCGCCTCGCGCTCGAGCGCTTCGTCGATTGGTGCGAGCGCCACGATCAGCGCCGGCTCTCGATCCTGTTCACGCCCTGGGGCGAGGGCCTGATCCGACGCTGGTATCGCGACGCCCTGCTCCGCCTCGCCGCGCTGCCCCACGTGGTCGCGGTCGCGATCCAGACCAACCTCTCGACCCGGCTCGACTGGCTCGACGCCCTCGATGCCCTGCCCGACCACGCCCGCGCCACCCTCGGTCTGTGGACCACCTACCACCCGACTCAGGTCGCGCTCGAGCCCTTCCTCGAGCGCAGCGCCGAGCTCGAGCGCCGCGGCGTCACCCACAGCGTCGGCGTCGTCGGGCTGCGCGAGCACTTCGCCGCGATCACCGAGCTGCGCGAGCGCCTGCCCGAGTCGGTCTACCTGTGGATCAACGCCTACAAGAGCGCCGGCCCGGGCTACTACACGCCCGATGAGCACGCCTGGCTGAGCGCGATCGATCCGATGTTCGAGCACAACGCGGTCCGCCACCGCAGCCTCGGCCAAGCCTGCGCGGCCGGGGCCAGCTCGCTGCTCGTGCGCGGCGACGGGAGCTTGACCCGCTGTCACTTCGTCGACGCCGTGATCGGCAACCTCTACGTCGACGACCTCGATCGCGTGCTCGGTCCGGCCCCCTGCCCGCAATCGCAATGCGGCTGCTTCATCGGCTATGTCCACCTCGAGGGGCTCGGCCTGCGCGAGCGCTTCGGCGCTGGCTTGGCCGCTCGCGCGCTGCCCTGATCGGGCTATTCGCGGGCCAGCTACTCGCGGCCCTGAAGCTCGACCACGCCCGCAGCCACCAGCTCGCGCGTCTGCTCGAGCCAAGCCTCGAAGGGCTCGCCTTCGGTCTCGTCCGGCGCCTGCACCGGCGGATGGATCTTGACCCCGAGCGTGACCCCAGCCTTGAAGGGCAGGCCCGAGTGGGAGAACAATTCCGAGCCACCCGAGAGCGAGATCGGCAGGACCTCGCAGGGGCCCGACACGCGCAGCAAGGCCGCGATCCCGCGGCTCTTCCAGCGGCGGGTGACGCCGTCCTTGGCCCGCGTGCCCTCCGGGAAGATCGCGACCGACCAACCATTGCGCTTGGCGTCGCGACCGAGCCGCTCGATCTCGCCGATCGCCGCTTCGGGGTGGGCACGATCGATGACCGCCGAGCCGCTCGCCCGCAGCATGTACGAGATGCTCGGCCAGCCGTGGGCGAGCTCGCGCTTGGCGACATAGCGGGGCTTGAGATCGTCGAGCGTGGTGCTCAACACGATCACGTCGGAGAAGCCCTGGTGATTGGCGACGACGATGTAGCGGCGACCGGGCACGATGTGCTCGCGGCCCTCGACCCGAACCTCGGCGCCGGTCAGCAAAAATGCGCGCAGCAACGACTTCGCCAGCCGATGCCCCATCCACATCAGCTGGGCGTCATCGCCCGCCAGACCGATGACTCGCAGCGGGGGCTCGAAGGCCAGCATCGAAGCCGCGATCCCGAGTGATGCCGGGATCGAGCGGGCCCAATCACGCAGGTTGGCTCGTTCCGCCATGCCGCACACTAACAGCCCGCAGGCTTTGCCGCGCCACGAAGGCTTTGCGTAGGGCGCGAGAAAACGCCCGACTTCGACAATTGCATGGTCATGCAGCGGACGCGTACCTTCCCGGCCATGAAGCGTCTCTCGCTGATGTTCGCGTCCTTGCTCGTGCTCGCCTCTGCCTGTGACAAGGGCGACGACAAGAAGGAAGACAAGAAGGGTGACACCAAGGTCGAGGCCGGCGACGCCAAGGTCGAGGTCGGGCCCGGCGGGACCAAGGTCGAAGCTGGCGGGACCAAGGTCGAAGCTGGCGGTCCTGGGCTCGGTGCGGGCGCGTCCGCAGGCCCCGGTGGCACGGTCGTGACCGACGGCGAAGGCCGGGTCGAGACCGACGGCAAGGGCAACACCGAGGTCAAGGACGGCAAGGGCAACGAGGTCAAGACCGACGCCTCGGGTGGCGTCGACGTCAAGGCTGCCGACGGCACCTCGGTCAAGGTCGACAAGGACGGCAACGTTCAGATCGACGGCGTCAAGCTCGACTGAGCGCGCGCGCCGAGTGGCTGGCTCGCTGCTCGAGGGCGGTCCGAACCAGCCTGAACTCGCCCAGCGACTCGCTGGTCATCAACCCGACCAAGCGGCCTCGGTCATCCACGACCGGGGCCGACTGGTTGCTCGAGCGCAGCTTCATGAACGCGTCCTCGAGGTTGTCGTTCGGATGCAGCACGAGCGGCTCGCGATCCATGATCGTCTCGACCAAGGTGTCCGCGCCGGTGGTCGCGAGCGCGTGCAGGATCGCCTCGCGGCCGAGCACCCCGACCACGCGGCCCTCGTCGCTGATCACCGGGAAGTCGCGCTGAAAGCCCTCGAGCGTGCGCTGCAACGCGATCCCCAGCGGCGCCGTCACGGGGATCGCCGCGATCTCGCTGGCCATCGCCGCCGAGACCGGCACGCCGTGCGCCACCCACTTGGCCTCGGCCAGCTTCGCCTCACCGCTCGCGCCCATCCACAAGAAGAGCGCGATGAAGACCAGCACCGGGTTGAAGAAGAGCCCGATGATCGCGAAGAGCAGCGCCATCGCCTGGCCGAGCTGCGCCGCGATCCGGGTGGCCGCCCGCGCGCTCAAGCGCATCGCCAGCAAGGCTCGCAGCGCGCGACCGCCATCCATCGGAAAGGCCGGCAGCAGGTT
>JAMHUH010000207.1:0-11863 GCA_035904925.1 Nannocystaceae bacterium
CCGCGCCGAGGACCGCTTCGAAGGCGTCTTTGAGCAGGGTCTCGAGCAGGTCTTTGACCAGCTGGCCGAGCTCGGCGGCGATCTCGGCGAACCCGCTGGACTTGGGGCCCGCGTCGCCGAGGGCCATCGAGGTGCGCGCTTTCTCGATCAGCGCTTGGCCGCGTTTGTGGTGCTCGCCGAGCTCGGCGAGCAGCGCCGCGAGCCCTTTGCTGGCGTCGGCACCGAGCTCGAGCGCGTCGCCGGCCACGTCGAGCACGCGCTCGCCCGCATGCACGACGCTCTTGCCGAGCTGGCGGACCTTGCCGAGCAGACCCTTCGATTCGCCCGTCGAGTTCGAAGTCGGATCGTCGAGCGCGACCGCACCGACGTCGCGCAGGTTGGTCAGGCTGACGATGATGTTGCCGATCAGCGCGAGCAGGGTCGTGCCGATCTCGACGACCTGAACGAAGGTCGGGTTTTGATTGGCAGGGAAGGGGTGGTCTTTGTCGACCGCGAGAATCGCGATCGGCTCGAGCACCAGCGGGGTTTGCCCGGGGCGATCGTAGGTGTGCTGATGCGCCCAGCCATAGGTCGTCTGGGCGGCAGCGAGCTCGGCCGCGCGGGCGGCTTGGCGTTGGGCATCGTCGTGTTGGGGCAGGCTTGGCGTGGTCATCGTCGGCTCCTCGAGTCGCGACGATATCAGGCCCGCGCTTTCACGCGTGTGTCGAATGGTCGTCAGGTGATCGGCGTGACCAGGCGTCCGAGATCGAGCCCCTCGAGTTCGACCCGAACCACGTTGCCGCTGGCCAGCGCCGACACGCCGGCGGGCGTGCCGGTGAAGATCAGGTCGCCGGGCTCGAGCGTCATGCAGGCGCTGAGGTGCTCGATCAGCTCGGGGATCGGGAAGATCAGCAGATCGAGGGGGCCGTCCTGGACCAGCTTGTCGTCGAGGTAGCCGCGGATCCGGACCTGCTCGACCGGCAGCGCCCAGCCGGGCGGGGTCAGGCGCATGAACGCGCCAATCGGGCCAAAGCCATCGGCACCCTTCGCCCGGGTCCATTGCTTGTCTTGCTTTTGCAGATCGCGATTCGAGACGTCGTTGCCGAGCAAGTAACCAGCCACATGCTGCCACGCCTGCTCGCGCGAGACCTCGCGTGCACGTCGGCCGATCACGACGACCAGCTCGGACTCCATGTCGATCCGCGCGTAGCCACGCGGCAGCGCGATCGCCTTGCCCGAGGGGACGAGGCACGAGGGCGCCTTGAGGAAGCTGAGGATGGTCTCGGGCACCTCGTTGCCGAGCTCCTCGGCGTGGGCCTTGTAGTTGCGACCGATGCCGATGACCTTGCTGGCGGCGACCGGGGGCAGGAGCTCGTTGGCGAGGATCGTCGCGGCGAGGCCGAGCGCGGGCGCCTCGTGGGCGAGCGTCCAGGGCTCGAGCGCGTGCTCGACCATGTTGCGCGCGGCGAGGAAGGGATCGGCGATCGGCTCCCAGCGCTGATCGGGGCCAGGGCTCTCGCCGCTGGTTCGGCAGCGCAGGGCGAGGGGGCGGCCGTCGGCCACGATCCGGGCGATCCACAGGGTCTCGTCGCTCACGCGGCCACGCTGCCGCAGGTCTTCGGCCGAGGCAAGGGCAGCGGGACCGCGCTCTGGTATGGCGAGTGCGCGCTGGTATCCTGCGCCCACGTGCGTGCACGACTCGAGCTACGAGCCAGCGATCCCTCGGCGCCCGAGCTCGCGGCGTCGGAGCTGACCGAGTCGTTGCTGGCGGGGCTGCCTCGGCGTCGAGGCATCACCGTGGCGCTGGTCGGGTTCGCGCCGCAGGCTGGTTTGGTCCCGACGCCCTGGCTCTTGGGCGGTGTGCTGACCCGGCTGATCGAGCGCGAGCGGACGCCGATCAAGCTCTTGCTGCTCGGTGACGCGGCGACCGGCGACATGGCGCTGCGCAAGGCCAGCGGGCGCGCGCGCGAGCGCGAGCGCGACGAGCTGCCCTCGTTCGATCGCTGCGTGCTGCTGCGTCCGCGGGGCGAAGGCGAGGCGGCTCGGATCCCACGCGAGATCATCGGGACCAACTTGCTGGTCGTCGCGCCGCTCGTGCATCGCCGGGCCAACACCAGCGGGCGCGAGGCTTGGCTGGGTCCGCTCGCGGGCGCCTTCGGCAGCGTCGCGCGCCTGTGCGGCCTCGCGGGCGAGCCCGAGCGACGCGTCGCCGCGGGTCAGCGCTTGATCGGCGAGGTGTTCTGCAGCGCGAGCATGGTGATCGACGCGACCTGGGCGGGCATCGCCGAGCCCGAGCCTGCCGATCATCTGCTGCGCAAGCTCGGCGCCAAGTCGAGCGAGTCGACGCAGGTCGTGCTCAGCTCCGAGTTGGTCGCGCCCGAGCAGGTGTTGGCGATCGGCGAGCTCGGCCGGCTCCCGCTCGCCGCGTTGCTCGGCGTCGATCATTGGTTGGCCCACTTGCTCGGCCTCGGTGCGCGGGTCGGGGCGCGCTTCGAAGGGCCAACGCCCGAGGTCGAAGGCACGCTCGATCGTTGGCCGCACCTGAGCACGGGTCCGCGTGCGCCCGAGCCTGGCTTGGCTGGTCGCGCGATCACGGGCCTGCGCACGCAGCTGCACAAAGAGACCAGCAAGGCCAAGGCCAAGGTCGGCGCGCTGATCGGGGCGACCCCACGCGTGCGCGCGGCCCTGCCTGCGCGGGTGCCCGGCCGCTTCGCCAGCGAGTGGACTCGTCGCTGGTATGAGGAGCGGCGTTGAGTCGCCTGCTTCGTCGCGCGCTGCTGGGCGTCGCGCTCGGCGTGCTCGTCTACGTCGTCATCGTCTTGATGTTCGGGATCCGCGACGTCGGCGACGCGCTCGACGGGTTCGCGGGCTGGACGATCGCGGCGGCGCTCGGGCTCTCGTCGATCAACTACCTGCTGCGTTTTTGGAAGTGGGAGCTGGCGCTCGGCTGGCTCGACGTCCGCGGCGGCTCGCAGGGCTTGCACCCGCCGACCTCGCACCTCGGCCTCGGCCGCTCGGCGCTGATCTATCTGGCCGGCCTGAGCATGTCGGTCACGCCGGGCAAGCTCGGCGAGGTCCTGCGCAGCTTGTTGCTGCGGGCCAGCGACGGGGTCCCCTTCACCCGGACGGCGCCGATCGTCGCGGCCGATCGGCTCAGCGATCTGATCGCGTTGGTCGTGCTCGCGCTGATCGGCGTGGCCGAGTTCAGCGAGTACCTGCCGCACGTGCTCGGGGCGCTCGCCTTGGTCAGCGTCGGGGTGATCGTGCTCGGCTCGCCCAAGCTCTTTGGCGCGCTGATCGATCTCGCGACCAAGCTGCCGCTCGTCGGCACGCTGGCCGGCAAGGCCCGCGGGATGGTCGAGAGCGCGGCCCTGCTGCTGCGCCTGCGCTACTTGCTGGTGCTCAGTGCGATCAGCGTGGTCGGCTGGGGGCTCGAGTGCGTCGGCTACTGGCTGATCCTCGGCGGCTTCACGGGCGTCGAGGCGAGCTTGCAGCTGTGCACCTTCTTGTGGTCCGCGACCACGCTGATCGGCGCGCTCTCGTTCATGCCCGGCGGCCTCGGGGCGACCGAGGGCTCGCTCGGCGTGCTCGTGGCCCGCTTCGCCGTGGGCGTGAGCCAGCCGATCGCGGTGGCCTCGACCCTGCTGATCCGGGCGTGCACTCTCTGGTACGGTGAGCTGGTCGGCGCCGCCGCGCTGGGCCTCTTCATGCGTGACCCGCAACTGCGCGCCGCTGCCAGCCAAACCGAGTCCCCCAAGACCGAGCCATGATCGAGTACGAGATCGTCGACGAGTTCCTGACCACGCCCGCGAACTACTGGGAGATGTTCTTCAGCGAGGAGTACAACTCCGCGTTGTGGGCTCACCTCGACATCGCCCGCGAGGTGATCGAGTTCCGCCGCGAGGGTGAGGGCGAGAACGCCGTCATCCACCGGACCCAGCGCCTGACCCCGCGCCGCGACGTGCCCTCGGCCCTGCGCAAGCTGGTCGCCGACTCGATCAGCTACGTCGAGAAGAACGTCTGGCGGGCCCGCGACAACCAGATGGAGGTCGTGACCACGCCCAACTTCTTCTCCGAGAAGTTCACGGCCAAGGGCGTCTACCGGCTCGAGGCCGCCGGCCCCGACAAGCTGCGCCGGATCTGGAAGGCCAACTGCGAGTGCCGGGTGCCGCTGGTCGGCGGCAAGGTCGAGAGCCACGTCGTCGAAGAGGTCAAGCGCAGCTACAAGGCGACGACCATCTTCACTCGCGACTGGATCGCGAAGCACCTCTCGACCTGAAGTAGCGACCTGAGCCTCAGCGCTTGCGCCAACGCAAGCCCGAGTCGGTCGGCGGCGGTGGTTCGTCGTCGTCGGGCTTCTTGCGCCAACCCGAGGACGAAGCCGAGGCCGGCGAGACGCTCGAAGTCGACGAGCTCGCGGACGTCGACTTGGACGCCGAAGCCCCGGTCGACGCCGAAGCGCCAGCGGTCGAGATCGAGGGCCGCGAGCCCGAGGCCGACGACGCGCTCGGATCACCGAGCTGCTTGCGGACCGCCGCCAGCCAGGGCCCGCGCTCGCGATAGACCTGCAAGATCCCGCCGAGCACCAGGTTCACGGCCGAGGCCGCCATCGCGATCATCGCCTTGTCCGAGAGCAGGTGGATGCGCTCGAGCTTCTTGCGCTCGGCCGCGAGCAGCTCGACGATCATTCGGCGAGTCTTGGGCGCATAGCGATCGAGCAGCTCGAGGTCCCAGAAGAGCACGGTGCTCGGGCGCGCGAGCAAGGCTCGCAGCCCCTCTTCGAACACGTCGACCGAGCCCTCGCCGGCCTCGCCCTTCGCCCAGACCAGGCCCACGCTCTCGTCGAGCTGGGCCAAGAGCACGCTGTTCGAACCCTCGCGCCAACCCCAGACGCGCAGCGGTGGATAGGTGTCGAACAAGGGGTGCTGAAGTTCGACCGTCTCTTGTGCTCGTGCCATCGATGCAGGGCCAACCCTACAGCGATCGCCCGAGCCGAGCGACTTCAATCGCCAGACGCTCGCGCTCTCGGGATCTCGCGCGCTCGTTCGCGAAGCTGCGCGCATGCGGCCGCGTGGCCGAGGGCTCAGTCGTCGTCGTCGTCGCTCGCGTCTGCCGCACCCTGACTCGGGAGCGGGGCTTCGATCTCGGCGAGCACTCGCCGCAGCAAGCCTTCGATCAGCAAGGCCCGCTCGCCCGCGTCGTAGCGACCGTCGCGATAGCGGGCCTGGATGTCCTCGTACTTGTCGAGCGTGTCCGCGATCAAGACCTTGTAGGGCTTGCGCCGGGCGAGCACGTCTTTTTGGTGCGACCAGAAGAACGAGATCAGCGTCGCGATGGTGAAGCCGGTCAGGATCACGCCGAGCGGGCCGCCGACCAGCCAGCGAATGCCCAAGCGCAGCGCGACCACGCCAGCGGCCCCGAGCGCGACGTCGCGAACTCCCGCCTTCTTGACCCGGCCCCAGGCCATCGGCAGCAGCTCGCCCGAGGCCAACACCAAGGCCACGAACTCGGGCCGCTTGGCGCCGCGCTCGTAGGTGTCGCGGATGATCTGCTGCATGAACGCATCAAAGCTCTCGTACACTTCGGCCGGATAGGCGGTGTGCGCGTCGGGCTTGGCCATCGCCGGAGGCTACCACGTGGACCGACCCGAACTGACGGGTTTGACAGTTGCCGCCCTGGCTCCCAGAATTTTCACTCATGCCGACCCCACGGCTGCGTCAATACCTTCAGTTGTCTGCTCTGCTCGTCGCGCTGCTCGTCGGCTGCCGACGCGAGTCGACCCAAACGCCGCAGCCCGACCCGAGCGCCGAGGGGAGCCCGGGCGACGCCAAAAAGCCTGGCCCGGGCGAGGCCGACGAGGGCCACGAGCACGGCGAGTTCGAGAGCGGCGAGCAGGCCGAGCTCGACAGCGCGCCGGTCGGGCCACGCACGCGTGACAAGCTCGACCCGCCGCAGACTCGCGACGCCGCGTTGATCGCCGTCTCGCACGGCAACCCCGAGGGCGCGATCGAGTTCTTGACCAAGCACCTCGGCAAGACGCCCGACGATCACGAGGCCGCGCTCGCGCTGGCCTGGGCCCAGCGCCTGGTCGGCAAGCGCAAGGAGGCCGAGAAGACGCTCGGCGATCTGGCCAAGCGGACCAAGGACAAGACGATCGAGGTCGAGGCGATGCGCAGGTTGGCTCGGCTCGCCCGCATGCGCGGCGACGCCAAGCAAGCCGAGCAGCTCTTGCGCGACGCGACCAAGCTCGCGCCCGACGATCTGCTGATCCAAGGCGAGCTGGTCAACATCCTGGTCCTGACCGGCCGCCGCGACGCGCCCGAGGCTCGGCAGATGGTCGACGCGCTCTACGACGCCTACGGCAACGGCTCGGCCCAGACCGCCGGCGAGCTGCTCGGCGCGGCCCATGCCGGGCTGGCCGAGTTCGCGTTCAAGAGCGCCAATCGAGTCCTGGGCGAGGCCGAGAGCGCCGCGCCGGCCAGCAGCGGCAGCGAGCTCGCCGACGAGATCGCCATGCTCCGCGCGGGCGTGTTCCTCGAGAAGTACCGGCCGCAAGAGGCTGGCGAGACGCTCGCGATGATCCTCGAGCGCGACCCGTGGAACTCCGAGGCGCTGGCGATGCTCTCGGTCGTGCTGCTCGATCAGTTTCAGCTCGCGGGCGCGAGCCGGATCGCCGACGAGGCCTTGCTCGTCGACCCGAGCAACCCCGACGCCCACGCCGTGCTCGGCTGGATCGCGCTGATCGAGGGCCGCCGCGAAGAGGCGCGCGAGCGCGTCACCAAGCACGTGATCACGGTCAACCCCAGTCACGGGCCGGGCCAAGCCGTGCTCGCGGCCCTGGCCTTCTTCGACCGCGCGCCCAAGGACTACGCCAAGGCCCGCGACGCCGTGCTGGCCTTCAACCCCAAGGACGGGCTCTTCTTCGCCGACCTCGGCGATCTGCTCAACTACCTGCACCTCTACCCCGAGGCCGACACGATCCTCGAAGACGGCGTCAAACGCCTGCCCGACGATCCCTATGTGCAGGGCGCTCTCGGCCTCTCGAAGCTGCGCCTCGGCGACGAGACGGCGGGCCGGGAGGCGCTCGAGAAGGCCTGGAAGAAGGACAAGTACAACGAGCGCACGCTCAACGTCCGCCAGCTCTACAAAGAGCGGATCATCCCCAACTACACCGAGCAGGTCCACGGCGACCTGACCTTGCGGCTGCCGACCGAGCTGCAAGATCTGGTCGCGCCGGGCTTCGTCGACGCGATCAGCAAGGCTCGCAAGAGCCTCGACGCCGCCTACGGGGTCAAGATCAGCCCGCTGCGGATCGAGATCTTCGCCGACCCCGACGAGTTCTCGGTTCGGACCGTCGGCGTGCCCAGCCTCGGCGCGATCGGGGTCTGCTTCGGCCCGGTCATCACCTCGATGGGCCCCTACGCCGGCACGCACAATTTCGATCAGGTCATCTGGCACGAGATCGCCCACAGCTACGCGATCTCGCTCAGCGAGGGCCGAGTGCCGCGCTGGTTCACCGAGGGCCTGAGCGAGTGGGAGTCGGAGGTCGCCGATCCCTCGTGGGCCCGCGAGAGCGCCTCGCTGCTCTTCGAGGCCCGCCGCGCCGACAAGCTGCGCAAGTTGTCGGAGCTCGAGCTGGCCTTCTTGCGGGCCGAGAGCCCGATCATGATGGAGGTCGCCTACTCGACCGCGGCCTGGGCGATGCGCTTCTTCGGCGAGACCTACGGCCGGCCCAAGATCGTCGAGATGCTGCGCGGCTACGCCAAGGGCAAGTCGACCGAGCAGCTCTTCGTCGAGGTGCTCGGCAAGGACATGCCCGCGATCGAGGCCGAGTTCGAGGCATGGTTCGACAAGCAGCTCGACACCAAGCTCTCGGGCTGGCGGCCCGCGCCCGACCAGCGTGACGACGAGCGCATGAAGGCGCTCGAGCTGGCCTTCAGCCAGGCCGGCGAGGACAAGTTCGAGGCCGCCCAAGCCACGCTCGAGAAGCTCATCAAAGATCAAAAGGGCGACGGCTTCCAGGCTCGCATGACCCTGGCAGCGGTGCTCGAGCGGCGCGACGATGCCAAGGGCGCGATCCTGAATTACGAGAAGGCGGCCGCGTTCGCGCGCGAGTCGATCGAGCCGATGATCGCGATCGTCGCGCTGGCCGCCAAGCAAGGCGACTTCGGCAAGCAGCTCGACGTGCTCGAGCAGATCCTCGCGATCGACGCGATGAGCCTCGACCCGGTCTTGCGCATGGTCATGCTCGCCGCCGAGCACGACGACAAGCGGTTGGCCGCCGCGGTCGCGCGCGGCAACACGATCGCCCCGCTGCACCCGACCTTGCTGGCCGCGAGCGCGCTGCTCGAGCATCGCAGCGGCAAGTCGGGCGCCAAGGCCCGCGCGATCGCCTTGCTCGACGTCGCGATGAAGACCGCTTTGCTGCCCGAGGCGCGCGGCGACGTGCTGGTCGTGACGGCCCTGGCCGCGGCCGAGATGGGCGACCCGCGAGCCCGCGACCTCGCCCCGCGAGCGCTGAAGGAGTCGGACCTGCCCGACCGAGCCAAGAAGCTGCTGGAGAAGCATGTCCCCTGAGCCGAAGCCGGGGCCGACGTTGGTGTTCGTCGGGACCGGCGAGGCGCTGGACCCCGAGCTGCCGAACACCAGCTTGCTCGTGCGTGGGCCGAGCACCTTGCTGCTCGACTGCGGCTACGCGGTCCCGCACGCGCTGTGGAAGATCACCCGCGACCCCGACGAGCTCGACGCGATCTGGATCAGCCACGGTCACGCCGATCACTGCTTCGGGCTGCCGGCTCTGTTGTTGTGGATGCGGCTCGAAGGGCGTCGGCGCGCGCTGACGATCTTCGGCGGGCCGGGCTCGCAGGCGCGGCTCGAGCAGATCCTCGAGCTCGGCTATCCCGGCAGCTACGCGCCGCACAAGTGCTACCCGATCGAGTTCGTCGAGCTGCGCGCGGGCGAGTGCACCCGCTTTGGTGGGCTCGAGCTGCGCAGCGCTCCGACGCTGCATTCGCTCGCGAACTGGGCGCTGCGCATCGACTTCGTCGCCGAGCCTGGCGGCGTCGGGCTGCGCTCGTTGGTCTACAGCGGGGATGGGTCGCCGACCGAGGCCAGCCGGGCGCTCTGCGATGGCGTCTCGGTCTTGGTCCACGAGTGCTTTCAGGTCGAGCCCTCGGCGGGCGAGCGCAAGCACGGGGACCTTCGGAGTTTGCTCGAGCTGGCGGGCAGCGCCAAGGTCGCGACGCTGGCGGTGCTGCACTTTTGTGCCGATGCCCGCGAGTCGATCGGCGCTGCGGCCCGAGCGGGCCGCGGGCAGGGATTCGAAGTGTTGATTCCGCGACCGGGTGACGAGCTCTCGCTCGTCGGGAGTCCATCATGAGCCAATATCGCCGTCCGATCATCTTCAAGACCTTCTTTCGTGGATCTCGAGCCGCGTACGAGGGCATCCGGGTCGCGTTCGCGGACGCGGGCGTGCGCAAGGCTTATCTGCGGGTGATGCTGATCATGCTCGCGCTGACCTTGTCGATCGACGTGTTTGGGCTGTGGGGGCTCTTCGCATGGGTCGATCCGAGCGGCGCCGAGCAGGAGTGGATGGGCGTGATCCTGTGGGCCGTGCGGATCTTGGGTGGGCTCTTGATTTTGGTGATGGGGCCTCTGGTTGCGATCTTGACGATCAATGTTTTCTTTCCCTTCTTCAATGAGCCTTTGTTCATGGCGGGGCTGCGCGCGCAGGACCCCGAGCGGGCGGATCGCGTCGCGGCGGGGCCGGGCATGGCGATCTCGGCGGCGGCTGGGATCGCGCTGCTGCGGCTGGTTCGCTTTGTCGCGTTGACGATCATGTTCGTGTTGATTGGGCTGATTCCGGTGGTCGGGGGGATCGTTGCGACGATCGGCGAGGGCTGGTTGCTGGCGCGGACGGTCAGCTGGGAGTTGATGGATCCTTACTTCGATCGGCTCGATCTCGGCTGGGCGGAGCAGAAGAGGTTTGTCGATCAGTATCGGGATGCGCTGCTCGGGTTTGGGCTGCCGCTGGGGTTGATGCTCGCGATTCCGCTGGTTGGGCCTTTGATGTTTGGGTGGGCTCAGGGGGCGGTGGGGACGTTTTTGCTGCGCGAGATTCCGCCGCATCCGCGCGAATGGCCCGAGTCGACCCGTCCTCTTGATCCCTTCCCGTAGGTCCTTCGCAAAGCGGGAGCGACGCCTTGATCCATGACGCCGCTTGATCCCTTCCCGTAGGTCCTTCGCAAAGCGGGAGCGACGCCGGGGTTTCGGCGTCTCCGTTTCGTGCAGCGGCCCCTCAAACCCGCGTGATCGACCACGAAAGCGTCCCGTCCACGGGCCACTTTGTGCCGAAGATCACCCAATTTCCAAGCCCAACCAACACGAGCAGGCGGGTCGCCATGCCCGCCCAACACTAACCCTGCATTCGCTCAGGGCGGCCCGTTCTCGCAGGGCAATCCAAGCCTCACGCGCATCAACCAAGTTCCGAAGGGCCAGACGACGTCCCGATGCCCCGCGAGAAACCTCGCCCGCGCGACACCATACGCCCGCACGAATTCCACTCGCCGCTGAAGCGCCTCGATCCGCGCCCACTTGCTCTTCCCCGACACGCCCGGGCTCGTCCCAAACAGATCCTCCGGCCGACCCGGAAACCCATACCAAGGCTGCGCCAGCACCCGCGCGACGCCCAACACCTCGGTCCCACGATCCCGCCGCTCCCCGATCAATTCCAGCTCGCGCGCATCGAGCCTTGCCAAGATCTCCGCCCGCAATTCCCGATCGCTCAGCTTCCTACAGACCGGCAGCCGCACGAGCCTCAATTCGATCACATCCGGCAACACGCTCGGCTTCCCACGCCGCCAGGCTCGCTTCGGATCCCGCCGCTTCTTCCGCCGCCGATTCTCGACCCGCACCTCCCGCTTCCACAGCCCTACCCTCGGCCGCTCGATCGCCCGCGAATCCCCATACTTCATCCGAAGCGTCGAGAACCCCGGCCAATGCTTCGACCTCCGAACCAAGTTCGCCGAGCAGGGATTCGCAAGCGTATACATCGCGTGCTCGATCGCCTTCTCGTCATCGGTGACCTCGACGAGGCTGTACTTCTTCTCGAACACCGACCCGCTGGTCCCGCGCATCGCGTTCAACGACCGCGCCAACAACGAGTCGAAGTAGCCCATGAATTCGGGCAGCACCCCGTCGACATCGGTCATCAGCACGTGAAAGTGATTCGACATGCAGAGCACCTCGTGCACGTCCATCCGATAGCGCTCAGCCGCGACGGCGAAGAGATACTCGAAGACCCGGACGACCTCGGCGACAGGCACGAACCTGAACATCCGACACACTGCTCGGGCGGTGACGAAGCAGAGCCGACCAGGGACGACGGATCGCGGCGCAGTCATGCACCCGGGCTTGTCGGCCGCGGCCTCGCGGCCTTGCACGAAAAGTGAGGCCCTCTTCCGCCGCCGGTCGGTCGTCGACGCGCTCAACCAGGGTTGGGCTTGGGCGCGGGCTTGGCCTTGGGCGCGGGCGCAGGCCGAGTCGGATCCGGCTTGCTCGTGTCGACCGGCTGGGTCGAGTCGAGCGGCACGATCGCAGGCTTCACCGGCGCAGGCCGCTTGGGCTCATAGCCCGGAATCGTCAGATCCCCACGCTTGCTCCCATCGACCCGAAAGCCGACGACCCACGCGCGACAGGCCTGCGCCTCGACCTCGGGCGCGTCCGGGCTCTCGGGAGCGGCGACGGCTTGGGGCTTGGTCTCGGGCTCGACCTCGCGCAGCTCGTGCCAGAGCGGGCCGTCCTTGCGCTCGACCTTGGCCATCTGCAGGGCGATCGCGTCGATGGCCGTGGTCGGGCCGCAGATCTCGAGCGAGCAGCGGACGGT
>JAMHUH010000208.1:0-3944 GCA_035904925.1 Nannocystaceae bacterium
ACGTCGATCGGCTCGCTGAGCCCGCGGATGACCACGCGCTGCGGGCCCTCGATCGTGCTGGTCTCGGCGAGCGCGGCCTCGACCCCGGGCATGCGCAGGGCGTCGAGTGACAGACACATGCTCGCCGCGCCAGCGAGCGACTGGACGCGCGCAGCGATGTTGGCGACTTGGCCGAAGTAGTCGAGTCGACCTTGAGCGTGGACGATGATCGCCGGACCGGCGTGGACGCCGATCCGGACCGCGAGCGGGGTTCCGCCCGGCGGCATGGTGGCGTTGAGCGCCTCGATTCGGCGCAAGATGTCGACGCCAGCCCGGGCCGCAGCGAGCGTCGAATCGAAGGCGGCCATGATCGCGTCGCCCATGGTCTTGACCACCGCGCCGCCGCCGATCTCGGTGGCCGCGTGGAGCTCACGAAAGTGGGCGCGAACTCGGGCGTAGGCAGCGACATCCCCCACGACCTCGTAGAGCGCGGTCGAAGCCACGAGATCGGTGAAGAGCAGCGCGACGTGGCGGACGTTGAGCGCGAGCTCCTCGTCGAGGCTCTGGACGCGAAAGAGTCGACGAAAGCTCTCGGTGCAGAGCAGCTTCTGGCCCGACACGAAGGGTCGCAGCGCGGCCGGCTGGGTCTCGACGCTGTGGCGGAAGCGGGCGACGTCGCCGTCGAGGACGACCACGCCGGTCGGCGTGGAGGCTCGGTTGTTCACGCGCAAGACCACGCGTCCGGGCGCGCAGGCGGCCGTGGTCGCAAAGCCGGTCGGGAGCAGATCGACGTCGAGCGAGGCAGGGGCCCCGGCTTCGCTCGAGAGCAGGGCTTGGGCGTGGCGGTCGTAGCTGACCAGCCGGAGCGAGTCGCCCGCGGCGAGGTCGAACTCGAGCTCGCCGCTGGCCTCGGCCTCGAGCAGGAGGTGCGCGTGGATCCGATGCGAAGCAGCTTCGACCGGCGGGCGCAGGAGGTTCGACGAGGTGTAGTAGCGCTGGTAGCAGGCCCAGTCGCGGAAAGGATCGATCGCCAGCGTGGCGACCGAGGGGTGGATCGAGAAGCAGACCTCGACTCGCTCGTCGAGCCACGCCCGGATGTCGGCATCGCAGCGGGTGCAGTGGAAGTCGCGGGTCGGGATGCGATCGATGGTGTCGAATGCGTACTCGACCGCGCCGCAGAACACACACAAGCAGGTCCAGACCAGGTCGAAGAGACCGACTTTCACGCCATGCACGAAGAGATCGAGCGCGACCTGTTCGTCGAAGCCCTCGCGCTCGGCGAAGCAAACCGGGTTGATGCGGAAGAGCGCCCAGTCTTCCTTGGCGTCGAGGGCCCGGCCAAAGCGATCGACCTCGCTCGCGGGCCAACGATTGAAGGCACGCAGCGCTGCGAGGCGATGCGTCATCATGCCGGGATCGCTAGCCATGGCGCGACGATCTTAGCAGTCGAGCCAAGCGAGCTCCGTGCCAAGCTCGACCCCTGATCGTCCACGAGAACGCGACGAGAGGTCGAGCCAAAGCACGATCGTCCACACCGGTGCACGGAGCGGCGTCGGCTCCGAGAGTCCAACCCGCAAAGCGGGCTACCCGATCAGGGCGCGACGCCGGTGTTGCCCCACTCGGCGCGGGCGAGCTCGGTCACGTCGACTCCCTCGCACGCGTCCCCAGGCACGCCGCTGCAGTTGGGATCGATGCCGCCGAGCACGGTGAGCGAGCCATCGGCGCTGCCGGGCGCGTCGTTGTCCACGAAGGCGCCCGCGAACTCGATCCCGGCCAGGTCGTAGCCGCTGAGGTCGACGCCGAACTCACCGAAGGCCTCGGCGAAGTCGGCGACCGGCGCGAGCACGTAGGGAGCCTCGTTCGCCACGTGGACTTGCATGAGCTCGCCCTGCTCGTCGGCCTCGGCGCTCACCAGGACCGGGAACGCGGCACTGACGACGCCGTCGCCGGTCGAGAGCGTGATCGTGGCCCCGAACGCGAGCCGCTTCGCCTGCCCGGGCACGACGCTGGCACAGACCTCGGCCCCGTCATGCGCGGCGCTCAGCTGCAGCTCGATCGGCTCGCCGCCTTGCCAGGTCCACTGGAAGATCCACGCGCGATTGATCAGCGCGAGCGCGTCGGCGCCCGAGAACCCGATCAGGTCGGCGTCGAGGGGCAGCGCGAGCTCGTTCGACGAGCACAGCGGCGACTCGCTCGGGAAGGTGGCGTACTCGACGAAGCCGGCGACGGCGGTCTCGCCATCGCTGCTCGTGATCATGCCGGTGATCGACCCACTCAGGCCATAGCTCGAGATGCCGACGTCGAGGTCGATCGCTTCGACGTCGAACGCGGGATCGAGGCTGGTCACCGACATCGTGCCCGCGATGTCCTCGGGCTCGATCGCGGCGACGAAGCGGGCCAGCAGATCGTGGGTCGCCATCAGCGTGACCGGGATGCTCTCGGCCAGCGCTCCGCCGCCGCTGCCGATCTGGGCCATGACATCGATCTCGAGTCGATCGGGGCAGTCGGAGAGCCCCTCCTCGAACCCGCCCTCACCCTCGGCCGGCTCCGAGTCGATGTAGCGAATCTCGCCGCCAGCGTGGCTGATGCTCACGCTCAGCGTGCTCTCGCCGCTCTCGGGTCCGACCTCGACCATGCCCTCGGCGGCTTGATCACGCCAAAAGAGCGGCGACTCGTGCTCGCCCGCGGCGAAGGCCAGCACGTCGGCGGCCGCGAACCCGAGCGGCGAGACCTCGTCGACCGAGCTCAGGACGGTCGGCGTGTCCACGCAGGAGCTACCGTTGGCCTCACCGTCGAGATCGATCGGCTCGGGCTCGGCGATGCAGCCGGTCGCGGCGCTGGAGAGAAGCAGGAGGATGGCGGGACCGCGCGTAGTGAAAGAGTGCATGGCAGTGGCTTGGGAGTCGCTCGAGCGACCGAAAGGATCAACGCCAGGCGATGGCAGGCCCGTGAGCCAAGGCGCATCGCGACTGGCCCAGCAAAATCCGCGAGGGCGAGATCACGGCTGGCGGTGCTGGGCTCGCGCGACGAGGGCGACGACGGACTGTGATAGCCTCCGCGCATGCGTGAACTCGCCCGCCTCGACAGCCGCGGCGAGGCCGAGCGCTTGATCGACAGCTTGTTGGTCGCCGGCATCACCGCCCAGCTCCGCGAAGAGGGCGAGGTCTGGGTGCTCGACGATCGCGATCTGCCCGCGGCCAAGCGCGAGCTCGCCCAGTTCAGCGCGGGCAAGGCCCCCGACGCCACGCGTGCGGCGGCCGACCTGCGCAAGCAAGCCAGCGAGGCCCGCAAGGTCCAGCCAGTCGTCGAGGTCGGCGAGCGTTGGCGCAGCGACCAGGCCTTCGGCATCGGCCCGGTGACCATCTTCTTGGCCATCGCCTCGATCGCGGTCGGCTTCGCCAGCAACTTCGGCGATGGCCAGACCATGACCATCCAGAACCTCAGCATCGAGCCCTGGGACTCGACGGCTGGCTGGCTCGGCCACGTCCGCGCGGGCGAGGTCTGGCGGCTGCTCACGCCGATGCTGATCCACTTCGGCCTCGTCCACCTGATCTTCAACTTGGTCTGGCTCTACCAGCTCGGCCGTCAGGTCGAGCGCGAGCACGGCTCGCTGGTGATGATCGGCCTGGTCTTGCTCAGCCAGCTCCCCGGCAGCCTCGGCCAATACCTGGTCAGCGGGCCCAGCTTCGGCGGGCTCTCGGGCGTGGTCTATGGCCTCTTCGGCTTCGCGTGGATGCACGCCCGCTACGACGCGCGCCATCAATACCGCGTCGACGACAGCTGGGCGGTGATCATGATGGTGTGGTTCGTCGCGTGTGCGACCGGCGTGCTCGGTCCGGTCGCCAACGTCGGCCACGCCGCCGGCCTGATCGCCGGCTTGCTCGCGGGCCTGCCGGCCTACGTCGGCCACCTGCGTCACAGCTTGGACAACCCCAAGTTCGGCGCGCACAGCTGGGCGAGCACCC
>JAMHUH010000209.1:0-10325 GCA_035904925.1 Nannocystaceae bacterium
GGATCCCCGCCTACGCCAAAGCCTTCGGGTTCCGCAGCACGATCCTGCACGGCTTCGCGAGCATGGCCAAGGCCTGGGAGGGCCTGGTTCGCTCGCGCTTCGCCGGCTCGACCACGGCGATCCGGGTGTTCGACGTCAAGTTCACCAAGCCGCTGGTGCTGCCGGCCGAGGTCGGCCTCTACCTGCGCAGCGAGGGCTCGATCGATCGCGTGTGGCTCGGCCGCGCGCCCGGTGGCCCCGCCTATTTGGTCGGCACGCTCGAAGGCGGCTGACTTCCATCCTCACGGAGACCAAGACCATGAACGACATCCTCCTGCAACTCGGCAAGAACCCCCAAGCCCGCAAGCTGATCCAGACGCTCGGCCTTCCGCTGCCCATGCCGCAGGCGCTCGCGCGGGCCAAGGGCCCGATGGAAGAGCGACCCCTGCACGACTACGAGATCGCGGTCGGTGGCGCGGGCGAGCTGAGCGACACGCTGGCCCATACGCTGGCTCGCGCGGGCGCGACCTCGCTGCTGACCTCGGGCGCTCACATCCCGCCGGCCTTCGAGCAGCAAGGCGAGGCCTACGCTCGCCCGCCCCGCTCGCTGATGCTCGACGCGCTGCCCGAGAAGCTCTCGCTCGACGCGATGGTGTTCGACGCGACCGGGATCCGCGAGACCACCGGCCTGCGAGCGCTCTACGACTTCTTTCACCCGCTGCTCGTCAGCCTGCGCAAGTGCGGGCGCGTGGTCGTGCTCGCGCGTCCGCCCGAGCAAGCCCGCGATCCTGGCCACGCCGCGGCCCAAGCCGCCGTCGAGGGCTTCGTCCGCTCGCTCGGCAAGGAGCTGGGCAAGCGGGGCTCGACCGCCAACATGATCTGGGTCGACGAGGACGCCGACGCGCTGGCCGAGGGTCCGCTGCGCTTCTTGCTCTCGAAGCGCTCGGCCTTCGTCTCGGGTCAGCCCCTGCACGTCAGCGCCCGCGCGCTGGTCGAGCACGAAGACGGCTCGCCCTTCAGCCCGACGTGGATCCGTCCGCTCGAGGGCAAAGTCGCGCTGGTCACCGGCGCGGCGCGAGGCATCGGCAAGGCCGCCGCCGAGCTGCTCGCGGCCGAGGGCGCGCACGTGCTCTGCCTCGATCGCCCGGGTGACGACGAGCTGGTCGCCGAGGTCGCCCGCGAGCTGGCCGGCACGCCCCTGCTCTTCGACGTCAGCGATCCCAACGCCGCCCAGGCGCTGGCCAAGGCGATCAAGGACGAGCACGGCGGGGTCGACATCGTCGTCCACAACGCCGGGGTCACGCGCGACAAGACCTTGGCCCGGATGAAGCCCGAGCACTGGGATCAGTGCCTGGCCATCAACCTCGACGCGGTCGTGCGGATCACCAAGGCGCTGGTCGACGAGGGCGCGCTGCTCGACGAAGGCCGAGTCGTGGTGCTCAGCTCGATCGCCGGCATGGCCGGCAACCTCGGCCAGACCAACTACGCCGCGACCAAGGCCGGCGTGATCGGCTGGATGCGCGCGCTGGCCAGCGAGCTCGACGAGCGCGGGATCACGGTCAACGCGATCGCTCCGGGCTTCATCGAGACTCGCCTGACCGCCGCGATCCCGGTCGTCATCCGCGAGGTCGGGCGCCGGCTCTCGAGCCTCGGCCAAGGCGGCCTCCCGCGCGACATCGGCGACGCGATCGTCTTCCTCTCGACCCCCGGCGCCCAGGGCCTGACCGGCAACGTGCTGCGCGTCTGCGGCCAGTCCTTCGTCGGCGCCTGATCTCAGGAGATTCCCATGCCCGTCAGCAAGCAAGACCAACCCCGCAACCGCGCCGTGATCGTCTCCGGCGTTCGCACCCCCTTCGTCAAAGCCTTCGGCGAGTTCCTCGAGCTCGACACGATCGCCCTGGCCAACGCCGCCGTCGCGGCGCTGCTGCGCCGGACCGAGCTGCCTCGCAACCTGCTCGACTCGATCGTCTGGGGCGGCGTGATCCTGCCCAGCGCGGCGCCCAACGTCGGCCGCGAGATCGCGCTCGACCTCGGCTTGCCGGCCAGCGTCGAGGCGATGACCTGCACCCGCGCCTGCGCCAGCGGGCTCCAAGCCATCACCTTGGCCGCCGCCGCGATCGAGCGCGGGGAGGCCGACGCCGTGATCGCGGGCGGCTCCGACTCGACCAGCAACGCCGAGATCAAGCTGCCGCAGAAGGTCGTGCGCACGCTCGGGCCCTTGATGATGGGCAAGGGCAAGGCCACGCCGCGCGACCTGCTGGGCGTGCTCAGCCAGCTGATGCCGATCACCGACGTGCTCCCGCGGATCCCCAAGATCGCCGAGCGCACGACCGGCGAGCTGATGGGCGAGAGCTGCGAGAAGATGGCCAAGCGCAACGAGATCAGCCGCGAGGCCCAAGACGAGTTCGCCGCGCGATCGCACCACCGCGCCGCCGCGGGCATCGCCTCGGGTCGGCTCCGCGACGAGGTCACGCCGGTCGAGACCCCGAGCGGCAAGTGGATCCACGACGACGGCCTGGTCCGCGGCGACACCAGCGTCGAGAAGCTGGCCAAGCTGCGCCCGGTGTTCGCCAAGGACGGCACGCTGACCGCCGGCAACTCGAGCCCGCTGACCGACGGCGCCTCGGCGGTGCTGCTGATGAACGAAGAGAAGGCCCGCGCGCTCGGCTACACGCCGCTGGCGAGGATCGCCTCGTGGTCCTACGTCGGCGTCGATCCGGCCGACCAACTCCTGATGGGCCCGGCCCTGGCCATGCCCAAGGCGCTCGAGCGGGCCGGCTATGGGATCGGCGACATGGATCTGGTCGACATGCACGAGGCCTTCGCCGCCCAGGTGCTCAGCATCGTCAAGATGCTGGCCAGCAAGAGCTTCGCCCAGGCTCGGCTCGGTCGCGACGAAGCGGTCGGCGAGATCGATCCGGCCAAGCTCAACGTCCACGGCGGATCGGTCGCGCTCGGCCACCCCTTCGGCGCGACCGGGGCTCGGATGATCACGACCATGGCCAACGAGCTGCACCAGACCGGCAAGCTGACCGCCCTGCTCGGCATCTGTGCCGCGGGCGGGCTCGGGGCCGCGGCGGTGCTCGAGAACGCCGAGGCCTGAGCGGCTTCGGGCGTCCACGCCGAGCGGGAAAACCACGACGAGCAGGAGGCCGGCCTCCTGCTCGTCTTCGGTTTCGAAGCGCCGATCAGGGCGCGGTCTGGTTGGCGTTGAAGCTTGCCACGCCGCCAGCCAACACCCCGCCGAGGATGTCGAACTCGGCCAAGAGCGAGCCCGTGCTCGCATCGTTGGCGAACTCGACCCGCAGGATCGCGTCGAGGAAGGTCCCGCCCTCGATCTGGAAGTCGGCCGGGCCGAGGCTGCCGTCGAAGGTGTCGAAGTCGAGTTCGAACTCGAGCTTGGGACCCGGCTCGAAGGCGTGGCTATACGCGATCAGCGTCGCAGGCCCGGTCTCGGCGAAGACGCCATCTTCGGTCACGAAGGTGTAGCTGACCGCGATCTCGATCTTGTTGGAGCAAGGCTCGCCCCCGAGCTGGCCGTTTGGGAATTCCCCGACCAACTCGACCTCGGTCAGACGAACCTCGCCGCCGACATCGCTCAGCGAAATGACCAAGGGGCTGCTGACACCCGCGTAGGTCAAGGTGACCGGGCCATCGTTCTGCCCCCAATCGAAGGTGCCGGCGTAGCTGCCCTCGGCGATCGCCAGCAGCCCCTTGGGGCTGATCTCGAAGCCCGGCGGGATCGCGTCGCCATCGACCAAGATCGTCTGCGTCTCGGCTCCGCACCCGCCGAAGCCGCTGGTGTCCCCCGTCTCCGAGTCGTTCGTATCGGAGCTGTCGGAGTCGCTCTCAGAGTCGCTCTCGGAGTCGCTCTCGGAGCCAGAGGTCGTGGTCCCGCCTTCGTCATCGCCGATCGAGCCCTTGCCGAGATCGCAGCCGAAGAGCGCGAGCGAGGCGAGCAGAGCGGAGAGAGGTCGAACGCGAGCGAAGGAAGTAGTCAGATAATTCGGCATCGTATCGACTCCGGTGGCCAGCGCGATTTCGATCCATCCCGAGATCGATCCACTATTTCGAGCAGGCCGGCTCGACCCGTGAGCGCAGCGGGTTGCTCGGCTTGGCGGCGATGAAGGCGGCGGCGACCTGCTCGGCCTCGTCGCGGCGATCGAGCGCGCACAAGGTCTCGACGCGCAGGACCTCGCGCTCGTCGGCCAACACGCCGAGCGGGAACTCGTCGCGGTGCTCGAGCAGCAGCGCGAGCCGGGCCTTCGCCGTCTTGGCGGCGCGTGCCTGCTGCATCAAGGCGAGCTCCGCCTCCAAAGTCGTGGTCGTCGGGGTCGGGGCGATCCCTTGCGCCACGCGAGCACGTGGAGCGTCATCCGCCTCGCCGAGCGGCTCGTCCTGCACGGGCGTCGCCGTGTCGATCGCCGGGCTCGGCGCCAGCTCGACCGTCATCGGAGCGATCGAGTCGCGCTCGACCTGCTCGACCTTCGCTGGCGAGTCCACCGGGGATTCGTTGGCTCGCAACGCCCGGACCCCCGCGCCCACCAGCCCGAGCACGACCAGACCCGCGGCCGTCATCCCGAGCGTCGCGCCCACGACCTTGGCCGCGAAGCCGAGCTCGAGCGCGCCCTTGCCCGCCGCCGAAGCCCCGCCACCTCCAGGATCACCGCCGCCACCCGGATCACCACCGCCCGGCGGACCGCTGGCGAGGATCGCCTGATGGATCCGCTGCTGCATGCCCGGCGGCGGGTCGTCGAGGGCGAGCAATGCCTGGCGGGTGCGATCATCGAGACGGGTCATGGGAGCTCCTTGCTGGTCAGGCCCGCCGCGTCGAGGTGGGCCGCGAGGTCTCGCCGCGCCCGATGCAGCCGCGAATAGACGGTGTTGAGGTTGATCTCGAGCGCTTGGGCGATCTCGGGCGCCGACATGTCCTCGAGCTCGGCCAGGACATAGACGGCCTGCCGCTCGGGCGAGAGCTTGGCGATCGCCTCGCTCGCAGCCCGCAGCCGCTGCTGCTCCTCGACCTTCATGTCGGCGCCACCGGGATGTCGGTCGAGCTCGGCCAGGGCGTCGAGCTTGCGCTGGTGACGGTCACGGCTGCGTCGCTGATCCTTGGCGACGCGACGGGCCACGCCAAACAACCAGGCCCGCGGCGACGACCACTCCAACCAGGCACCGGCCCGTCGGTAGGCGACCAAGAAGACCTCTTGCGCCGCGTCCTCGAGCGCCGAATCGCGCACGCCAAAGCGCCGCAGCGTCCGCCATACGAACGCGAAGTGGTCGCTGTAGAGGCGGTCGAACTCTGCGCTGGCATGGCTGGCCTCCAGAGGCATCCCCACCGAGCCGTGGCCGGTTTTCACTGGGTCCATCCCGATTCGTTCGTTCAAGGCAGACGCAGCTCGAGCACCAGCGAGGCTCGCACGCCGAGCAGGGCGAAGCGATCGACCTCGCTCGAGCCGACGACGAAGCTGGCTCGGGTCAGCGGGACGACCAGGGCCAGCTCGGGGCCGATCGCGAAGCGCTCGACCGGCGCCCAGCTCAAGCCTTGGCTCAGCGTCGGCGCCACCCACCAAAACTCGCTGCGGGTCGGGTTGGGCGTGGGCGCGAGGCCGCGACCGCGCACACGCCCGACCTCGACGCCCGGACAGAGCGGCAGCTCGACCGGGCCCGCGCTCGGCACCCAGCAAGCCCGCGCTTCGATCTGCCAGGCGTCGAAGCTGCCCACGACGCCCGCTTGGGTGATCCGGCGAGGGATCGCCCAACGTCCGCCGAGCTCGGCTCGCCACAGGCGACCGAAGAGCGCGAGTCGGCCTCCGGTCTGCGCGTAGCCAGTCCGCGTCGGTCCATAGCCAGCGCCTCCCGCGATCGAGACGCCGACGCGCAAGTTCGCCGGCCACACGCTCTCGTCGTCGCGGCTGTCGAGGTTGATGCCGAGCTCGTCGGGCTCGTCGATCTCGCGCGGCCCGAAAGGCTCGGCGAGCTCGCCCAAGAGCGGCGGCTCGGGCTCGGGCTCGCGTGTCGGCACGGGGCTCGGGTTCGGGCTCGGCTCGACCGACGCCTCGTGGATCCTCGACACCGCGACCGGATCGAGGGTGACGGCGACGATCAACGCGACCGCGTCGGCCAAGGCCTCGCAGTCGCGCGCGGCGAAGCTCCGCTGCACGCGGCCATCGACGTCGACCAGCACGAGCTCGGCGCGCCACAGCTCGGGCCCGGCTTCGATCGCGATCTCGACCGCGAGCGCGGCCTGATCGTGGTGATCGGGCACCCACTCGCCGAGCGTCGCGTCGACGCCCTGCGCCCGGATCCGCGCGATCACGTCGGCGCGGCTCGGGCAAAGGTCGGCCGCCGACCAGGCCAGGGCCAAGGTCGGCGGCGCGTCGTGGGGCTCTTGGATCTCGACGGGTGCGGCCAGCAAAGCCAGAACCCGCAACCCCGCGAGACCCGAGCCGAGGATCATCGCGGACGAATCACTGGCCCGAAGGCTTGCTGAAGATCCCCGAGGCGCTGGCCGAGGGCACGACCGGCTTGGTACCGCCACCGGGCGTCGGACCCTTCTTGGCCTTGTTCCAGCGCTCGCGGACGATCTCGCCCGCGACCTCGCGCGAGCCGAGCCCGAAGGCCAGCGCGGCGGCGAGGCAGAGCCCGCCGAAGAGCAGGGCGAAGCTCAGCAGCACGAAGTCCTCGGCGACGCCGAGCTGGTGGATGGCGGCCGTGAACGCGAACACCAGCACGACCGAGCGGGCGAACTCCGCCAGCCAGACCGGCCGGGGGATCTCGGTGTCCGACTCGGGCGCCGTCCGGGCGTGGATCAGATCGCGGACGTAGTTGCCGACGCCGAAGCCGACCGCGACGATGATCAGCGCGACCGCGGCCCGGGTGACCGAGAACTGCAAGAACGCGTCGACGTAGCCAGCCCAGGTGCTGAGCGCGAGGTTGTTGAGGCCCTGCACGACGGCGAGCAGGATCACGGTGACCTGAACGACGAAGCCGACCAGCCCCGAGGGCTTGCCGAGCTCGTCTTCACGCGTGGCGATCTTGCCGAAGCCGATCTTGTCCATCAGCCGATCGAAGCCGACGCTCTCGAGCGTCTTGGCCACGATCCCACGCAGCAAGCGGCCGACGAAGGTGCCGACGATCACGAAGAGCACCGACACGAAGAGCGCGGGCAGGATCGTCCAAAAGCGCTCCATCATGCCCGTGAGCGGGCCGCTGAGGGTCTCGAGCCCGAGCCGAGCCAGGGCCGCGATCGCGGTCTGGAGCAGCACGAAGGCCATCGCCAGCCAGCCGGCGACCTTGCTCGGGGTCGAGCTGCCGAACAGGCTGGTGAGGTTGAACCGGGCGACCAGGCGATCGAAGCCGAGCGACTCGAGCAGGTTGGCGGTGATCGTGCGGACGATCTTGGCCAGGACGTAGCCGCCGATGCCGATCAGCGCGGCGATGCCGATCGCGGGCAGCAGCGCCATCAACGAGTCGATCGCGTTGCTGAGCGGGCCCGAGAGCGCCTCGATCTGCAGGGCATCGAGCGCGCCGGCGAGGCCGAAGACCATGACCAGCCAGAACACGACTTGGCCCGCGCTCTCCGAGAAGGGCTTCTTGACCAGCGACTTCTCGGCCTCGGTCTTGGGCTCTTCACCCTCGGCGATCGGCTCACGATCGAGCTCGGCGAAGCGAGCGTCGATGCGCATGACGTTGATCGCCTTGCGCACGAAGAGCCGCAGGATCGCGCCCGCGAAGTAGGCGACGACCAGGATCAGCACGGCCTTGCCGAGCAAGGGCAGGGCCTGGATGACGGTGTCGACCAGGCCTTGGATCGGCGCGGCGACCTGCTCGAGGCCGGCGTACTCGAGCACGCCGACGATGACGAGCATCATCAAGAGCCAGAACACGACCGACGCGACCGCGCGCTCGAGCGCCTCGGGCTGACGGGTGCCGCCGGTCTCCTCGAGCAACATCGTGACGCCGAGCTGCTTGGCCAGCTTGTTGTCGAGTTCGGTCTTGCACAGCAGCCGATAGATGCCCCACGAGATCGCCTTGGCGATCATCCAGCCGACGATGAAGAGCAGGAGGCCGAGCAGAAGCTTCAAGCCCATCGCGCGCATGTCCTCGGACAGGACCGAGTCGAGCCAGGCTTGGATCTGTCCGGTCTGGGCCGGCGGCGGGGCCTTGTAAGGGGGCGGGCCGGCGGGCGGCGGTGCAGCGAGCGCCAGGGCAGGCAGGCTCGCGCAGAGCAACGCGGCGAGGCCAGCGAGACGGGGGACTCGGTTGGTCGGGGATGGGAGATCGAGAATTCGTCGGGGGAGCATGAGGTCTCCGTGCATGGGACGTGCGGGGGGACGTGCGGGAGGAGAAGAGTTGCGCAACGCCCGCTACGATCGTCAATACGCTGGCCAAAATCAACCCATGCGCCGCGTGGCTTGGCCGTATGCTCCGGCCGTGGAGCGTCCGCCTCAGGGCTTGAGCGAACGCGAGCGAAGGTTGCTCGAGCGCGCGTGCATCCGCGCGGGCGTGCCCTTCACCGAATGGGAGTGCGCTCGGTTGCTGACCGAATTCAAGCGCAAGCTCAGCGACGCGCAGTGGGCCGCATTGCACGAAGATCCCGAGATTCGTGACCCCGCCGACGCCCTGCGGGTGGTCTTGGTGTTCGGGTTCGAGAATCGCCGGCTCGAGCGCTTGCACCTGCGCAGCCGCGGGCGCGATCGCGTCTTCGCCGAACCCCAGCACCGCGAGCGAATGGCCAAGCTGCTGGGCCGGCCGCCGCCCAAGCCCGTGGCCCGGCGAAAGTTCGGCCGCTAGCAGCCCGTGGCGCAACCCAGCACGGCTCCTCGCGCCGGGATTTTCGGCGGGGGCGCGAAGCCGAAGCGCCGCTGTACCGGCCGTACTGCAAGCTGAGGCGACAAAGCCCTCGGCGAAAAGACCAAGCGAGGTGTCGTGATGGGTTGCGCCACGGGCTGCTGTTCGACTTGCTCACCAACCATCGAGGATGGCCAGCGACGCGCTCGCGCCGAGCCGAGTCGCGCCCGCTTCGATCATCGTGCGAGCGATCGCGGCGTCGCGGATGCCACCCGAGGCCTTGACCCCGATCGTCGGGCCGACCGTCTGCCGCATCAGCCGAACCGCCTCGACCGTCGCGCCGCCTGGACCGAAGCCGGTCGAAGTCTTGACGAAGGCGGCCCCCGCCGCGACCGCGCGCTCGCAAGCCTGTTGAATGTGGCGACCCTCGAGCAGCGCGATCTCGAGGATCACCTTGACCACCCGGCCCTGCGCGGCCGCGACCACGCCCGCGACGTCGCGCTCGACCAGGTCGAGCTCACCATCGAGCAGCCGACCGACCGCCAAGACCATGTCGAGTTCGTCGGCGCCGACGGCGACGGCCTGCTCGGCCTCGTGCGCCTTGACGATCGCGGCGTTGGCCCCGAGCGGAAAGCCGATCACCGTGCACACCCGGACCTCGCTGCCCTCGAGCGCCTGCTTGGCGCGCTCGATCCAGATCGGGTTGATGCAGACCGAGGCCATTCGCCGAACCCGGGCTTCGAGGCAGAGCTGGTCGATCGCCGCGGCGCGGGCATCGGGCTTGAGCAGGGTGTGGTCGATCCAAGCGGCCAGCGCTTCGGCGGTCTGCGGCATGTCCTGGGTGGCCATGCTCGCCTCTCGCACGGGCTCTCGCGAGGATCAAGCGCCGACCTTGCGGCCCTGGGGTGGCCCACGACACTCCGCTCACACCGGGTGACGACACTCGTCAGCACCTCGCTTGAATCAGCGCGACGAGGTGGTAGTCCCTGGACCATGCCCTCGCGTCGCGCCGTCCCGGTCCCCTCTCGTTCCGCGCTCGCGTTGCTTCGATTGGGTCTGACGGGGGCGCTGGCGGGTGGGTTGGTCGCGGTCACGGGCTGCAACTGGACGCTCTGGCTGCACGAAGACGGGCTCGAGATCTGCGACGACGACTACGCCGACTGCATGGCCGACGCGCAGAGCGAGGCCGACGAGCAGTGGTGCGTGACCGAGGTTCAGTCTTGCTACGAGGAGTGCGAGGCGGGCTGGGACGACGAAGCCGACGACCAAGGTGACCAGGCCGAAGAGCAGGACGAGCAGGGCAACGACGAGAGCACGACCGGCTCGGGCACGACCGGCTCGAGCGACAGCAGCAGCGACACCGGTGACATTCCGCAGGCTTGCTTCGATCTCCACGCCAACTGCATCGAGCAAGCCCAGACCCTGGCCGATGTCGACGCCTGCGAATCGCTCTTCGATCAATGCGCGAATCCGGGCGAGTGCTCGATGTGTGGCTGCCCCGAGGGCGCGCTCGAGGCTTGCCTGGCCAGCTACTCCGCGTGCGCCGAGGCGGC
>JAMHUH010000210.1:0-13900 GCA_035904925.1 Nannocystaceae bacterium
GCCCGAGAGCGCCAGCATCGCGACGCTGGCTCGACGCAGGCGCCCGAGCCAGAAGATCAGGCCGAGGCCGAAGGGCAGCACGCACCAGAGCAGCTCGTCGACCGGCGGGGCGCCTTGTCGCCACATGCCGGTGTAGAGGTAGGTGGTCAGGTGGGCGATCCAGGCTGGCTCGGCCTTGGCCGCTTCGACGACCAGGTACAAGATCGTGCAGCCGGCGAGCGAGAGGACCACCATCGCGCCGGTCGGTAGCTCGGGTTGCAGCGCTGGATCTTCGGCGCGACGCGGGAGCAGACCGTGCAGCCAGACGCCGATCACGATCGCCAGCGGCGGCAGGACCGGGACCAGGTAGTGGTAGTACTTGGTCACGCTGAAGGTGATCAGCGCGAAGCTGGCGATCAACCAGAGCAGGGCGAGGCGCTGCAGCTCGCCATGCGGATCGAGAGGTCGGCCGCTGGCGTCGAGGCTCGAGAGCCGTGAGCCGCCCTCGTCTGTCGCCTCCGGCTCGGGGGCGCGCTTGCGAAAGGCCGCGACCGCGCCCCAGATCGCCGGGACGACCACGGCGCTCCAGGGCAGCGCGGCCAGCCCGAGCGTGCGCAGGTAGAACATGAAGCCGCCGACCGCCTGCTGCTGCTCGCCGGTGGTGAAGCGAGCCAAGTTGTTGACGACGATCAGCTCGTTGACCCAGCGCTCGCCCCGGAAGATCGCCATTGCGTGATGCCAGGGAAAGCAGGTGACCACGAAGATCACGATGCCCACGCCGAGCTCGCAGCGACGCTCCCAGAGCAAGTGCAGCCGACCGGTGACGAGCATGTGGACCAAGACCAGCAGGCCGATGATGCCCGGTCCGATCATGCCCTTGCCCATCAACGCGAGCCCGCCCGCGATGTAGAGCACGCCCATCCAGACCTGGCTGCGCCGGCGCCAGCGGAGGCTGCGGACGACGATCAGCACGATCAAGACCCAGTACAGGATCAAGTGGCGCGCGATCGTGTGCAGATCGTCGACGGTCGCGTTGTCGGTCCGGCCCCAGCGGGTGACGGTCTCGATCGTCGTCGGGCTGGTCACGTGGCGGTGCAAGACCGCGAGCGGGGCGACGGCCGAGATCAGCAAGAGCACGAAGAAGCCCAGCCAGGCCTTGTCCCAGGGGATCTCGAGCAGGCCGCGGCCCTTGGTCCGAAGCTCGCGCTCGCGCTCGAACCAAGCCATCGCCCAGGCGGCCATCGCCAGGCAGACCGGGCCGACGAAGAACATGTCGGTGACCGCTTGGCGAGTCAGGATCGCGTACTGCGGCATGGTCACCAGGACCAGCGCGGCGAGCAGACCGGCGCGCCAATGGACGAGGCGCGCGACCACCCAAGCGAGCAGCGCGGCGCTGCCCAGGCCCATGATCATGCTCGGCAGGCGCAAGGCCAGCTCGGGCAGATAGCCGCGGACCATCTCGTTGGCGGCCTGACCGTTGCCGACCCCGAACACCTTGAAGCTCAGCGCCATCGCCCAGAAGGGCAGCGCGTGCTTGGACGCGAACACGCCCTCGCGCTTGCCGTCGGGCCCGTAGCCCGGCCGCCACCACAGGTCCATCGGGTCGTCGCGGGCGATGATGTTGCGGGCGACCTCGCCGTAGTGGGTCTCCCAGGGGTCCCAAGGGCCGCACTGACCGAGCGACCACGAGTAGATCGTGATGACCACGATCGCGAGCAGCGCGGCCCAGGCCCAGGGGATCAGTTCGCGGGCTCGCATCGACGGGTCGGAGTGTAAATGCTCCGCACGCAAAAGAGGGCGGCCAATGGCCGCCCTCTTCGCTCGATCCTACTGGTGATCGATCCTACCGGGGATGGATCAGCGACCCGATCAGTACTGCGGGGGTTGCCCGTAGCCCTGCTGGGGCGGCTGGCCGTAGCCAGGGTTCATCGCCGGCTGACCGTAGCCGGGGTTCATCGCCGGCTGGCCGTAGCCGGGCAGCGCGCCGCCCATCGGACCCGGCGGCATCGCGCCCATCGAGGGGCCGCCCTCGACGGTCGCAACCGTGTTGCTGAGCTGCCACTTCAACAGCTTGGCCATCAGCCAGAACATGTAGAAGCCGAAGGTGATGATCGTCAGCAAGTAGCCGACCAGCAGCATCACGAAGAGCTCGCCGCCCTCGCCGGTGAAGCGCAGGTTGACCCGGCGCCCCTCGACGTCGATCTTCATGTGCTCGGCGTTGAACTTGAGCAGCTTGACCTGGAACCAGGCCATGTAGATGCCGAAGGTGATGATCGTCAGCAGGTAGCCGACCAAGAAGGTCACGAAGAGCTCGCCACCTTGCCCGGTGAAGTCCATGCCGCCGACTTCGCCGCCCTGCTTGGTGATCTTGGTGTTCTGCGCGAACCACTTGTTCAGCTTGCAGACGAACCAGGGCATGTAGATGCCGAAGGTGATCATCGTCAGCAGGTAGCCGACCAAGAAGGTCACGAAGAGATCGCCGCCCTTGCCCGAGAAGGCGAGCTTGAACTCGCTGCCGTCGTCGGTCGTGACCACCGTGTTGTCGGCGTAGAACTTCTGGATCTTGCAGATGAACCAGGGCGTGTAGATGCCGATGGTGATGATCGTCAGCAGGTAGCCGACCAAGAAGGTCACGAAGAGGTCGCCGCCCTTGCCGTCGAAGCGGAAGCGGACCACCCCGCGCGGCGTCGGCCCGAAGCTGACCTTCGAGGCGATGTAGTTGATCATCTTGCAGACGAACCACGCGCCGTAGATGCCGAAGGTGATCAGCGTCAGCAGGTAGCCGACGAAGAGCTTGCCGAGCAGCTCGCCACCGGTGCCGGTGAAGTCACCGCGGATCTCCCCGCCTGCGCTCATCGCCATCGGGCCGCCCATCGGCGGGCCGCCCATCGGCGGGCCACCGAAGTTCGAGGCCATCGCGGCTCCGCCACCCATGGGGGCCATCGCGTTGGAGGCCATCGGGTTGCTCGGGGGGCCACCGAAGCTGGGCTGACCAGGCGGCGGACCGCCGAAGCCACCGGGCGGCGGGCCTTGGGGCGGCGGCGCTCCGAAGCCACCTCCGGGCGGCGGGCCTTGGGGCGGCGGCGCTCCGAAGCCACCTCCGGGCGGCGGACCCTGGGGCGGCCCGCCGAATCCACCGGGCGGCGGCCCTCCGAATCCACCTTGCGGGGCTGCGGGCGGCGGCGCTCCGAATCCCTGCGGCGGTCCGGGCGGCGGCCCTCCGAACCCCTGCGGCGGGGCTCCGGGCGGCGGCGCTCCGAAGCCTTGCGGCGGGGCGCCAGGCGGCGGCCCGCCGAAACCACCTTGCGGCGGCGGGGCGCCGAAGCCCTGCGGTGGAGCGCCAGGCGGCGGCGCTCCGAAGCCACCTTGCGGCGGGGCTCCGGGCGGGCCGGGCGGGCGCGGAGGCACGCCACCCATCGCAATCATGGTCTTGCCCGCGCCTTGCCGCTCGCCCTGAACGGACATCAGCGTCATGACCGTCTGCCCGATCGAGAAGCCCTGGCCAGGCTGCATCGTGAACTCGGGCACCCGTTGACCGTTGAAGAAGGTCCCGTTGGTGCTGCCGAGATCCTTGACGCGGATCTGGTCGTTTTCGAAGTGAATCTCCGCGTGGCGACCGGACGACTGGGCGTCGCCCAGGACGATGTCACCGGCCTCGCGCCCGAGCGTGGTCACGCGGGCGTTGATGTTGCGGGTTTCAGCAGGCTTGTTGACGTACTGGATCTTGAGAACGTAGTGGCTCGTCACGCACGGCCCTCCGCGTTTGGGGCCGAGAGTCTCCCAACTGCGAGGATTGCACGCAAGGCCCGGGGGCCGAGGTCGTGGATCGGTGCTCGGTGGCGTCGGGCTGGCCAACTAGCCGACGCGGCGCGGCCGAGGGCGCGGCCGCAGACTCGCAGCGGCGCGCTCAAGCCCCTCGGCGTTCGGCCCTGCGCTCGCGCAGCCGCTTCACGAACACCGCCAACGACTCGACGCTCATCCACAGGATCAAGCTGGTCAGCACCACCGTCATCCCGAGCAGCAGCCAGTTGTTCGCCGCCCAGAACCCGCGCAAGAGCAAGAAGAGCGAGATCAGCGTGACGCTCATGACGAAGAGCATCGGGATCACCAAGGGCAGGACCGGCCGCTTGCGCTGCCAGTAGTAGAGCGCGAGCACCAGCAAGATCAGCGCCGCGATCATCTGGTTGCTGGCCCCGAACACCGGCCAGAGCACCCAGCCGAGCTCGCGCGAGGCCCCGCTCGCGTCGGGCACCGACACGGTCGCGAGCAGGATCGCCGGGATGATCGCGATCAGCGTGGCGACGTAGGGGTTGGTCAAGACTTTGATCCCGATCGCCTCGCCGATCTCGGCCACGATGAAGCGCTCGATCCGAGCCGCGGTGTCGAGCGAGGTCGAGGCGAAGGAGATCACGAGCACCGCGATCAGCGTCTGGGCCAGCGCCGGACCGAGCCCGATCTGCTGCAAGAAGGCCCCGCCACCGAGCACGAAGGCGCGCGCCTGGTTGCCCGAGGCGTGGGCCCAGCTGTCGTAGTAGATCGCCCAGCTCAGATCGCCGACCTCGCCCTGACCCGGCAGCGTGCAGAACCCGACCAGGCCGATGCCGGCGACGGCGGCCATGGTCGCGGCCACGGCCAGCGCACCCTCGCCGAGCATGCTGCCGTAGCCGATCAGCCGCGCGTCCTTCAACTTGTCGAGCTGCTTGGAGGTCGTGCCCGAGGCGACCAGCCCGTGAAAACCCGAGATCGCCCCGCAGGCGATGGTCACGAACAAGATCGGCAGCATCGGCGGGGCATCGTCGCCGCCGCGGCGCAGGGCGGGCGCGTCGAACTCGGGGTGCGCGACGAAGAGCCCGACGAAGATCAGCCCGAGCCCGACGATCAGCTGATGACTGTTGACGTAGTCGCGCGGCTGGAGCAGCAACCACACCGGCAGCAAGCTGGCGATCGCCGAGTACACGAAGAGCGCGAGGATCCAGGTCAGGTTGGCCTGAGCCGGGGTCAGACCCGCGGCGGTCAGATCGACCGGGACCTCGACGCCGACCCACACGAACGCGTAGAGCACGACCAGGGCGATCAACGAGGGGATCAGCGCGGGCACCTTCAGCCGATAGATCAGCCAGCCGATGATCACCGCGACCACGATCGAGATGTTGACCGGCAAGACCGAGCTCGGGACGCTGGTGAAGAGCCCGGCGATCGCCATGGCGAAGACCGCGAGCACCAGCCAGCTGAGCACCATGATGAAGCACAGGAACATCAGCCGGACGCGACCATTGATCACGCTGGCCGCGACGTCGGCGATCGAGCGGCCCTTCTCGCGCACGCTCACGACCAGCGCCCCGAAGTCGTGGACCGCCCCCATCATCACGGTCCCGACCACGATCCACAAAAGCGGCGGCAGCCAGCCCCAGTAGGCGGCCACGCAGGGCCCGATGATCGGCGCCGCGCCGGCGACCGAGGTGAAGTGGTGGCCCAAGAGGATCGCGCGCGGCGTCGGCACGAAGTCTTGCCCGTCCTCGAGCGCGTGCGCGGGCGTGACGATGTCGTCCTCGTCGTGAAAGATCCTTCGGCCGACCCAGCGGGCGTAGAAGCGGAACCCGGCGAGGAAGACCAGCAGGACCAACGCGGTCACGATCGCGGCCATGCGCCGGAGTGTCGGCCCGGTCTCGCGGATCGAGCAAGCCCGATCGGCACGAAACCCGATAGAATACTGCATCCATGCCCACGCTGGTCATGATCTCGAAGAAGCCCCACGAGGGGCTGAGCCCGCGTGAGACATGGGTGCGGCGGATCTTCGTGGTCGCCTACGCCGCGCTGACCCTCGCGGCTCTGTTCTCGCTCGAGTTCGAACTCGGCGGGACGACCTACACGATCCCGCGCTTGTTCTGGACCGTCGGGCTCCCGCTCTTGCCGATCGGGATCGTGATCGTCGGCTTCTACCCGTGGCGCAAGGTCTGTCCGCTCGCGTTCTGGGGCGAGCTCGGCCGCCGGCTCGACAAGCTGGTCAAGGCGCGCGCCGACAGCAAGTCGGAGGCGAGCGAGGCCGAGGCCAAGCCGGGCGCGAAGGCCAAGCCGGGCGCGAAGGCCAAGCCCAAGCCCGGCAAGTCCGGCCCGCAGCGGCGCATGCCCAAGTGGGCGGAGGCTTGGTACCCGATGCTCGCGCTCGGCGTGCTCTGGCTCGCGCTCGCCGGCCGGCTCTTGCTGACCAACGGCGACGGGCTGGCGCTCGGGCTCTTGTTGAGCGCGCTCGGGCTGAGCGCGGCGCTGGTCAACTGGCGCTACACCGGCAAGACGTGGTGCAACTTCATCTGCCCGGTCTCGATCGTCGAGCGGATCTACACCGAGCCCAATTCGCTGCGACTCGAGCACAACTCGCAGTGCTCGACCTGCACCGCCTGCAAGAAGAACTGCCCCGACATCGACCAAGAGAACAGCTACTGGAAGGAGGCCGAAGAGCGGGCCAAGCGAATGGCCTACTTCGCGTTCCCCGGGCTGGTCCTGGGCTTCTACACCTACTTCTGGCTGCGCGCCGGCGACTGGGAGGCCTACTTCGGCGGCGGCTGGACCGACCAAGCGATCACCCGCGACTTGTTGGCTGGCCCGGGCCTCTTCTTCGCGCCCTGGTTGCCGGCCTATGTCGCCGCGCCGCTGAGCCTGGCCGCGTTCATGCTCGCGGGCTTCGGCTTGTTCGTCGGGCTCGAGCGCCTGCTCGCGCGGGTCTGGCCCGACGAAGAGCTGCGTCGGCATCGGCTGTTCACGCTGGCCGCGTTCACGGCCTTCAACCTGTTCTACCTGTTCGCCGGCGCGCCGACCTTGCGCAAGCTCGAGCAGGGGCCGCGGGTGCTGGCCTTCGCCGTCCCCTTGATCGCGACCATGTTCTTGGTCAAGCGCTGGAAGCGGTCGCGCAAGGACTTCGTCGAGGAGCGGACCGCCAAGCAGCTGCTCAAGAAGTGGAAGTTCAAGGACGCGCCGCCCGACGATCCCGCGGGCGTGTTCGCCTACCTCAAGGCCAAGGAGTCGAGCGAGGAGCAGCAGCTCGCCGTCTACCGCGAGAGCGTCCGGCAGAGCTACGCCGAGGGCACGATCACCAAGGCCGAGGTCCAGCTGCTCGAGCTCTTGCGCAGCCAGCTCGGCATCAGCGAGGGCCAGCACCGCAAGCTGATGGAAGAGCTGCAGACCGACACCACGCAGGTGCTCTCGGTCGAGAGCGAGCTGCAGCTCGGCGGCTATCGCCAAGCCCTGACCGAGGCCATGCTCGGCAACGCGGGCGAGCACGAATTTCGTCGGCTTCGGCGTGAGTACAACATCGACAAGGCGACCCACGAGCGGATCGCGACCGAGCTCCGCGGCGAGCGAAGCCCGATGCTCGAGCGGGTCCGCGAGGGCCTGGCGCGGATCACCGAGCTTCGCCGCGACTACCTGATCCCGCTCGCGCCCCTGCGCGCCTCGGGCACCTTCGAGCTCGCGCTCTTCGTGCTCGAGCGAATGCAGCAGCGCGCGCTCGAGCGCGTGCTCGAGGCCCTGCCGCTGACCGTCGGCAAAGGCAGCGACGCCGAGCATGTCCGCGCGGCCGCGTCCGCGCTCTCGCACGCCGACGCCAGCCAGCGCGAACGAGCGCTGCGCGAGCTGAGCGACAAGATCGGCGCCGACGTGCACCAGCTCTTGGCCGAGGTCATCCGCGAGCCCCAGCCTCGCGCGAGCAGCTCGACGCCCGACGAGCAAGCCTTTCACGCCGCGATCGCGCGCATGCTCGCCCACCCCGATCCCCACCTGCGCGCCGGCGCGATCCAGGCCGTCGGCAACCTTCGCTTGCAGACCTTCGCCGGCAAGCTCGCCGAGCTGCTCGCCGACGAAGAGCCGCTCGTGCGCGAGACGGTCATCTATGCCTCGCTGCGCGCACCGACCCTGCTCGAACCACGCAAGCTCGACGCCTCGCTCAAGGACGACGATCCGCAGATCCGCAGGGCCGCCCGCGAGGCGATCGAGGCGCTCGCCAACCCCGAGACCATCGCTGCCGCCAACCCGGTCCGCGTGGTCGAAGGCCGCACGCTCCCGCCGATCCCCGACGACGCCTTCTCGGCCCTCGCGACTGCCGACAAGCTGCTCTTCTTGCGCTGCGTCCCGCTCTTCGAGGGCCTCGACCCCGAGGACCTGGTCGAGATCTGCCAGGTCGCCCGCGAGCGGACCGTCCCCGAGCAGGGCATGATCTGCAAGCAGGGCGACGCCAGCGACGACCTCTACGTGTTGATCTCGGGCAGCGCCGCGGTGACCGTCGCCAACGCCCGCAGCTCGCTCGTGCTCGACACGCGGGCCCTCGCCGACGCCGACGCCCTGCGCGAGCGCGAGGTCGCGACCCTCGGCCCCGGCGACGTCGTCGGCGAGCTCGCGGCCATCGATCAGAGCCCGCGCAGCGCCAGCGTCCGACCCAAGTCCGGCCCCGTGCGCATGCTCGAGATCCGCGGCGAGGACTTCCGCAAGCGGGTCATCCAGCGCAAGGACGTCGCGCCCAAGCTGATGGCCACGCTCTCTCGCCGCCTGCGCGAGACCCTGGCCAAGGTCCGCTGAGGCGGCTCGGAGGCGCTTCTTCGCGGTCCCGGCGGCGAGCCGCGGGCGCTCGCTGCCCCAGGCATTCAAGCTCGGATCCGCATGCGCCCCAGCTTGGCCGATCTCGCGCAGTCGCTGCTCTTGGGCCCTCTGCTCGGCCAGTTGGCCGAATCCGGCGGCTACGAGCTGCTCGAACACTGGCTGCAAGGCGAGTTCCACCACGACCTGTTGCTGCGCCTGCCCGAGCCCGAGGGCTACTTGGTGGTCGCGACCAACTGCAACGGTGGGCTCAAGGAATTGCTGCGTTTCGATCGCGAGGTCGAGCGCTGGGCCTTGTGGCATTGGCGTTGCCCGGACAACCCCGAGTTCGAAGGCGAGCTGCCCGAGATCCGCGAGCGCGTGACCACGGTCCATTACTTCAATCCCTGCGAGCTGCTGCGAGACGACGCGCGCAGCGAGATTCGGGCCGAGTTTCGTCGGCGGATGCGAGGCGGCGGATGGGCGCTGCGCGAGGGTGAATGAGGCGCGGATTCATGCGAAGCTGGCTGCCTCACGATGGCTCTGACCCCTTCGACCATGACCCCGCTCGGGTCGCCCGCGCCCGACTTTGGCTTGCCCGACACCGAAGGCCGCAGGGTCGCGCTGGCCGACTTCGCCGAGGCGCCCGCGCTGCTGGTCGTGTTCATGTGCAACCACTGCCCCTACGTGATCCACGTCGCGGACGAGCTCGCTCGGCTCGCTCGTGATTACCGACCGCGTGGGCTGGCGATGGTCGGGATCAACAGCAACGACGTCGAGAGCCACCCCGCGGACAGCCCGGCCAAGATGCGCGACGAGGTCGCCGCGCGCGGCTACGAGTTCGCTTATTTGTTCGACGCGACCCAAGCGGTCGCGCGGGCCTACAACGCCGCGTGCACGCCCGATTTTTTCTTGTTCGACGCCGATCGCAAGCTGGTCTATCGCGGCCAGCTCGACGAGAGCCGGCCGGGCAATGGCGTGCCGGTCACGGGCCACGACCTGCGCGCGGCGATCGAGGCCCTGCTGCTAGCAGCCCGTGGCGCAACCCATCACGACACCTCGCTTGGTCTTTTCGCCGATGGCTTTGTCGCCTCAGCTTGCAGTACGCCCGGTACAGCGGCGCTTCGGCTTCGCGCCCTCGCCGAAAATCCCGGCGCGAGGAGCCGCGCTGGGTTGCACCACAGGCTGCTAGCGAAGCTTGGCCTTGAGCAGCTCGCCGAGCGAGCCGACGTCGGCCTTGCCCTTGCCGTCGCCTTGCTTGCTGCGGAACTGCTGGTAGTTGGCCCGCTGCTCGGCCTCGTCGACCCGGCGCATCGAGAAGCGCGTGCGGCCCTTCTCGTCGGCCCCGATCGCGACCACGCGGACCTGCTTGCCGACCGGGAAGGCGCGGCGAGGATCGCCATTGGGCGGCAGATCGAGCTCGCGAGTGGGCACGATGCCCGAGCCGGTCGCGGTCTCGACGAACACGCCGAAGGGCTCGACCTTCACGACCTCGGCGTCGATCACCGTGGGCCCCTTGGCCTCGGCACCGGCCGTGGGCGCGCCGCCTTGGCTGGCCTGGCGCAGCGAGAGGCTGATCCGCGGCGACTGGTTGGGCGTGGCGCTGGGCTCGATCGAGAGGATCTTGACCTGCACGGTCTCGCCGACCGAGACGACCTCGGCGACCGAGCCGACCCGGCCATGGCCGAGCTCCGAGATGTGGATCAGCCCCTCGATCCCGCCGATGTCGACGAAGGCGCCGTAGGACTGGATGGTCTGCACCGTGCCCTCGATGACCTGGCCCGGCTCGAGCGAGGCGAGGCGATCGCGGCCCGCCGCGCCGCGCTCGTCCTGCATCAAGGCCTTGCGCGAGACCACGATCGAGCGGCCGCTGTCGCGGATCTCGACGACCTTGAAGCGCAGGGTCTGGCCCTCGTAGATCGAGATGTCGGGCGTGTAGTTGAGGTCGACCTGCGAGGCCGGGCAGAAGGCCCGGAGCTTGCCGATCTGGACCTCGAGCCCGCCCTTGACCGCCTTGGTGACCGTGGCCTCGATCGGCGCGCCCGAGTCGAGCGCGATCTCGAGTCCCTCGATGCCGGTGCCGCCGCCGAAGCGGGTCACCAGCTTGGGCCGGTCGCCCGCCTGCGAGACGGTCAGCTTGATCCGGTCGCCGACCTTGACGGTCAGCTCGCCTTCATCGTTCTCGAGCTCTTGGCGATCGACCACGCCCTCGGCTCGGGTGCCGACGTCCACGAACACGCTGTCGCGGCCGATCTGGATCACGGTGGCTTGAACCACCTGACCAGCCTCGACCGGCTTTCCGCGGGCCCCTTGGGCCTTGTCGGACTGTTCGAAGAGCGCCGCGAAGTCCTCGTCGTCGGACATGAGGGCGAGGTGTATCACTCCCTGGTCCGGCTCGGAAGACCGACACCTGCGCGGCACCTCAGCGCCGTTGCGCAGGCACCTGGCGGGCTGCTCTGCCGCTGCTCTCGGGCTATTTCAGATCGATTTGGGCGGTCGAGGGCCGAAGGTTGGGCAGCTCCGGCGGGCGCTCGGTCACGCTCATGGGCTGCCACTTGGTCATCACGTCGACGTAGCCCTCCTTGGCCAGGCGCAGATCGTGGTCCTTGCCGTCGCCGACCGGGATCTCGACGTTGCAGGGGGTCGTGCAGACCAGCTCGCCGTCGACGAAGACCTCGGTCTTGTCGACGTTGCTGTCGATCCGCGCCCGGTTCTTGGGCAGCGTGTCGGGATCGATCGCGCCGGCCACGGGCAGGGTGATGAGGCTGCCCTCGGACGCGCTGTTGGTCTCGTCCTTGCTGGGCGTGCCGAAGAGCATCGCCGAGACGATGATGATGAACCCGACCACCAGCCCACCGACGACCAGCTTGCTGGTGTTGCTGGTCGAGGCGTGATCGAGCTGCGTGGTCGGCAGCGGGACGCCGCTGGCCGGCGAGTGCTGCTCGGGCAGCGCCGCGATCGGCCCGGTGGTCATCGCGTTGCGCCGCAGCGCGCTCTCGGGGTTCGGCGGCGGCCGACCCTCGTTGCGGGCTCGCGCGGCGCCGATGCACTCGCCGAGCAGCTCGGCGAAGCGACCGCAGTCTTGGATCCGCTTGTTGCGATCCTTGCGGAGCGCCATGGTCAGGACCTTGGCGGTCTCGCGGCAGCAGTAGCGCGGAGTCGGGACCTTGGCCTTGACGTGCTTGAGCATCGTCGCCATCGGCGACTCTGCGGCGAAGGGCGGGCGGCCCTCGATCATCTCGTAGAGGATGCAGCCGAGCGAGTAGATGTCGGTCCGGTGGTCGAGCGCCTGCCCGTTGCACTGCTCGGGCGACATGTACTGGGGCGTGCCGAAGACCTCGCCCGCGCGGGTCAGCCGGGTCGCGTCGAGTCCACCCGCGATGCCGAAGTCGAGCACCTTGATGACGGTGCTGACGCCGACCGACTCGATGAAGATGTTGTCGGGCTTGAGATCGCGGTGGAAGATGCCGTTCTCGTGCGCTTCGGACAGGCTCTCGGCGATCTGCCGGGCGTACTGGAGCGCCTCGATCTCGGGCACTCGGCCCTTCTCGAGCCGCTCGGCCAGGCTCTTGCCCCGGAGCAGCTCCATGACCATGTAGGGCCGGCCGTCTTCGGCCTCGCCGTGCTCGAACACGCGGATGGTCGAGGGGTGACGCAGCCGCGTGGTCACTTCCATCTCCCGCCGGAAGCGAGTCAGGAATTTGCGATCGGAGAGGCACTCGTTGCGGACGACCTTGATCGCGACCTCGCGCGAGACCTGGGTGTCGAAGGCCTCGTAGACGACGCCCATGCCACCTTCACCGATCACGCGGGTGAGGTCGTAGCGGCCGCCGATGGTCTTGCCGATGTCGTCGACGAAGACCATCTCCATGCTCATCGACGCACCGGTGTCGCGCCGTTCGCCGACGCTGGAGCTCTGCGGCGGGGGTCCGTCTTTGGGTCGTGTGGCCATGGTCGAGCAGGCGTTGCCGGGGAGTATCCCAGGAAAGCGGGGCGGAGTTTAGGGCCGACGAGCACCGAGCGCCCGCTTTTTTCCCCGAGCGAAGGAGGTGAGCAGGGCCCCACGATGGGCACTCACGAGCGTCCACACGAGCGCGATCGTTGTTTTGTCAGGGTCTCGGGCGCCTCGTCGGGCTCGGCGGGCCCGACCTGCAGGTCGGTGACACCGGTGCGACGCGAAGTTCACGGTCAAATCCCGGTTGATGCCGTGTTTGTGGGTCCGTACGCTCGCCACGAACATGCCGACCGCCGCAGCGACCGCCCCGGAGCTCTCCATCGCCCCACCCGGGCCGCAGCCCCAACCAGTCCACAAGGTCCGGGTGGTTACCGCGACGGCACTCTTCGATGGTCACGATGCTGCCATCAACGTGATGCGTCGGATCCTCCAGGCCCACGGGGCCGAGGTGGTCCATCTCGGTCACAACCGCGGCGCCGAGGAGATCGTCGACGCGGCGATCCAAGAGGACGCCCAGGCCATCGCCGTCAGCTCCTACCAGGGCGGGCACATCGAATTCTTCAAGTACATGGTCGATCTGCTCCGGGCCAAGGGCTCGGGCCACGTCACGGTATGGGGCGGTGGGGGTGGTGTAATCGTCCCCCGCGAGATCGAGGAGCTGCACGCCTACGGGGTCAAGCGGATCTTCTCGCCCGAGGACGGCCGCCGGCATGGGCTCGATGGGATGATCGCGATGATCATGCAGGGCGCGGATTTTTCGACCGCGCCCGCCGATCCCCTGGCCGAATTCGAAGGGCTGCGCGCGGGCGAGCTCGAAGGTGCGGTGCCGCGCTTGGCCAAGCTGATCAGCGTGGTCGAGAACGGTGGCGAGGTCGGTGAGCGGCTGATCGCCGCGGTTCGAGCCGCTGCGCTGCCCTCCGTGCCGGTGCTCGGCCTGACCGGCACGGGCGGCGCGGGCAAGAGCTCGCTGACCGACGAGCTGGTCGCTCGCTTCGCGCGAGAGAACCCCGAGCGAAAGCTCGCGGTGATCAGCGTCGACCCGACCCGGCGGCGGACCGGCGGCGCGCTGCTCGGCGATCGCATCCGCATGAACAGCCTCCGGCACGCGAACGTGTTCATGCGCAGCATGGCGACCCGGGCCTCGGGCGCCGAGATCTCGGCGGCGACGCTCGACGCGATCCGGCTGTGCAAGCTGGCCGGCTACGAGCTGATCCTGGTCGAGACCTCGGGCATCGGCCAAGGCGACGCCGCGATCGAGGCCGTCGCCGACATGGCCCTCTACGTGATGACGGCCGAGTACGGCGCGCAGAGCCAGCTCGAGAAGATCGAGATGCTCGACGTCGCCGACTTCGTGGCCATCAACAAGTTCGAGCACAAGGGCAGCAAGGACGCGCTGCGAGACGT
>JAMHUH010000211.1:0-16589 GCA_035904925.1 Nannocystaceae bacterium
GTGACTTCGGCATTTCGCCCGGCGGCAGCCAGGACATCGAGCTGGCCCGCTCGATCATCGAGGACGGCCGGGTTCCGCGGGCGGACCAGTTCACCGCCGAGGGCCTGTTCTCCCAGCACGACATCGCGACGCCGTCCTCGACCGAGCCCTGCGCCGAGCTCCTGTGCCCGCGCGCCTCGATCGCCCGGATCGAGCCGGTCGACGGCAGCGGCGAGCAGGTCCTGGTCCAGCTCGCCCTCGCGACCAACGTCGCGCAGTTCGAGCGGGCCGACGTCAACCTCGCGGCGGTCGTCGACATCTCCGGCTCGATGTCCGGCGAGCGCATCGACCTCGTCAAGCTCGGGCTCCACGCCGCGGTCGATCAGCTCGACGGCGACGACCGCATGAGCCTGGTCAGCTTCGGTGGCCAGGCCCGCGTCGAGGCCCCGTCGACGGTCATGGACGCGAGCGGACGCGCGGCCCTCCACGCCAAGATCACTGCGCTCGAGATCGAGGGCTCGACCAACATCGAGGAGGGTCTCGTCAGCGGCTACGCCAGCCTCGACGGCACCCGTGATGGGCTCGGCGGCCGCGAGGATCGGGTCATGCTCTTCACCGACGCCCAACCCAACGTCGGCGCGACCGATCCCGACTCGTTCGTCGGCATCGTCGAGGCCGGCGCCGACGAGGGCGTGGGCGTCTCGGTGTTCGGGGTCGGGGCCGACTTCGGGGCCGAGCTGGCCCGCCGCGTCAGCGAGGTCCGCGGCGGCAACAGCTACTACTTCGGCGACGAGGCGACCGTATCGCAGGTGTTCGGCGCCGAGTTCGAGTACCTGGTCACCCCGGTCGCCTACGACCTGCACTTCACGGTGCGTCCGAGCGAAGGCTTTGGCTTCCTCGCCGCCTACGGGACCCCCGACGCCAACGCCAGCGACGAGGTCGACGTCTCGATCGCCACCGCGTTCCTGAGCGCCCGCGGCGGGGCCATGGCCGTGGTCCTCGACGGGGACCTCGACGCCCTCTCGCCCGGTGCCCCGGTCGTCTCGTTCGCGCTCGAGTACCAGACCGCCGACGGCCAAGCTCAGGCCGGCTCGATCGACGCGACCTGGCTCGGCGGCGGCGACCTGCCGATCGGGACCGCGGGGATCGCCGACGATGCTGGCAGCGCCAAGCTGGCCGTGTTGCTCGACGAGTTCCTCGCGCTCGAGGCCGGCGCGGCGTTCTGCGAAGGGTCGCTGACCCAGACCGAGGCGCTCGCGCGGATCGACGAAGCCGCGACCCGCCTGGCCGCCATGAGTCAGCTGCTCGGGGACGCGGCGTTGAACGACGAGGCGTCGTTGATGCACAAGCTGGCCGCGAACCTCGACGACGGCTGCTGAGCGGAGTTGGTACGCTGCGAGGCGCCGCTCGACATGGGATCGGGCGGCCCTCGCTCGTCAGCTTTCGTGCTCGTGAACCCGGGAGTTCACGGATTGCAGGTCCACTCTTGCTCGCCATTACCGCTGTATTGCGCTCCGCAGCCCGCGGTGTTCCACAGGTGCTCGGGCTTGGTGCTCAACGGCACGGCGGTGACCGACGTGGTCGCGGGGTAGAGCTGCGTGCAGTAGACCAGCGGATCGATTTGGGCGCCCGAAGTGCAGTTGGGGTCCGCGAGCCAAGTGCCGCCGGAGTCACGGTGCGCATTGACCTTGCCCTGCCAGTACGCGATGCGAGGGGGAGGCGGGGGCTCGCAGCACAGGCCGACGCTGACGACCGCGTTGACGTTCTCCGACAGGTCGAGGTAGCAGTCGGTGACCACCGCGGCGGCGGCCGGCGAGCTGATGTCACTGCCGATCTTCAGGTTGCAGGCGTTGCGGTAGTGCCAGCTCCCGAGCGTGGACTCGGCGTTGGCGATCGCGTCGGCGCAGGTCGTATTGGGGTAGTGGAGCCCGCCGACCTCGACTTGTTCATCGAGATCGCAGGTCAGCGTGGAGCTGGGCCCGGGCGGGGGCTCGCAGCACAGGTCGACGCTGACGACCGCGTTGTCCGACTTGTCGACGTAGCAGTCGGTCACGAACGCCTCGTCGACCGGCGAGGCGAGGTCGCTGCCGACCTGCTGGTTGCAGGCTTTGCGGTAGTGCCCGCTGTCGAGGCTCGCCTCGGCGTTGGCGATCGCGTCGGCGCAGGTCCAGCCGGGGTAGTGCAGGCCGCCGACCGAGGCCTGCTCGTCGGCGTCGCAGCTGGGCCCGGGCGGGGGCTCGCAGCACAGGCCGACGTTGACGACCGCGTTGTCCAACGGGTCGAGGTAGCAGTCGGTGACCACCGCGGCGGCGGCCGGCGAGCTGATGTCACTGCCGACCTGCTGGTTGCAGGCGTTGCGGTAGTGCCAGCTCCCGAGCTTGGACTCGGCGTTGGCGATCGCGTCGGCGCAGGTCGTATTGGGGTAGTGCAGGCCCCCGACCTCGGCTTGTTCGTCGAGATCACAGGTCAGCGTGGAAATGGTCTCGTCGGCGTTCGCGAGCGGCTCGAGCACGTCGAGCTCGCCCTGCTCGCCCTGCTCGCCATGGGCCTCGATGGCCTCGAGTTCCGCGTCGATGGGGTCGTGTTCGTCGCAGGCCGAAGTGATCAGCAACGAGACGATGGTGAGTGAGAGTTGCGTGGAGGGCTTCATGCCTACCCATTGATGTCGACCTCCCGGGATCCAACGGGTCGACGATGTTTCGAGCACGACCCAACTCACAGGCCGGTTCAGACCGGAACGAGCGGATCGCGAACATCGTCGCTGCTAGCCGTCGCTCGGGCGGCTCCACAGTCGCACGCAGTCGTCGATCACCAGCTCGTCGGCGCTCGCGAACATGGTCTTGCTCTCGCCCAGCTCGAGCCCGGGGGCCAAGGGCAGCTCGACGTCCGTCCAGCCTGTGCCGTCGAAGTGGCGGAGGCGGGCATCGGCGAACATCCACACGTCGTCGGGGGCCGATCCGGCGATGGCCTCGATCGTGGCGAGGTCGCCGAGCTCGGGCCAGGTCGACTCGGCGTCCAACCACTCGCCCGCCGACCACGTGAGCAACACTTGCTCACCATTCATATCCAAATAGCGATACCAAAATTGGTCCTCGTCGACGGGCCACGCCACACCGCCAGCGACCGGAACCTCGCCGAGCTCCTCCCAGCCATTCACGTTCGTGTAGCGCGAAAACCCAGGTCCGACGCCGATGAAGGCCGCATCGCCCTGGCCGAAGAACGCATGGATGGCTGTGGCCGGCAGCGGCTCGGGAGTCCGATCCGACCAGCTCGTGCCGTCGAAGTAGTGCATCCGGCTGGTCGCGCCGTCGGAGGTTGCGAGCATGATCTCGGCGGGCGCGAAGCCCCACAGACCGACGACCTGCTCGCCCACGGCGAGCAAAGGCTCGTCGTGGTCGATCAGCTCGTCGGCGACGAGCCGCTGCAGCCCGTTCGCGTAGATCCAGCCTTCGTCGGGTCCCGACAGCCAGATCGAGGCGCCCTGCGGGACCGGCTTCTCCTGCCAGAGACCTCGAGCATCGCGGCGACGAAGCGCGTCCGAATCAGTGCCAACGAGGACATCGCCGAACCCGAAGTAGTGTTGGTTGCAGGCCAAGCGCTTGCGCTCGTGCAGCAAGGTGACCGTCGGTGTGGCCGTGGCCGGCCCGGTGATCCGCTCGATGAACACGTGGCCCGACTCGCCACCGGCGACCAGCAGCTCGTCGGGGCCGGTCGCAAGCAGCCGCGTGTTCGGTCGAGTGGCGAGCGAGGCGATCGGCGCGAGGTTGTCCCCGAGCTGATGGATCTCGGGCTCCGCGTAGTTCGAGGCGAGGAAGATCCACGGCGCGCTGCCTGGCCAGCCGTGGATCTGGCCGTCGTAGCGCGAGTCCTCCTCGACCGGGACACCCGGATCGGCGATCACGTTGGCGTATTGCTCGGCCCACGTTCCAATCAACCGCCTGACCCTCGACGCGCTGTCGAGGATGCCCGGCGAGAACATCCAGACCCGCGCGCCATCGACCCAAGGCGGCTTGCCGTTCACGGCCGTGTAGGTCCACGCTTCGCCGGTCCAGCGGGCGAGGCGGCCATAGTCGCCGTCCGAGATCCCCGACGAGGCCGCCCATGCCGTGTCGTTGCCGTACGCCAAGCCGGCCTTGCCCAAGTCGATCGGCTCGGCCGTCAGGCTCCACTCGCCATCCGCGAACACCCAGCTCGGTGAAGAGGAGACGACATTGTCCTCGGTCCGGCCCGACTCGATCGCCCACATGGCCTCGCCCGTGGGCGACCCGGTCACGCCGGTGAAGCCGTTGCGATTGTAGGAGTCCTTGTCGGCCAGCGACGCCGGCGAGAGCACGACCTCGAACTGCTCGCCATCGAAGTGCCAGAGTCGACCCGGTGTGCCGTAGGTGGGGATCGGCTCGATCCAATCGCTGTCGAAGGCGGGCGTCGAGTCGAGGGTCGCGATGTACACGTCGTCGATGTCGCGGGCCCAGACCTGCGTGATCACGCCGCCGGGCGCCCACTCCCGCCACTGCTGACCATCGAAGCCAATCAGCGAGTAGGCGTCGTGCGCGACGATCCGATCGCCCTCGGCGAACACCAAGGTGGTCGTTCCGACGAAGCCAGGTGTGAAGATCCAGCCGTCGCCATCGGGATCGGGATCGGGATCGGGATCGCCGGTGTCCGTCGTGTCGCCCGTCGTGTCGCTCGTCGTGTCGCTCGTCGACTCGCCGACTTCGTCGTCACTCGCGGGCTTGGGCGTACACGCAGCCGACGCGAGCACGAGCCCCACAATCCTCTCGTATTGCATGCTCGAGGAGGATCGCACGGCAAATTTTCGATGTCATGTCGAGCGGGTCATGCACGGCGACGAAGCGTGCGAGCCGATCACCGAGCGCCGCCTGCACGCTGGCCGCGATGTCGGGATCCGAGAAGGGCGCGAGCGTGGTAGGTCACTCGCGCCGACCCATCACCTGCGTCCAGTAATTGCCCTCGTAGAAGCCGACGCCCAGCTCGTTGTTGTCGGGGTTCATGATGTTCGCGCAGTGGCCAGGGCTGGTCATCCAGCCGTCCATCACCGCCGCGGGATCCGGGTAGCCGGCCGCGATGTTCTCGCCCGATGCGAAGCCGGTGTAGTCGGTCTTGTCGACACGATCCCAGGGGCTCTCGCCGTCGGGGTTGGTGTGATCGAAGTATTGGCGGATCGCCATGTCCATCGAGTGGAGGCGCGCCGCGCAGCGCAGCTGGGTCTCGGCCACCACGTTGCCGGCCGCGCCGAAGGTCTCGTCGCCGCAGGTCGCCCCCTTGGCCCGATTCTCGTTGACGAGCACGACCACGTCGGCCTCGAACTGCGCCCACGCAGGATCCCAGTCGGCCTGGGCCTCGCAGTGGGCGTTGTACTCGCCCGCGTCGTCGTCACCGGGGAAGCCGTCGTTGGCCGTGCCCTCCTGGTCGCTGCAGCCGACGAGAGAGGCGAGGATCAGGAACACTCGTGCGCAGTCACGATGCATGCCGACGATGCTATCAGGTCCGTGATCGGGCAGTTCGAGAGCAACCCTGACGAGGCGGCAACCCCGGCCCCGGCTTCTTTCGCAGCGCTCGACCGAACATCATTGCCCGAGCGACTCGTCGGCGTCGACGGCGATCGGCTTGGGCACGAAGAGCTCGTTCATGAACTCGGTCACGACTCGGGCTCGCAGCGCGGGCTCGAGGATGTCGAAGAGCTCGTTGATGTCGGCCCCGATCCCGCCGGGACTCCCCGGTTGGATACCAGCCATCTGCATCATGCCGCGCAGGGTCGCGCCGTCGAGCGTGGCCGGATCGATCTGCCCGAGCAGCGGCCGCAGCTGGGCGACCAAGGGGCTCGGCGGGGCGTCGCGGACCTGCTCGACCGCATCCGCGATGTCGACCAGCAGCTTGTCGATCCCGGGCAGGTTGAGCGGGTTGATGCACAGGTGGATGTTGGCGGGCGAGCTGCCGTAGGAGAGCTGGACCTGCATGAACCAGCCGCGCTGATCGATCGCCTCGGCCAAGCGAAAGAGCGGCACGCTGTCGGACGCGATCGCGACATGGTTCATGTCCGGTCGACCGAGGAGGCGCAGATCCGGGTGGGCGTCGACGAAGGCGACCACGCGCTCGGTCCCGGCCAGGACCTGCTTGGCCAGCTCGAGGTAGCCCGCGTCGCCGAAGTAGCGCATCACCGCCCAAGCCGCCGCGACCGGGCCGCCCGACTTGCTGCTCTGGACCGTCGCGTTGCTCATCGTGTAGCCGGTCCAGGTCGCGCAGGTGAAGATCTGATGGCGACGCAGCTCGCGGTCGCGATAGAGCACCACCGACGCGCCCTTGGCCGCGAACGCGTACTTGTGCAGGTCCATCGACATCGACGAGACGCCCGCGACCGAGAAGTCGAATTCGGGGATCGCTCGGCCGAGCCGGCGAAAGTAGGGCAGCAAGAACCCGCCCATGCAGCCGTCGACGTGCAGCCACAGGCCGCGCTCGATCGCCAGCGCGCCGAGCTCGACGATCGGATCGACCACGCAGTGGGCATAGGACACCGCCGAGCCGACCAGCATGATCGTGTCTTCGTCGATCGCGGCGGCCATCGCCGCGACGTCGGCCTTGAAGCTGATCGGATCGACCTCGACCGGGACGACCTCGAGATCGAGGTAGTGCGCGGCCTTGTGGAAGGCCGCGTGGGCGGTGATCGGCAAGATGATCTTGGCCCGACGCTCGCGCAATTCGGGCCGGCGGCTGCGGGCCCAATCGCGGGCCGACTTGACCGCGAGCATGATGCTCTCGGTCCCGCCGCTGGTGAAGTTGCCGACCACGTCGGCGTCGCCCTGAAGGTGGCCGATCGCCATCGCAACGACCTCGTTCTCGAACCGGACCAGGCTCGGGAACGCGGTCGGATCGAGCCCGTTCTCGCTCAAGTAGGCCATGTAGGCCCGCTTGATCACCTGCTCGGCTCGCTCGCCGGGATCGAAGACGTAGGCCCAGAGCTTGCCCGAGCGCCAGTCGACGTCGCGCTCGCGGTACTGCTCGAGCAAGTCCGTGATCGCGTCGGGGTCGAGACCTCGAGCGGGGAGGCCGAGGCGCGTGCTCATGTCGGCTCCCGATCGTCGCTCGGGGTCGGAGTCGGAGTCGAAGTCGGGGTCGGTGGCGGAGGCGGAGGCGGATCGGGCGTGTCGTCGTGCAGCTCGGTGTCGAGCACGCGCGCGAACAAGGCCAGGCCCTCGTGCGCGCGCTCGACCAAGCTGGCTTGGCCGCCGCCTTGCAGCCACTCGGCCAGCGCGGCTCGGATCACCCCGAACACCGCACCCGCGATCAACCGGGCCTTGCGGCGCGCCCTCGGGCTCGGCGTCGCGACGCTGGTCAAGAGCGCGGCCGTGATCGCGTCCTCCCACTCGAGGTCCTGCTGCCGCTCTTGCTTGCCGAGCACCGGCGAGGCCTCGATGATCTGGAGGCGCGCGAGGATCTTGTCGCGCTCGCCCATGAACTCTTCGGCCATCGCCACGCAGGCGCGATGGACCGGCGCGAACACGTCGTCATCGGGCTCGCGGACGCTCAGGTGCTCCCGGAACCGCTCGAGTCGCGGCTCGTTGTCGATGAAGAGCAGCTCGTCCTTGCTCGGGAAGTAGCGGAAGAAGGTTCGCCGCGACACGTTGGCCGCCGCAGCGATCTCGGCCGCCGTCGTCGCCTCGAAGCCCTTTTGAGTGAAAAGCTCGAAGGCCGCTTTGGCCAGAGCTTCGCGGGTCTGGTCCTTTTTGCGCTCGCGGAGGGCCATGCGAGCCATTCTGACCTAGGCTGACACCCGGTGTAAAGTGGCACGTTGCACGGGTTTCGCGCGCGCCAAACCACGAAAAAGCGAGGCCGCTCGCGGCCTCGCTTCGATGATCAGGAAGTCCTCAGCGCGAGGGCGAGAAGGTGTCGACCGGCAGCTTGCCGTTGGAGTCGAAGCCGCCCTCGGCCTGGCGCGCCTCGGCCAGCCCGGACGTTCGCAGCACCCACATTCGCTCGACGCCGGTGACCTGCTCGTTCTCGCGAGCATAGACCTCGATGATGTTGTTGCCGGGCTCGAGCGGGACCTCGGCTTCGAACTCGAGCCGGCCGGTGGTCGGATCTTTGCTCGCCGTATAGAACACCTTCTCGGCGCTGCCGAAGAGGTCGCGCGAGGGGTTGTAGACGGTCACGTAGAGGTCGCGGACTTGCTCGGCGTCGGTCGCCGTGCCGCGCAGGATCATGCGCTCGCTGCTGGTCTGGCCGGCGATGCCCTCGAGTCGGATCTGCGGGGGCGAGACGGCGTAGAGCGGCTCGATCTTGCCGGGCTTGCGCGGGGCCGTGCCGCCGAGCTCGAGCGCGTCGGTCTGGGCGAAGCCGACGTGGCCGTTGCCGAGATCGATCTTGTGCCAACCATCGGCGCTGCCGAGCGAGGCCAGCTTGGTCCCGGCGAGCGCGAGCCCGATTCGCGGCGCGGCGGTGTCGGGGCTGGCGTAGATGTCGAGCGCGCTGCGGGCCTGGGCGCCCTGCTTGCTGGTCGAGAACTCGAGCGGCTTGCGGATCGGCAGCGTGATCTCTTCGGTCACGTACTCGCCGATCTTGTTGTCGCTGACGGTGACCTGCAGCTCGACGTCTTGGGTCAGCTTCTTGACCTCGAATTCGAGCTCGACCTCGCCCGCGCCTCCAATCGCGAGCTCGCCGATCTTGCCGCGGCCGCTGTGCAGGAACACGGCCTCACCCGAGCCGTTGCGCAGCTGCACGCGGGCGTCTTGGGCCAGGCCCGGGCCAACGTTCTCGACCCACACGCGCAGCCGGACCCGCTCGCCGACCTGCAGCAGGCCGTCGCCGTTGCCGGTCACGCCCTTCAGGCTGGGGTCGTCGACGACCTGGTAACCGAACGCGAACTTGGGCCGCGCGATGCCGATCGCGGCCACGTCGATCGAGGTCGTGCTGTCGGGGCTGAGCGCCGCGTCGCGCTCGCTGCGAACCTGGAAGTCGATGCGATCGGTCCGCGAGAGCTCGTGGGCGGCGACCGAGAGCTTGAGCTCGGCCGTGCGGGTCTCGCCGGGCTCGAGCTTGCCAAAGAGCAGCTCGCGCTCGTCGAAGTAGCCGTAGTCGCTGGTCGACTCGGCCCGGACCCGATAGGCCGGCGCGGTCCCGATGTTGGTGATGGTCAGCGTCATCGTCCCGACCTCGCCGCCGCGGATCTGGTTGCTGGGCTTGTCGGTCGTGATCGTCATGCGCAGCTCGGGCTTGGTCCCGGCCGCGGGGGCTTGGCCCTCGCTCCAGTCGATCGACTTGGTCGCCAGGCTCTTGGCGATCCGGGCGTCCTCGAGCTTGGTCGCTTGGGCGGCGAAGGCCGGCAGCTGGGCGAGGATGTCGCCGCGGTGCGAGCTCGGGGCCCAGATCACCAGGTCGCGAGCCATGCGGATCTCGGGGTCCTGCAAGAGCATCTCGGTCCGCTTGTCGGCCTTCTCTTCCATCTCGACCCGCTTGGGCTCGCCCTGCTCCGAGAGCCCCGAGCCGTCGCCGACCGAGCCTTGCTGAAGGAAGTAGAGCGGCCCCGCGGTGATCGCCTGCTGCTGGGTCGCGCCGTTGACCAAGTGCGACGAGAGCGACTCTTCGCGGACCAGGTCGAAGCGCTTGCGGCCGTAGTAGGCCAGGTAGTCCTTGCCGATGTAGACCGGGATGGTCTCGAGGTCGGGGCTGACGCCGACCGACTGGATCGACTCGTCGCCGGGCACGAGGTACTGGGCGATGGTCAGCTTGAGCGCGAGCTCGGTGTCGGCGACGCGGCGATCGTGAAGGACCTGGACCGAACCCTTGCCGAAGGTCCGGCGACCGACGATGACCGCGCGGTCGAGGTTGCGCAGGGCACCGGCGACGATCTCGGTCGCCGAGGCGGAGCCTTGATCGACGAGCACGACCAGCGGCGTGTCGAGGAACTGGTAGGCGTTGGTCGCCTTGCTCTCCTCGCGCGGGGCCGACTCGCCGACCGTCGCGACGATCGTGCCGACGTCGACGAAGGCGTCGGCGACCTCGACGGCGGCGTTGAGCAAGCCGCCGGGGTTGTCACGCATGTCGAGCACGACGCCGCTGACCTTGGCCTTCTCGAACTCGGCCAGCTTGGCGCGCAGCTCGGCGCCGGTGGTCTGGGCGAAGTTGCGGGGGATCTGGATCAGCCCGACCTTGACGTCGTTGCCCTGCGCGTCCTTGCCCGGGAGGATCTCGCCGACGACGCTGTCGAGCTTGATCAGCGCTCGCTCGATCGGGAACTTGAGCGTCTTTTCGACCCCGTCGCGGCGGACGTAGAGCACGACCTCGCTGCCGGCCGCGCCGCGCATCATCCCGACCGCTTCGTCGAGGGTCATGGTCACGGTCGACTCTTCGTCGATCTGGACGATCCGGTCGCCGGCCTTCAACCCGACCTTGGCGGCCGGGTTGCCGTCGAGCACCCGGATCACGGTGATCTCGTTGTCGCGCATGCCGACCTCGATGCCGAGCCCACCGAAGTGGCCCGAGGTGTTGGTCCGCATGTCTTCGAAGGCGTCGGGCCGCAGCAAGTTGGTGTGCGGATCGAGGGTCGAGAGCACGCCCTCGATGATCGCGTACTCGGCCTCGCGCTGCTCTTCGAGGGTCAGCTCGGCGTGGTCGTTGACGAAGGCGAAGACCTCGCGAACCTGCGGACCGACGGCCCACAGCGCGTTGGCATCGGCCGCGAATTCACGCTCGGTCGTGCCGACGCGAACCTTGACCTTGCCGTCGGCCGCGGGCTGGACGAGCACCTCGGGGATCGAAGCTTCGAGCGCCTCGAGCCCGGCCATCGTCATCGCCTTGGGGTCGACGCGGTCGGACTCGACGTAGTACTTGCTGACGTTCCAGAGCGTCCAGTCGAGCACCCGCAGCTCGGTCGGATCGTCCTCTTGATTCAGCCGGCTGTGCTCGCGCGGATCGCCTTTTCCAGCTTGGGCCTCGGTGTTGCCCAGCGCCGTCAGCCCGAGGGCGAGGGCGAGGGAACCGAGCACGATCGCGGGAGTGAACAGGGGACCACGAGTGCGGGGCACCCGGCCAGTGTAGGGCACGCCCTTGGCGGGGACCAGTTCGAGCGGGCGATTGAGCGGCTGAAACAGCACCTCGCACGAGCGGGTCCGCTCGGCGCCGACATTGGCTAACCTCGTGGAACTCGACGCCGAAGGCGTAGACTCCGCCCGACTGCCAATGCCGAAACTCGAACCACCGACCGAAGCCGTTTTGGTTCGGCCCGCGACCAAGCCCGCGATCACGCCCAAGCCCGAGCCCGAGATCATCGAGGGCGAGGTCATCGACGCCGACGCCGACGCCGAGGCCGAAGACGCCGAAGAGGCCGAGCAGAGCGACGAGGAGCTCGAAGCTCTCGACGTCGAGCCCGCGACCGACGAAGAGCTCGACGCGATCCAGCGCGAGTTGGTCCCGGCTCGCGCCGCGCCCAAGGGCACCACCGCGCTGGCCCTGCGCGACCCGATGGGCGCGTACATGGCCGAGGTCCGCCGCTACCCGCTGCTGAGCCGCGAGGAAGAGTACGCCTTGGCCGTGCGCTGGTTCGACGAGGGAGACAAGGACGCCGCGCGCCAGCTGGTCACGTCGAACCTCCGGCTCGTGGTCAAGATCGCCAACGAGTATCGGCGCGGCTATCAGAACCTGCTCGACCTGGTCCAGGAGGGCAACGTCGGGCTGATGAAGGCGGTCCAGAAATTCGACCCCTACCGGCAGGTCAAGCTCTCGACCTACTCGGGCTGGTGGATCCGCGCCTACGTCCTCAAGCACATCTTGAACAACTGGCGGATGGTCAAGATCGGGACCACCCAAAACCAGCGCAAGTTGTTCTTCAACCTTCGCAAGCAACGCGACGCGCTGATCAAGGCCGGCATCGATCCGAGCGCCGAGAACATCGCCAAGGAGCTCGACGTCTCGCCCGAAGAGGTCGTCGAGATGGAGAAGCGGATGGCCGCGCCCGACGCCTCGCTCGACGCTCCGCTGAGCGCCGACGACGAGGGCGGCCGGACCCGGCTCGACTCGCTCGAGGACGACGCCGACGATCCCGAGCACGAGGTCAGCTCCGACCAGTTCAAGCACCTCCTGCAAGACAAGCTGCGGGTCTTCGGCGCCACGCTCGAGGGTCGCGAGCTGGAGATCTTCCGCGATCGCTTGATCAGCGACGAGCCCGTGACTCTGCAGGATCTCGGCGATCGTTGGGGAGTCAGCCGCGAGCGCGCGCGCCAGCTCGAGAAGCGAATGGTCCTGCGCCTGCGCACCTACCTGCAGGCCGAGCTCGGCGACGCCGTGCAGATCGCCCTGGGCCAGGACTGATCGCGTGACCGGCAAGCTGGTCTTGATCGGCACCCCGCTGGGCAACCGCGAGGACCTCTCGCCTCGCGCTCGCCGTGCGCTGGCCGAGGCCGACCTCTTGTTGTGCGAGGACACCCGCTCGCCGCAGCGCTTGCTCGGCCTGTCCGGGACCGGCGACGAGATCCAGCTGCCCGAGCGAATCAGCTGCTTCGTCGGCAACGAGCACGAGCGGCTCGGCCTGCTGCGCGAGCGCCTGGCCGCAGGGCAGACGGTCGCCTTCGTCAGCGAGGCCGGTCTGCCGGTCTGGAGCGATCCCGGTCGATTCTTGGTCGCCGCCGCCGTCGAGGCCGGATTCGAAGTCGACGTGATCCCCGGCCCGACCGCCGCGACCTGTGCCCTGGCGCTCTCGGGCTTCGTCGCCGAGCGAGCCCGCTTCTACGGGTTCTTGCCGCGCGGCGGGGCCGAGCGCGACGCGGTCCTGGCCGAGCTCGCGCGCGAGCCCGGGGCCGCGCTGATCTACGAGGCCGGCAACCGCGTGCCCGCCTTGCTGCGCGACCTGGTCGCGGGCTCCGGCGAGCGAGCGATCGTGATCGTCCGCGAGTACAGCAAGCTCCACCAAGAGGTCCTGCGCGGACGGGTGGGCGAGCTGGCCGAGCAGATCCGCGAGCCGCTGCGGGGCGAGGTCACGCTCGTGCTCGCGGGCTTCGAGCGGCTCGACGACCAAGCGCGAGTCGACGCGCCGATCGAGGCGGCCCGCGCGGTGCTCGAGATCATGCTCGACGCCAGCCTCAAGCCGCGGGCGCGGGCCAAGGCCTTGGCCGAGCTGACCGGCCTCGACGCGCGGGCGCTCTACGAGCGATTGTCCGGCGCGCGCTGAATTGCATCTGCGCCGATTCCAAGCTCATGGCGAATCCACCCCGGCCGCTCGGTCGGGCCAATACCTCGACTCGACAAATCGAGATCGGTTTCCGATGATTGCCCCGATACGAGGAAATCCAATGTTGGTCGAATTCGATGAAACCGCTTATCTCGCCGCCGCCCGAGCGGGCGACTATCGCAAGCTCGTCGAGCTGCAACAGCTGCTGCTCGACGACCTGCTCACGAACGCGGCCGACTCGGCCAAGACCTTCGCCGCGCTGACCGAGATCGTGGCGCGGCTCTTCGAGGTCGGGCGGGTCGGGCTCTGGCTGTTCGAGGAGAACCGCGAGCGCCTGCTCTGCCTCGATCTCTACATGGATCGCGACAATCGCCACAGCGCCGGCAACACCATGCACTCGAGCGAGGCCCCGGACTTCTTCGCGACCATCCGAACCGACGAGCTGCTCTTGGTCCACGACGCCTACGCCGATCCGCGAACCAATGAATTCGTGCGCGGCTACCTGCCCGCGTTCGGGATCGGGGCCATGCTCGACGCGCCCTTGCACGTGCGCCGGCGCCTGCTCGGCCTGCTCTGCATCGAGCACATCGGCGGCAGCCGGCGCTGGCAGCCCTGGGAGCGGAGCCTGGCCTCGTCCTTGGTCGAGGTCGCCGGCGTGCTGCTCGGGCAGGTCGCCACTCGCTCGCGGCGACCGACCCTGCGCGATCTGAGGCTGGGTTAGCAGCGGCCAATCAGCCCGGGTTGATCAACGCCAGGCGCATGCCGCCCGGATAGCCGTAGCTGGTCGCGTCGGTGTAGCCGACTTGGATGATCCCGAAGGGCTGGTCGCTGGTCGCGAAGTGCGGGCCTTCGGTGATCGCCACGTCCGACACCTGGTAATTGCCGACTGCGTAGTAGTTGCCGACCATCACGCCATCGATGAAGACCTCGCCGCCGCCGTTGGGCCGGATGATCTGCGCGCGGTGGGTCGGGTAGCCGGTCCCGGTCACGAACGCGTAGGTGTCGAGGTATTGCTCGGTCGGGACCGAGAGGATCATCGCCGGATCCCCCGTGCCCGCGCCGCCGCTCTGGCCCTCGAGATATTGGACCGGCAAGAAGGGCCCGTTGCCCGTGAACACGAAGCTCTGCGTGGTCTGGAATTGGAAGAACTGGCCCTCGTTCAGCTGCACGGGGAAGCCCGGCTGCTGCGGCGTGGTGTTGACGGTCACGTTCGCGTCGCCGCCGTAGACCCGCCAGGTGTACTTCTCGTTGCCCGAGCGGGCCGGCGCGTGGGCGCCGACGTACTCCTGGCCCCAATACTCGACCGGCAGCATCGCTTCTTCGATGTGATCACAAAACAAGACGTTGGCGGCCGGAACGTTGGCGCACTCGGTCGCACCCATCACGTGCAGAGGTCGCGGCGACGTGATGATCGTGCCCGAGAGGTCGCCGCCTTGCTGCTGCGCGACGACCATGTTGAGCACCGAATAGCGATTCATCATCACCACCGTCGAGGCGTTGGCCGCCAGCGCCGGGACCCCGCCGCCACCGGCGGTCGCCTGCCTGACCTGGATGTCGACCGCGCTGTTGTTCTCGATCGCGATCGCCGTGAAGTAGCTCGGGTACTGCCCGACCGTGCCCTGGTAGGAGCTGATCACGTAGTGCCCGGTCAACGCGTGCTCGGGCAGCAGCATCGACGCGTCGTTGGTGTAGGTCGCCCCGAGCGGCGAGTGCTGGTAGGCGACGACCGGCAGGTCGGTGTCGAGCCGATAGACCCCGCCCGAGCGGAGCAGCGTCGCGCTGTCGATCTCGGGCACGTCGATCACGAAGGTGTGGGTGCCCTGCGGCGCGATCACGACCGGATCCCCCGCGGGTTGCTCGACGTTGGCCCCGATCGGCACGAAGTAGAGCTGAGCCGTGACCGGCTTGTCGCTCGAGGGATTGCCGGCGATCAGCGAGTCGTTCTGCGCCGGGTCCATCGCGTTGTTGTAGAAGTTGTCCATCTTCGTGGCGAAGAAGGAACAGCCGACCGAGCTCGGGTTGGACTCGGCGATGCTGCACTCGCTCACGCAGTGGTCGGCGACGCACAGATCCGTGATCGCGCAGGGCTCGGGATCCCCGTAGCCGCTGCCGTCCATCAGACAGGGCTGGAAGTTCTGCGCGTCGGCGCAGATCGTCGAGCCGGGGGTGCAGACCATGCTGGTGTCGTCGGTCGTGTCGGTCGTCGTCGTCGTCGACTCGGTCGTCGTCGTGTCGGTCGTGGTGTCGGTTTCGGTCGTCGTCGTGTCGGCGACGGAGGAGGAGCTCTCGTCGGTGGACTCGGTGGCGGTCTCGCTGCTGGTGTCGTTGCCGACTTCGTCGTCGTTGGGGTCGGGGGTGAAGCAGGCGAGCGGGAGCGCGGCGAGTGCCAGGGTCGCGGAGCGGGACATGGTGGGATCGTGGGGGGCGGTGCTTGGGGCGTCAACACTTTGGATCGTCGGGCGCGAGAATGAGCGCTTTTTGGGGCGGCGTGTGGGGCGCGGAGTGTTGGGATACTGTTCTCGAAGTGGGGGTGTTCGCGTTCGCGGATGATCATGCGCTCGAGGTGGGGTCGTTCGCGGATGAGGTGGGATCGTTTGCGGATGATCCTGTCGTTCGCGGATGATCCTGCGCTTGAAGTAGGATCGTTCGCGGATGATCCTGCTCCCGCAGTGGGGGCTTCACGGGGAATATCGCCGCCCCACGCTCGGCTCCCCCACTTGTACTCGAACGCCAATGTCCGCCTCGGAGGGACGCCGACATTCCCCGCCGCCCTGGTTCGCGGACGCTCGCGCCGCCTCGAAGATCGTTTGCGGGTGTTCGTCGTCGAGCATTCGAGCATTCGAGCATTCGAGCATTCGAGCATTCGAGCATTCGAGCATTCGAGCATTTGAGCATTCGAGCATTCGAGCATTCGAGCATTCGAGCATTCGAGCATTCGAGCATTCGAGCTGCTCTCGAAAATCGATCGATCAAAAGTGACGCCGCATTATTCGGGGCGGCGCCAGCGTCAGCGAACTCGGGCGGCGGGGACTGTCGGCGTCCCTCCGAGGCGGACGTTGGAGTCCGAGTACAAGTGGGGGAGCCGAGCGTGGGGCGGCGATATTCCCCGTGAAGCCCCCACTTCGGGAGCAGGATCATCCGCGAAGGATCATCAGGATCATCCGCGAAGGATCATCAGGATCACCCCTCCCCCCATCCGCCGCCCCCCGGCGTCTCGAGCACGAACACATCCCCAACCTCGACCCGCAGCGACCCCGTCGACCCGATCTCGACCCGCGATCCATTCGCCCGCTCGACCCAGTTCCCCCCGAGCGCCCCGGGCCCGCCTCCGTGCATTCCAAAGGGTGCGACGATGCGGCGGTTGGCCAGGATCACCAGTTCCATCGGGGCCAAGAAGCGGAGGATTCGGCGGACGCCGTCGCCGCCTCGCCAG
>JAMHUH010000212.1:0-2593 GCA_035904925.1 Nannocystaceae bacterium
TAGTCGGCGCTGCGGTGCTCGGGATAGATCTTGGTCCGGCCCTCGCGGACGGCCGCGATCGCGGGCTCGGCCAGCGGCCGCGTGTCGATGAACCACTGGTGGCTCGGCAGCGGCTCGACGATCTCGCCCGAGCGCTGGCTGACGCCGATGCTCAGCTTGTGATCCTGGGTGTCGACCAACCAACCTTCGGCCTCGAGATCGGCGAGCACCGCCTTGCGAGCCGCCTTCACCGACATGCCGATGTACTTGTCGGGCGCCGGGGCACAGAGCTTGCCGTCGAGGCCGATCACCTGGATCAGCTCGAGCGAGTGGCGCTTGCCGGTCTCGAAGTCGTTGAGGTCGTGGGCCGGCGTGACCTTCACGGCGCCAGTGCCAAAGCCGATCTTGACCAGGATGTCGTCGGCGATGATCGGGATCCTTCGCCCGGTCAGCGGCAGCACCACCTGCTGACCGATCAAGTGCTTGTAGCGATCGTCGTCCGGGTGGACCGCCACCGCCGTGTCGCCGAGCATGGTCTCGGGTCGCGTGGTCGCGACCACCACCTTCTCGTCGCTGCCCTCGATCGGGTAGGCGATGTGCCAGAGCTTGCCCATCTGCTCGACGTGCTCGACCTCGAGATCCGAGAGCGCCGTCTGCGAGCCCCAGTCCCAGTTGATCAGCCGGTAGTCGCGGTAGATCAGCCCCTCTTCATGCAGGCGCACGAACGCCTCGCGGACCGCTCGTGACGAGACCTCGTCCATCGTGAAGCGATAGCGGGTCCAGTCGAGCGAGGCGCCGAGCAGCTCGTGCTGGCGATCGATCATGCCGCCATGCGCCTCCTTCCACTTCCAGGTCCGCTCGAGGAAGGCCTCGCGCCCGATCTCGACCCGGCTCTTGCCCTCTTTGGCGAGGTCGCGCTCGACCATCACCTGCGTGGCGATCCCGGCGTGATCGGTGCCCGGCAGCCACAGGGCCCGAAAGCCCCGCATGCGATGCCAACGAACCAGCGTGTCCTCGATCGTCGCCGTCAGGGCGTGGCCCATGTGCAGCCGGCCGGTCACGTTGGGCGGCGGCAGAGCGACGGTGAAGTGCTCGCCTTCGCCCTCCTTGGGCGAGAAGAGCCCTCGCTCGCGCCAGCTCGAGTAGAGCGGACCCTCGACCTCGACCGGGACGTAGACCTTGGCGAACTCGGTTCCCGAGTCGGTTTGCGTGGGATCGGCGGGCAGGGTCTCGTCGGCGCTCATGGCCGGTGAAAACTGCCACGCCCGCGCGCCCGATGTCAGGGCGGCGGGCGTGCGCACGCTCGCGCAGCGAGCTCGCGAGGATTGCTCAGCTAGCGCGGCTGCTGCATCTGCTCTTTGATCATCTGCTCGGCGAGATCCGGGACGACTTCCCAGACCACCTGCTCGACGACCTCTTGGCTGAGCTGCAACAACGCGCGGATGGCCGCGGGATCGAGACCCGCCGTGGCACCGCTGCCCGCAGCACGCAAGCGCTCGAGCATGCCGGGCGTCGGAGAGGCCGCCGCGGTGAAGGGGATCGGTCGGGCGATCGGGATCGGACCCGCGAACGAACCCGAGCTCGCAGCCGCAGCAGGCCGTGCCGCCGCCGGCTGGGCTGTTGCCGCCGGCGGGGCTGCCGCCGTACGAACGCCAGGGACCGTGGCAGCCGGACGAGCGACGGGCGTCGCTGCCGGGGTCGTCGCGGGCTTGGCCGCGACCGGCTTGGTCGCGGGCGTCGCGACCGGCTTGGCTGCCGTCGGCGGTGCCGCGACCGGCTTGGCTGCCGTCGGCGGGGCCGCGACCGGCTTGGTCGCGGGCGTCGCGACTGGTCGCGTCGCTGCGACCGGCGGCTTCACGGCGGGCGTCGCTGCGACCGGCGGCTTCACGGCTGGCGTCGCGGCGACCGGAGGCTTCACGGCCGGCGTCGCGGCGGGCCGAGCCGCCACGGGAGCGGCCAGCTTCGGCTTTTGGCCCGTGAGCACGCCGGTGACCCGATCGATCAACTCTTGCGAGTCGAAGGGCTTGGCGATCGCCGCGTCCGCGCCCGCAGCCAAGGCATCGGCCTCGGTCACGCCGTTGCGGGTCGGGATCAGCAAGATCACCGGGATCTGAGCGGTGGCCGGGTTGGCCTTGAGCTCTTGAACCACCTGCAGGCCGCTCGGTTCACCCGGGGCCAGCGTGTGGTCGATGAGGATGATGTCCGCTCCGTGTTGCTTGGCCCGGGGAATTGCTTCGCTCCCCTTGCTCACCGCCACCACCTGAGCGTCCTCGGCAGCGAAGGTGATCTTGATGGCCAAGCGCATCGTCTTGGAATCGTCGATCGCCAGGATCTTGATTGGCATGAGCGAGGGGTCCCCCCGGATTCGGGTTGGGCGGCCAAAGGCGTACCATGGCGTTCGTGAGCGGGTCAACGAAACGGCCAGCGGATGAACCCGAGCGGCCAGCCGAGCAGGGCCCGCTCGGACCCGAGCCGACCCCGAGCGAGCGCGGGATCCTCGATAACCCGCTCGTCAGCCGCGATGGCGGCTCCGACTTCGACGCGCTCGCGGCCCTCGCTGCGGCGGTTGGACCCGCTCCCATCGTCGATGGCCCCCCTTCGCAGCTCGACCAGC
>JAMHUH010000213.1:0-1616 GCA_035904925.1 Nannocystaceae bacterium
CTGCGAGGACAAAGGCCAGCTCCACCGCGACATCAAGCCGGCCAACCTCGGCGTCGGCTCGCTCGCGAGCAAGACCAAGCACCTGACCTTGTTCGACTTCTCGCTCGCGGGCGTGGCCGACGACAAGCTCGACATCGGCACCCCGCCCTATCGCGACCCGCACCTGTGGGCGCCTGGTCGAATGCGCTGGGACAGCGCCGCCGATCGCTGGAGCGCCGCGATCACCTTGCACGAGATGCTGACCGGCGTCCGGCCCAGCGTCGACGACGAGTCCGAGCCCTCGGTCGCGGCCGAGCGCTTCGACGCCGCCCTGCGCGACAACCTGATCGGCTTCTTCGCCAAGGCGCTCGCGGCCGAGCTCGACCAGCGCTTCGACTCGGCCCGCGCGATGAAGCGGGCCTGGTCGGGCTGCTTCGACGCCACCCGCTCGCTCGCGCCCGCGCGCTCGCCCGCGTCGCAGCCTTCGACGCTTCCGCTCGAGCCGGCCTCGCCGCTCGAGCCCGCCGAGCCGATCCTCCCGGACGTGCCCGTCATGCCCGACGTGTCGGTCACGCCCGAGCCCATCGCCAAGATCCAGCGGCGCACGCCGATCAGCGCCCTGCCGCTCTCGCCTCGGGCCCTCAACGCGCTCGATCGCGCCGGCCTGATCCACGCCGAAGAGCTGCTCACGCTGCCCAACAACCGGCTCTCGGCGATCCGTGGGATCGGCACCAAGGTCGCGCACGAGATCCTCGAGCTGCGCGAGCGCTGGGCCGCCCAGCTCAAAGATCGCGAGGGCCCCGAGGCCCCGCCCTTCCATCCCCACTACCGCGGCCCCGAGCTCTACCTCGACGGCCTCGGGCTCCCGCTCGCGCTCGTCACCGCGCTCGACGACGCCGGCGTCTCGACCAGCGGCGTGCTCGCGCGAACGCCCGCCCACCAAGTCGAGGCCCTGCTCGGCCGCGTCGGCCACGAACCGAGCGCGCTGCGTTCGACCCTGGCCAAGCTCGAGACCGCCGAGACCGACGCGCCACCGGCCAACCTCGAAGCCTGGATCGACGCGCTCGGGATCTCGAGCAAGCGCGCCGCCGACGTTCGGGTTCGTCAGCTGCTCGGGCTCGAGCCGCCCTTCCTCGGTCGCGTCGACGTCACCTTGCGCGATCTGGTCGAGGCGCTCGGCGTCACCCGCCAGGCGATCGCCCGCAACCTCGCCGACGCGATCAAGCACTGGCGCGGCCAAGCCTGGGTCGGCGCGCTGCGAAGCCTCGCCCTGCAGACCGTCGACGGCCTCGCCGGCGTCACCCCGCTCCCGCTCGCGATCCAAGCCCTGCGCACGCTGATCCCCCACGACCCCGCGATCGCCCACGAGCTCAGCGCGGCCCGCTGTGGCGCGCTGCTCCGCGTCGCCGTCGAGCTCGGCACCGACGATCGCCAACGCGGCCTCGCCCTGCACCGACGCACCCGCGGACCGATCGGCCGCGACCCGAGCACCGTGCTCTGGCTGGTCTCGCGCCCCGACCTGTGGCTCAACATCGACAACCTCGGCCGCCGCGCCGACGAGCTGGCCAAGCGCCCGGTCCTGGCCGCGTCGAGCGAGACCGAGCGCGTGCTCGAGCTCGTCGTCCAGAACACCGCGC
>JAMHUH010000214.1:0-10928 GCA_035904925.1 Nannocystaceae bacterium
CGGATCGGCCTGTCGAAGCGCTCCGAGGTCGGCCTGCTCTGGCCGACCGGCAACCACACCGTCGCGGTCTGGACCCTCGATCGCAAGTCCGACAAGCCGACCCGGATCGTCGTGCCGACCTCGCAGATCTATCTGGGTCGGGCCGAGAGCCTCGGCACCGGCGAGTTCAACCCCTGGCGGCAGAAAAACATCTTCGACTACGAGCGCGAGGACGCGAAGCTGAAGCTCGAGCTGCCCGCGCCGCTCGCCCGCGAATTCGTGCGCGTCGTCCACGAGCAGGGCGCTCGTCCGCTCGCCGAGCTGCAGCAGCAGCGCAACGAACGAGAGCGGCGCCAGTGGGCGCTGATCCGCGAGCCTGTCAGTCCCTGAACCCAGCAGCTACCCTGCGCCGAATGACCCGTGCAGAGAAAGCCGAGAAGATCCTCGCGATCCTCGACGAGCTCTACCCCGCGCCTCCGATCCCGCTCGATCACGAAGACCCCTTCAGCTTGTTGATCGCGGTCTTGCTCTCGGCCCAGACCACCGACGCGCAGGTCAACAAGGTCACGCCCGCGCTCTTCGCCGAGGCCCCGACGCCCGCGCTCATGGCCGGCTTGCCGGTCGCGCGGATCCTGCATCACATCAAGACCCTCGGGCTCGCGCCGACCAAGGCCAAGCGCGTGCAAGCGCTGGCCAAGCAGCTGGTCGACGAGTTCGGCGGCGAGGTCCCGAGCAACTTCGAGGGCCTCGAGTCGCTGCCCGGCGTCGGTCACAAGACCGCGAGCGTGGTCATGGCCCAGGCCTTCGGCATGCCGGCCTTTCCGGTCGACACTCACATTCATCGGCTCGCGGCCCGCTGGGGGCTGAGCAAGGGCAAGACCGTCGAGCACAGCGAGGCCGATCTCAAGAAGGTGTTCCCCGAGTCGCGCTGGGCCGACGCGCACCTGAAGATGATCTACTTCGGCCGCGAGCACTGCCCGGCCCAGTATCACGAGCTCGCCGAGTGCCCGATCTGCGCGTGGGCGGCCAGCAACAAGCGGATCCTCGAGGAGCGGCAGGCCAACGATCTCGCGCGCTGGGAGGCGGGCGAGCGGCTGCGGGCGGCCGCCGCCGAGCGCAAGGCCGCGGCCGAAGCCGCCGCGCCCGCGCAGCCAGTCGAGTCGGCCGCGAAGTCGGCGAAGAAGCAGCCGGCGGCGAAGAAGCGCTCGGCCAAGCCGTCGGGCGGGCGATCCGGCGTGCTAGCCTGAGCCCGTGCTGATCGCCGAGCCGCAGACCACCCGCTACGACGTGCACTTTCGGATCGGCAAGATCCCCGTCCGCGTCCACCCGCTCTTTTGGGTGCTCACGCTGGTGTTCGGGGCGGTCAACGTCCAGCACATGGCGATCAACTTGTGGGTCGGCATCGCGCTGTGGACCGCGGCCGTCTCGGTCTCGATCCTCGTCCACGAGCTCGGCCACGCGCTGACGGCCAAGGCCTACGGATGGCCGCCGCGGATCGTGCTCTACGGGATGGGCGGGCTGGCGATCTACACGCCTGGCCGACAGACACGCAAGTCACGAATCCTGATCGACTTCGCCGGACCCGGGGCCGGCTTCGTGCTCGGCGGGCTGGTGCTCGCGGGCGTGCTGCTCTCGGGCCACTCGATCGCGCTCTTCGGGCTCTCGCTCGGCTCGGGCCCCGAGTTCACCGGCGCAGGTCGGCTCGAGCTCTTCGTCGGCTTCATGCTCTTCGTCAACATCTTCTGGGGCTTGATGAACCTGCTGCCGATTCAGCCGCTCGATGGGGGCGGGATCGCCAAGGCCATCCTCGAGAAGTACCGACCGCGGGACGCCTGGCCGGTCGCGCTCAAGCTCGGCATCGGCACCGCGATCGTGTTCGGTGCGATCGGCTTTTTGCTGTGGAAGAGCGTGTTCCTCGCGGTGCTCTTCGGCATGCTCGCGTACAACAACTGGCAGATGCTCCAGCAGCTGCAGCAGCATCGCTGAGGGCTGAGGGGCGCTTGCGTGAGCCAGATCTCGGTCGAAGTGTAGGTGCCTCTGCGGTCGCCCGCGCCCGCTCGCCTGCCTTATGCTCCGCGCGCCATGAAGTTTCTCCACGGATTTTCGACTGTCCTTCTTCTCGCGCTGAGCCTCTCGCCGATCGCCGCCTGTGACTCGGGCGACGACGGCTCCGACGAGGCCGCCGACACCAAGGCCGACACCACGAGCGACTCGGGTGCCAACGACGTGACCTGCGACGTCTTTTGCGAGTCGTACATCACCAACTGTCTGCAGGCCGGCAAGAGCACGGAGTTCGAGACCAACGATCTGTGCCTCGCCGCTTGTGGTGCGTGGGATCAAGCCGGGATCAACTGCCGCAACGAGCAGATCGGCGCCGACATGTGCGATCAGGCTGGCAACATGGGCTCGGCCTGCAACTGACGCGAACGCCTTCGTCTCGATCGAGAGCCCGTCTTCTTCGTGAAGGCGGGCTCTTTTCGTTGGTCTCAGCTGCGATCGAGATAGTTGTGAACGAGCGCTTTGGCGTCCGCGTCGCTCTCGAGCGCTCGGCCGAGCCGCTCGGCGAGTCCGCGCTTGGCGGCCTCGAGGTCGCGCTTGACCGTCGCGAGCGAGCACTCGAGCACCTCGACGCACTCGTCGAGCGAGAGCTCTTCGATGTAGCGCAGCTCGAACGCATGCTGATGACGAAAGGGCAGCTGCTGGAGCGCGCCCTCGAGGTCGTTGCGGCGCGCGACCTTGGTGCTCAGCCGCGTCGCCATCGAAGCGACCGACATCATGTCGTAGACCCCGGCCGCGACGAGGAAGCGACTCCGGCCTTGGTAGTACTGCCGGATCTTGTTGCGGACGATCCCCCAGAGGAAGGCCTTGGGCTTGGCGATCGTGTCGGGGTCTTTGCCGAAGAACACGACGACGCAGTCTTGCGCGACGTCGTAGCAGTCCGGCTCGGGCACCTTGGTGCGCACGTGATTGAGGATCAGCGCGTAGTTCTCGCTGACGATGTCCGCGTCGGCCATGAGATCACTTTCGTCGTTGGAGAGCGCGCCGAGTCGACTCCTGACCGAGCGCGAACGCGGCCAGGCTCGCACCGACCGCCACGGCACCGGTGACCAAGGTCCGGTGTTTTTGCCAGAGCGATTCTTCGCAGTGTTCGAGCACGGATCGGAGCTGGGCGAGCGATTCGAAGCGGCGCTCCGGTTGCAGCTCGAGCGCCCGGGTGAGCGTCTCGGCCAGGGGCGAGGGCAGCTGCTCGGCGGCCTTGGGATCGGGTACGCGCTGGGCGTCGAAGAAGGGTAGCTTGCCGGTCAAGACCTCCCACGCCGCCACCGCAAACGAGAACTGATCCGACTGGACGCTGACCCGACCCTGCTGAACCTCGGGCGCCATGTACTCGGGCGTTCCCGCGACGTGGACCTGGCGACGTAGCCCCCGCTCGCTCGAGGGCCCGAGTCCGGCATGGAAGGCCAGACCGAAGTCGACCACACGCGCGACCCGAGACGCAGGCACGACGACGTTTTCGGGCTTGAAGTCGCGGTGGATGATCGAGGCTGCGTGCGCCGCTTCGAGGCCCTTGGCGGCGGCGACGAGCACCTCGATCTGTTCGCTGCGCGTGTGCAAGCCGAGCGACCAACGACGCAGGCTCACGCCCTCGACCCACTCCATCACGATCAGCACGCAGGGGATGGGTCGAGGACCCAAATGGAGGCGAGATTGCTTGCAGTCGTAGATCTTCGCGACTTGCGGGACGTCGAGGGCCGCGAGCGCCCGAACTTCGGGCGCGACCTCGTCGAAGAGCCGCTCGGATCCCTGCGAGGGCAGGCACTTGATCGCGACCTTGCGGTCCAAGAGCAGGTCGTGGGCGCCGACGACCAAGCCGAAGCTGCCGCGTCCGAGGAGTCGCTCGATTCGAAAGCGATCTTCGATCAGGGGTGGGCTCGCACCCCGCAGCTGGACCATCACCAGCGCGCTACCGATCGCAGACTCGAGTTCGCTCAGTTCACGCATGCCGACTGGAGCCAGTGGCCGTCGACGTGTTCGCGGGCGAGGCATTCAACCTCGAGTGCGAAGGGCTCGAATGCGCCCCATTTCGGGCCTGCGGACGCTCCGATCTCGGTTTTTTTCATGTGGCTGAGCCATTTCGTTCGCGCCCAGGACTCGATGGTCATGACCCGTCGCATCGTCCTCGTCGATCTTCATTGGACTCGAGACAAGGATCCTCGAATCCCGCTCGGCCACGCTTCGCTGCTCGCCACGCTGGCGCTCCAACCAGACCTCGACCTTCGCTCGGTCGTGTCCGCGGTCAACCAAGCCGACGCGAGCGCGCCCTCGCTCGTCGATCGCGTGATGGGCGAGATCGGTGACGCTCGAGCCGAAGACGTCGACGTCGCGATCGGGACCTATGTCTGGGCGGAGCGCGAGGTCCAGGCGTTGACCACGTCGCTGCGTCGACGCGGGTTTGCGGGCCGCATCATCTTGGGCGGTCCGCAGATCTCCTATGCCGAACCCGGCATCGCCCGGCTCTACCCGGCCGCGGACGTGTTCGTTCGTGGCTACGGCGAGCAAGCGCTGCGCGAGCTCGCCTGTTCACCGGGTCGTCCGCGGATCGCCGGGGTCGTCTATCGCCAGGATCTCGTCGACCTGGCGATCCAAGCCGACGTCGACTTCGGCGAGCTGCCTTCGCCCTGGCTCGGCGGCGTGCTGGCGCTCGCCGGTCAGCGCTTCATTCGCTGGGAGACGCAGCGGGGCTGTCGCTACCGTTGCTCGTTCTGCCAGCACCGCCAGGCCGGGGAGTCGACCAAGCCGCGCTCGCTCGCCGACGAGCGGGTGTTCGCGGAGATCGACCTGTTTTGTCAGCACGAGGTCGAGGACATCGCAATCCTCGATCCGGTGTTCAACCGAGGTCAGGGCGACCGCAGGGCGCTCGAGATCCTCGAGCGCTTCGCCAGCCGGGGCTTTCGCGGCCGCTTGTCGATCCAATGCCGGCCCGAGCTGATCGACGACGACTTCCTCGATGTCTGTGCCCGATTGAACACCCGGCTCGAGTTCGGTCTCCAGACCACGCAGGCGGACGAGTGGAAGCCGATTCGCCGCGGCAACAAGCTCGGGTTGGTCGAGCGCGTGCTCGCGGGCTGCCAAGCGCGTGGGATCGATCACGAGGTCTCGCTGATCTTCGGCCTGCCTGGCCAGACGCTCGAGTCCTTCGAACGCTCGGTCGAGTGGTGTCTCGAGCGCAGGGTCGGGGTGATCAAAGCCTTTCCCTTGATGCTCCTGCGCGGGACCCCGCTCGAGCGCGAGCGCGATCGTTGGGGCTTTCGGGAGTCGACCGGCGCGATGCCGGTGGTGATCGCGTCGACCAGCTTCGACGAGCTCGACTGGCTGCGCATGGCTCGGCTCTCCGATGCGCTTCGGGCCAGCGAAGGCGAGCACCCGACCACGATCGACGCGCTGCGCCGCTCGGTCGCCCTCGACGTCGACATGGCGCGCTGGAGCCCGGACTCGGGCGTCCGGGTCGAGTCGTCGATCCAGGCCTGACCCACGCTCGCGTGCTCACGCGGGCGCGAGCGGCAGGCCGAGTCGCTCGATCAAGAACGCGTACTCGACCGCGAGCTCGCGCAGGTACTCGAAGCGACCCGAGGGCCCCGCGTGGCCGACGTTCATGTCGATCCACAGCAGCAGCTCGGCGCCGCGGGTGTCGTGCTCGCGCAGCCGGGCGATCCACTTGGCGGCTTCCCAGTAGCCGACTCGGGTGTCGTTGATCCCGACCAGCGCGAGCACGTCGGGGTAGCCCTGGGTGCGGACGTTGTCGTAGGGCGAGTAGCTGCGCAGCCAGGCGTAGCCGGCTTCGGTGGTCGGGTCGCCCCACTCTTCGCGCTCGATCAGGCTCAGCGGCAGGGTCTCGTCGAGAATGCTCTCGAGCGCGTCGACGAAGGGCACGTCGGCGATCGCGAGTCGAAAGAGCTCGGGCCGCAGGTTGAGCACGGCGCCGATCAGGAGGCCGCCGGCGCTGTCGCCCGAGCAGGCCAGCTGCGCGGGCGTGGTCCAGCCCTCGGCGATCAGGTGCTCGGCGCAGGCGATGAAGTCGGTGAAGGTGTTGCGCTTGTGCTCGAGCTTGCCCTGCTCGTACCAGGGCCGGCCGAGCACCGCGCCGCCGCGGACATGGGCGATCGCCCAGATCACGCCGCGGCGCAGGAGGCTGAGCCGGCTCAGCGCGAAGTTCGGGTCGAGGATCGTCCCGTAGGCGCCGTAGCCATGCAGCAAGAAGGGCCGGGGCTCGCTCGGGCGCGGGCCCTGCCAGACCAAGGAGATCGGCACGCGCACGCCGTCTTGGGTGGTCGCCCAGGTCCGCACGCTCGAGTAGTCGCTCGGCTCGTGGCCGCCGAGCACGGCCTGGCGCTTGCGCAGGGTCCGTTCGCGGCTGCGCATGTCGTAGTCGTAGATCGAGGTCGGCGTGGTCAACGACGAGTAGGCGAAGCGCAGCGTGTGGCTGGTGACGTCGGGGTTGCGCGAGCTCCAGATCGTGTAGCTCGACTCGAGGAACTCGATGCAGTGCTCGTCACGCTCGCCGACGAGCGCGATGACGCGGATCTGCTGGAGGCCATCGCGGCGCTCCCACACGACCAAGTGATCGCAAAACGCGTCGATGTCCTCGAGCGTGAGGTCCTCGCGGTGGGCCAGGAATTCCTGCCACTCGCCGGGCCGATCGAGCGCGCCGACCAGCACGCGAAAGTTGGGCGCGTCGCGGTTGGTCAACATGAAGAGCCGGTCGCCGGCGTGCTCGATCGCGTACTCGACGTCTTGCTCGCGCGCGGCCACGCAGCGCGGCGCGGCGTCGGGCTGGTCGCTCGGGATCAGCCACATCTCCGAGGTCACCTGCGAGTCGAGGCTGATCACGACGAAGGCGTCGCTGCGGGTCCGCCAGAGCGAGACATGAAAGCGCGCGTCGGGCTCGTCGACGATCAGCACGTCGAGGCTCGGGTCGGTGCCGATCCGATGCCGCCAGGCCTGGTAGGGCCGCTGGGTCTCGTCGAGCAGGGTATAGAAGAGGGTCTGATCGTCGGCCCAGGCGAGCGAGCTGCCGCAGTAAGGAATCGTCTCGGCGAGTCGAGCGCCCGTGTCGAGGTCGAGCACGTGCAGGGTGTAGGCCTCGTCGCCGTCGGTGTCGTCGAGCCAGGCGCAGCGGCGCTGGTCGGGGCTGATCTCGAGGCTGGTCAGATCGTAGAAGTCGTGGTCCTCGGCCAGCGCGTTCTCGTCGAGGAAGAGCTGCTCGCCCGGGATCGTCTGGTTGGGATCGGCGAGCTCGAGCGCCGAGCCGCGCGGGGCGAAGACTCGACAGTGGCGCGAGTACTCGTCGCCCGCTTCGGTCCGGGCCCAGTAGAGCCACTCGCCCTCGCGGACCGGGACCGAGTGGTCGCGCTGCTCGACCCGCCCGCGCATCTCGGCGAAGAGCTGCTCGCGCAGCGAGCCGGTCTGGCGCTCGAACCAGCGCTCGGTGTGCTCGTTCTCGGCGGCGAGATGAGCCTGAACTGCGGGATCGTCACGCTCGCGCAACCATGCGTACTCGTCGACGCGCGTGTCGCCGAAGAGCTCGCGGGTTTGGGGGCGCTTGGCGGGCCGAGGTGCGCGGGTCATTCGCCTTGGTTGTAGCCCCTCGGCCAGCATGAGTGCGCTCACGGTTCGCCCGCGACGCGACTCCTCCTTCGCACCTCGGCGATCGCTCGCAGACCTGCGCGGACGCACGCCCTCGCGGGTGGGCTGGTCTGGCTCGCTGGCGGCGTCGCAATGTAGTGTCCGCGCATGAGCAAAGACGTCGCGGCAATCTTCGAGCAGGCCTTCGCTGCGCTAGAGGATGGGGAGACCGAGCAGGCCACGGCCAGCCTCGAGGCGGTCAAGAAGGCTGGGGTCGCGATCGACGATCCTCGCTACCTCCATCTGCAGGGCCTGATCGCCTGGGCCGAGGGCGAGGTCGACGACGCCGCGATGCTGCTCGAGCAGGCCGTCGACGCCGGCCCGAGCGACTCGCGGATCTACCTCGACGCGGGCGAGCTGCTCGCCGATCTCGACGAGCTCGACGCGGCCGAGGGCGTGTTCCGGCGGCTGCTCGCGCGCGAGGATCTGGCCGTCGAGACCCGCGGCGAGGCGCTGATGCTGCTCGCCCAGGTCCGGCTCGATCACTTCGACAGTGACCCCGAAGAGGCGCTCGAGCTGCTCGACCAGGTCGACGCCACGCTTCAGCAAGAGCCCAGCTACATCAGCCTTCGCTCGGCCGCGCTGCTCCACAAGGGCGACGTCGACCAGGCGATCGCGCTGCTCGAGCAGGCGCTCGAGCGCGAGGACGACGTCGAGATCCGCTACCAGCTCGGGCTCGCGTGTCGCGGCCACGGGCGCGAGGAGCAGGGCACGGCCGCGCTGCTCTTGGTCCGCGAGCACGACCTGCGCGAGTCGGGCGGCGACTCGACCACGCCGATCCCCAACGACGAGATCGAAGATCTCCGCCGCCGGACCGAGGACGTGATCGACACCTTGCCCGATCCGATCCTCACCTTGGTCGCGGCCGGTCCGATCCGCGTGCAGCGGTGGATCGACGAGGTCCACGTGCGCGCCGGCGTCGACCCGCGCTCGGCGGTCGCGTTCGAGGGCACGCCCGCGAGCAAGGAAGACAGCGGCGACGGGGTGCTCTCGGGCATCGTCGTGTTCCGCGACGTGCTCGTCGATCAGATCGACGACGACGACGACATCGCCGACGCGCTCGCGCTCGGCCTGCTCGAGGAGCTGAGCCGCTTCTTCAAGCTCGAGAACCTCGAACTGGGGTGACGCCAAGGCCATGAGCGAGACCACCGACGTCGCCGCACTCGTCTACGACTGGAACGAAAAGGACCGGCGCGGGCCGCTGCTGCGTCGCCAGCCTCGCTTCGTCGACGAGACCATCCGCGACGGGATCCAGTCGCCCTCGGTCCGCGATCCCAGCATCGAGCAGAAGATGGAGCTGGTCCGACTCATGGACCGGCTCGGCATCCACGTGGTCAACCTCGGCCTGCCCGGCGCCGGCCGGCGGGCCCAGCAGGACGTCGAGCTGCTGCTGCGGATGATCGTCGACGAGAAGCTGCGGATCCTGCCCAACTGCGCGGCTCGGACGATCGCCGCCGACATCACGCCGATCATCGACATCTCGCAGCGCGTCGGCGTGCCGATCGAGGTCACCGCGTTCATCGGCTCGAGCCCGATCCGGGCCTTCGCCGAGAGCTGGCCGCTCGACAAGCTCGCCGGTCACACCCGCGACGCGATGGACTTGATCGTCCGTCACGATCTGCCGGCCTCCTTCGTCACCGAGGACACCACCCGCGCGCACCCCAAGACGCTCGACGTGCTCTTCCGGACCGCGATCGAGCACGGCGCGACCCGCTTGGTCCTGTGCGACACCTGCGGGCACGCGACGCCCGACGGGCTCAACAACCTGCTCAACTTCACCAAGGGCCTGCTGCGCGCGCTCGATGTCGAAGACCGGGTCGAGCTCGACTGGCACGGCCACAACGATCGCGGGCACGCGCTGACCTTGGCCCTGCACGCGCTCGAGTGGGGCGTCGACCGAGCGCACGGCTGCGCGCTGGGCATCGGCGAGCGGGTCGGCAACACCTCGATCGATCACCTGCTGCTCAACCTCTACATGCTCGGCGCGCTCGACCTCGAGCGCCACGACCTCTCGGTCCTGGTCGAGTACGTCGAGAAGGTCAGCGAGTACACCGGCGTGCCGATCCACCCGAGCTACCCGCTGGTCGGCCGCGACGCGTTTCGCACGGCCACCGGCGTGCACGCGGCCGCGATCATCAAGGCCGAGGCCAAGGGCGAGCTCGAGCTGGCCGACAAGGTCTACTCGTCGGTCCCGGCCCGGGTGTTCGGGCGCAAGCAGCAGATCGAGATCGGCCACTACAGCGGCCGCTCCAACGTGATCTACTGGCTGCGCGAGCGGGGCTTCGAGCCGACCGACGCGCTGGTCGATCGGGTCTTCGCCTACGCCAAGGCCCAGGACGCCACGCTCGAAGAGGCCGAGATCCTCGCGGTGATCCGCTCGGCCTGAACGGGCCTGAACGGGCCTCAGCGCAGCACGTAGGTCCGCGCGAGCGGCTTGCCCTCGCGCACGAGCTCGAGCCGGATCGTCCCGGCCGAAGCGAGGGGCGAGAGCAGCTCGATGCAAGCGTCGTCGCCCGTGAGCGGCTTGTCGGCCAGCATGGTCAGGGTGTCGCCGTTGCGCAGGCCGAGCTCGGCCGGCAGGGTCCCCGCACGGATCCCGAACAGCTTGACGCCGATGCTTCGATCGCCCTCGAGCGCTGGCACGCAGCGCTGCTTCATGGACGCGAGCGCAGTCGCGATGCGGGCAGCCTCGAGCTCGCAGCGCTCGGCCGCGGCGAGGCACGCGCCACCGAGCTCCACGTCGGGCTCGTCGCCGGGCTCGGGCTCGTCGGTGCTCGCGTGGTCGAGGTCGAGCGCTGGACCCGAGAGCGCGTCGACCAAGACCAGCGTGGTCTGATGGGCGAGCGCGTCGCGTCGCCAGTGAAGGACGATCCGATCGTCGGCGATCAGCTCGGGCCACGCGGCCGTGAACGCATCGATCGATCCGAGCGACTGCTCGTCGACCGCGAGCAGGACGTCGCGGTTGCGCAGCCCGAGCTTGGCCGGCAGCGAGCCCGATCGAATCGCGAAGAGCTTGACGCCGGGGGTCTCGTCGCCCGCGGTCGGAACTACTCGAGCCGCGCGCGCGAGCTCGTTGGGATCGAGCGCATCGCGGACCAACTCGCACTCGAGCCCAGTCGCGATCGTGCCCTTGCAGCGCAGCGGACCCTCGCTCGGGCTCGGCTCGAGCGTCTCGTTGGATGCCTCGCTCGGCGTGTCGGAGCTCGGCGCGTCGGAGCTCGGCGCGTCGGAGCTCTTGCTGGCCGAGTCACTCGGGTTGGGGATCA
>JAMHUH010000215.1:0-7417 GCA_035904925.1 Nannocystaceae bacterium
GCGGTGAACAAGAACCCGTCCTCGAGGTACTTGGCGAGGATCGGCTCGGAGTTGGGATCTTGCTGGTAGCCGTTGTCGCCCAGCCACTGCATCACGCCCTCGACCGTGCCGCCCTCGAGCACCGCGATCTCGAACGCGCCGACGGTCTTCTTGAGCACGACGTTGGGCCCGCCGTTCTCGCCGCCGTCGTTGGGCGCTCCCGTGCCGCTCTCGTCGCCCGCTCCGGCGTCGCCACCGCTGCTCTGGAGGCCGTCGTCACCGCAGAAGTCGGCTTGCTGCTGGAGGCCGTAGCTCGGGACCGAGCCGGCCAGCATCGAGTCGAAGAGCCGTTGCGTGCCGACTTCGAACTCCGGCACTTCGAGGACCGGGATCACCCAGGCGAACTTCTCGGCGGGCGTGTCGGGGTTGTACTGGATCTGGATGTGGGCCTCGACGAAGTCGGGGCCGAGGTAGAAGAGGATGTTCTCGCCGGTCTGGTCGACGGGCATCGCCGTCGGACCCGTGTCGCAGAAGGTGCCGCCGCAGGCATCGGCCACGCGCGGCGCCATCAAGGGGAGTGACAAGGCCAGCGTGGCGGCGGCAACCGAAGTCCAGGTTCGAGGCATCATGGGGGTAGCATTCCAGTCGGTGGAGAACATCGCAATCCTGGCGAAATCACTGCCGGTTCAGGGGCAGGGGGATGTCGCCCTCGCGCTCGATCCCGTGCATCGTGATCGCGTCCTCGAGCTGGCCCGAGCCTGCCGTCGCGCTGGCGTCCGCGGCCATCGGCGCGAGCGAGGTAGCGAGAGCAAAGAGCAGGGCCAGGGTCGTGCGGGGCTTCATGACGTTGTTCCGGTGGGCGCGAGCGAGGTGCATCGGGCTTCGAGAGGGATGTGCCAGGACCCTGACGCGTCGATCATGCTCGGGCAAAAATACCCTGACAGCGCTGTCAGCGACCTGGCTCACAACCTGGAGCCGCTCGCCGCCCAACCTGCTCAGAGCCCGAACAGGTAGCCCAGCTTCACGAAGAGCAGATCCTCTTGCTGGGTGTCGGCGGCGGCCAAGTTGGTGAAGGCGTCGAGGAAGCGCCAGTCGAGCCGCTCGCCCGAGCGGCTGCGGACGCTGCGATGGGTGTAGGCGACGAACAGGAAGCTGCCGGGCAAGTACTCCCAGCGCAGGATCGTGTTGGAGACCAAGCTCGACAGGCCACGATCGACGATCCCGAACCAGTCGTCGGGCGCGATCGAGACCAGCGTCTCGGGGCTCGGCAGTTCGAAGAACTCGGTGTGGTGCGCGGTCGTGTGCAGGAGTTGGTTGTAGCTGCTGAGCGAGAGCTGCGGCGTGATCGCGAGGCTCGCCCGAAGGCTGACCTCGACCGAGTGGATGGTCGCGCGGGCGAAGATCGGCATCGCGTCCGCCTCGCGCTCGGCGACCCAGCGCGGTCGACCGAAGCTGCCGCTCCACTGGCCCGAGAGCGCGAACGCGAGTCGATCGATCGGTCGGACGCCGAGGTCGACGAACACGTCGGGACCCGGCCGACCCCTTTGCTCGCCATAGTTGGCGCCGAGCGAGGCCGAGACCCGCTTGTTGCGAGGCGAGGACACGCGCGCGCCGGTCCACCAGTGGATCGGCACCTGATAAGGGATGTTGCCGCGGGTCTCGAACAGATCGTACTGCGGCAGGTGACCGCCGATGAAGGTCGTGAACTGCCACAGGCCGAGGGTCTCGAGCGTGTAGCGATTCGAGAGCGACTTCTCGGTCAGCTGGCCGGCGAAGCTGCTCGCGACGGAGAGATCGAGGTTGCCCGAGAGCGATCGGATCGCGCCGACCGGCTGAGCATTGAACACCGACACGCCGGTCGAGCCGCGCGCGTAGTTGTTCTGGGTCATGTAGCCGAGGTCGCGATAGTTCGCGTGCGGGGTCAGGAACTCGCCGCCGAGCGACCAACGCAGGCGCCGCGACGAGCGGCTCAGGCTGGTCGAGCCGCCCATGCCCGCTCGCTCGCCGTCGTGGGTGCCGATCACCTGCGCGCCGTGGATCCAGCGCTTGCGAAAGTTGATGTTGTAGTCGACGCCGCCGGTCACCGCTTCGCGGCCGCTGCCGAGCCGCGCGACGTTGGTGACGATGCCACCGACCCAAGTCTGCGGATCGAAGTGTCGACGCAGGCGCAGGACCGAGAAATTCGCGAGCGGATCGACGGCGACCCGCTGCTCGGCGCCGTCGGAGAAGCGCTCGATGCCCCAGCTCGGCCCGGTCGTCGCCGAGATCACGCCGAGCACCCAACCGGGCGCGATCTGGCCGGTCATGCGGACCGAGCCGAGCACGCGCGAGAGCGGATCGAGCTCGACCAGATCGCCCGATTCTCGCTCGCCATAGACCTTGCGCTCGGTCAGCTGCGCGTGGCTGGGGCTGGGCGTGGCGCCGATCCGGCGCGAGTAGAAGAGCGGGAAGCGAGTCTCGAAGATCTCCTTGGACTCGAGGAAGAAGCGCCGCTTCTCGGGGAAGTAGGCTTCGAAGGGCCCGAGCACCAGCACCGCCGCGTCGACCTCGGCCTGGCCGAAGTCGGGGTTGACCGCGACGTCCATGGTCAGGTCGCCGGTGATGCCGTACTTGAGATCGAAGCCAGCGTTGGGCAGCGCTCGCCACGAGTGATCGAGGCTCTCGCTCGGCCGCTGGAGCACGAAGCGACCCGAGACGAAGGGCTGCAGCTCGAGGTTGAGCCCACCCTCGATGTCGGCGATCCCGTACCACTCGATCGCCTCGGACACGCGCGCGGGCACGCCCTGCGGGACGAAGCTGAGCCGATCGGTCTCTTGCCCGTCGTTGATGGTCCGCGCGACGTTGAGGCCGACCACGTGGACGCGGCTGCGTTCGAATCGCAGCGTCGACCAGGGCACGAAGATCTCGGCGGTCCAGCCCGGCGCGGTCTCGACCGCCGCCGCCCGCCAGACCCCGTCCCAGAGCAGCTCTTCGGAGGTGTCGCGGAACAGCTGGCCGTCGAAGATCGCCCCCGAGGGGGTCACGCCGAACACGTAGCCGCTGGTGTCGTCGTCGTTCGAATCGATCTCGACCCAGACCATGTCGGACGCGGTCCGTTGGTCGCGCGGAAAGAAGGGCGCGATCACGTCGCCGTGGTGCTCGTGGCAGATGAACGCGAAGTAGAGGCCCGCGCTCGAATAGGCGGCCCGGACCTCGGTGACGTGGGTCGCCGCGGCGGCGAAGGTCGGTGACTGCTGGACCATCTCGGGCAGCGCTGGGACGGCTTGCCACTCGCGCTCGTCGACGCGGCCGTCGATCTCGATCGCGTCGCCGTCGATTCGCGTGGCTTGGATCCGGACCCCGCGGCGATCGTGATCGGGAGCGTCATGCGACTGCGGCAGCACCTCGCTCGGCTCGATCGGGCTCGAGGGCAGCGGCGTGGGCGTCGGCGTCTCGTCCTTGTCACCGCCGCCCGCTCGGGCGATCGAAGCCGGCAGCCCGAGCAGCGCGAGCACGAAGGCCAACCAGACGACGAAGCGAGGAGTCGACGACCGGGGCACGGGCGCTGGCAATCTATCAGGGCTCGCTCAGGCCCGCGTGTGCGGGCTGGCCACGCGCAGGGCGACGAGCGTGCCGCAGCCACCGTTGGCCTCGATCCGCGCTTGCGAGCTGCGTCGGACGTCGAGGCCGGCGGCGAGCATCTGCTCGAACACTCGTTGGAAGCGCGCGCCGTCGGTCGGCGCCTGGGTCGAGTTCGGCACGGAATTGTAGCGATAGAGGTGGACCTTGAGGCCGAGCGGGACCGCGCGGGCGAGGAAGGCCGCGATCTCGTCCTCGCCGTCGTTGCGCCCGGCCAAGAGCAGGTAGCCGAGCGCGAGCTTGCGGCGGCGCGAGCCCGAGAGCTTGGGCACTTCCTGGCCGAGCAATGCGAATAGAGGATCGAGGGCGGGGCCGCGCGGGACGGTCTGGGCGCGCACGGCCTCGCTGCCGGCGTGGATCGACAAGCTGATGCCGTTGTGGGGCAGGTCGAACCACTCGCGCAGGCGCTCGAGCGGGCCGCCCGAAGTCGTGATGCTGACGGGCAGGCCGCGCTCGCGGGCGCCCTGGACGAAGTCCGCGACCACGCGATGGTTGTGCAGGGGCTCGCCGACGCCCGAGACGGTCACGCGGGCGACCGCGCCCGCGCCCACGCGCGCACGTACGATGTCGACCTGGCCTTCGAGCTCGGCGAGCGAGAGGTTGCGCCCAAACCCTTTCGCCCCCGAAGCACAAAAGGGGCAGCCGACCGCGCAGCCGACCTGCGACGAGATGCACAGCGAGTCGCCCCGGTAGAGCACCGCCTCGACCGCGCTGCCGTCGGCCAGCCCGATCACGTAGCGCCGGTTGGCGTCGACGTGCTCGTCGAGGATCTCGACCACCGATCGCTGCTAGCCAATCTCGCCCGATCCGTCCAGCCCGAGCCCATGCGGCGCGCGCCGCGAGGCCCACGCTGGCTCACGACGCACAGGATTTCGCTGGAATTCGGACCCTCGGACGGTCGACCCTGAGTCGGGAGGCGAGCCACTGGAATCTTTCGTGACGGGATCGGAGCCGGCCGACACTACCCCCGCCGAAGTGGACGGGACCACGCGAGGGCCAGGCCGGATGCGAACGCAGCACGATCAACACGATGCATCGGGCGAGTCGGAGCTGTCGGATTCGTCCGTCAAGGCCCGGCTCTTCGGCGAGGACCACAGCGACCGCATCCTCAAGCAGGTCATCAAGGCTCGACTCTTGCGCGAGATCGCCCCGCCCACGGGTGGCGCGGACACCCAAGACCAGAGCGGTCAGAGCGATGCGAGCGGGCGCGGGACCGAGCCCGCGTACCCCGGCCTCTCGACCGAACCGCTCCGCATCGATCGCTTCGCGATCCTGCGCAAGCTCGGCCAAGGCGGCATGGGCGTCGTCTATGTCGCGTTCGACGAGCAGCTCGATCGCAAGGTCGCGATCAAGCTGCTGCGCCGCGACCTGACCAACGACGAGCGCGGCCGAGCCCGGATGCTGCGCGAGGCTCAGGCGCTCGCTCGGCTCTCGCACCCCAACGTCGTCCAGGTCCACGAGGTCGGCTGCTGGCGCGACCACGACTATGTCGCGATGGAGTTCGTCGCCGGTCAGTCGCTCGATCGCTGGCTCGACCTGCCGCTCGCCGATCGGCCTCGACCCTGGCGCGAGGGCTTGGCGACCCTGCTGCAAGCCGGTCGCGGGCTCGCGGCCGCCCACGCGCGCGAGCTGGTCCACCGCGACTTCAAGCCCGCGAACGTGATGGTCGGCGACGATGGCCGCGTCCGGGTGCTCGACTTCGGGCTCGCGCGCTCGGTCCACGAGCGCGGCGAGGTCGGTGCCCCGAGCGACGAAGTCGACGAGACGCTCGACCAGAGCGGCGGCCTCAGCCAGACCTGGAACCCGACCAACACCAGCGCCTTCGCCCGCGACCTGACGGTCACCGGCGCGGTCCTGGGCACGCCCGCGTACATGTCCCCGGAGCAGCACCTCGGTCAGCCCGCGACCGTGCTCAGCGATCAGTTCAGCTTCTGCGTCGTGCTCTACGAGGCGCTCTTCGGCGAGCGACCCTTCAAGGCCAAGAGTCGATCCGAATACGCCTACCGGGTCAGCGAAGGCCGCTTCGAGGTCCCCGGGCCCAAGTCCGGCGTGCCACCCTGGCTGCGCAAGGCCGTGCTTCGCGGGCTCGCGCCCAACCCCGCCGATCGCTGGCCCTCGATGGACGCGCTGCTGGTCGAGCTCTCGCGCGAGCGCGGCCGCGTGTGGCGAGTCGGCGCGCTCGTGACCGGGTTCGCGGCCGTGCTCGCGGCCGGGATGTTGCTCGGCCCGAGTGAGACCGAGCTGTGCGTGGTCGATGCCGACGCGCTCGCGGGTGTGTGGGACGAGGCGCGCCGCGTCGAGCTCGAGGACGCCTTCGCGGTCTCGGGCCTCGAGCACGCCGAGCACACCCAGGCCCTGGTCGAGGAGCGGCTCGACCAACAAGCCGCGCAGCTGATCGCCGGCCGCGGCGACGCCTGCGAAGCTCGCTGGGTCGCGCGCGCCCAGACCGACGCCCAGCTCGAGCTGCGGACCGCCTGCCTCGACCAGCGCCAGCGGGAGCTCGACGCGACCGTCGACACGCTCGCGTCCGGCGAGCGCGAGACGCTCGAGCACGCCGTCGAGCTGCTCGACGGGCTCGGCGACGTCGGCATGTGCGAGCAGGTCGATCTGCTCGAGCGCGGCTGGCTGGTGGCCAAGGACGCGGCGACGGCTGCGAAGGTGGTCGTGCTTCGGGATCGGATCGCGCATGCGCATGCGCTGCGGCTCGCGAGCGATGTCGCGGGGGCCAAGCTGGTCGTGGGGGAGATCGCGAGCGAGGTCGAGGCGCTCGACTATGGGCCGCTGCGCGCGGAGCTGCTGTACCTGCGCGGGCGGCTCGAGCAGCGCGAGGAGAAGTTCGATGCGGCGCGCGAAAGCTTGCTCGAGGCTGCGACGCTGGCCGAGGAGGTCGGGCATGTCGAGCTCGCACCCTCGGCTTGGATCAATCTCTCGATGGTCGAACGAGGCCGAGACGCGAATCAGGCTCCCGAGCGATCGATCGAGCACGTGATGGCCAAGCGTGCGCTACGGCGGATCCGCGCCGCGCCGAGTGACATGCGCTGGCATCAACTCGCCTATGCATCCGCCTATCGGCTGATCAACGCCGATCAGGCGGCGCGAGCCGTCAAGGTAATCGACGAATCACTCGACGAGTTGGCTGCTCTGCCGGGTGACACTGCGGCGCTTCAGCGGATGTGGAGTCTTCGCGGCCGCGCGGAGGCATTGGAGGCACTCGCCGAGCCGGAGTCCGCCCAGCTCTCCTATCGAGAAAGCTGGAAGCTCGCCGAACAATTGCTCGGTGCAACCTCGATTCCTTGTGCCGATATCGACTTCGATCTCGGGTTGCTGCTCCTCGACAGCGAAACCGGCCTCATCGAGGGCCTCGAGCGAATCGATCGAGCGCGGAAGACCTATGTTCGTGTCTACTCGCCGAACTCGAGTCGCGTGGCGATGGTTGATCTCGCGCTTGCCAATCATGCGCTGCTGACCGGAGACTTGGACAAAGCGCTGACCTTGGCGAAGCGTGCCCTCGATGCATTGCCGCCTGGCCATGGCGATCGCAGCTGGGCGCTCGACGCCTACGCAGTGATCCAGATGAATCGTGGGGACATGGAGGCTTCCGAGCGAGCGCTCGACGAAGCGATCGAAAACCACATTGGCGAAGGGCGATCGACCCACTCCGACCTCGCGTTCATGCTCACGCAGCGGGGGGAGTTGCGTGTGCAGCAAGAGCGCTTCGACGACGCGCTCTCGGACTTCGAAGATGCGACCGCGATCTTCGAACAATCACGCGATCCCGGGCATCCCGATTGGGCATACTTGCTGCTCGGAGTCGGCAACG
>JAMHUH010000216.1:0-6330 GCA_035904925.1 Nannocystaceae bacterium
GCGAGCTCTTCGGGGACGCGAGCCTGGTTCCGACCCGCGAGGGTGAGCGAGCGAGGCGCGAGCTGGCGCTGGCCGAGGAGCTCGAGCGCTTGCTGGCTCGCTCCGAGGTGGCCGCGAGCGTGACGGTCTCGCTGGTCGAGCCCGCGTCGGCGGTCGTGGTCGCGCAGACGGGCGAGCCTGCGAGCGTCGAGGCGATCGCCCGGGCGGCGCTGCCCTCGATCGCCGAGGAGCGGGTGCACGTGGTGATCGCCGAGCTCGGCTCGATGCCGATGCCTGCGAATCCCAGCAAGCCCGGGTTGCGTGGGCTCGCGTTGGCGCTGAGCGTGGCGCTCGGTCTCTCGCTCGGCGTCGCGCTCGAGCGGGCCTGGCAGCGACGACGCTGAGGGCCTCGCACCATTCCTCGGCTTCGGAATCCCACCGACCCTCGATGAGCTCAACGCCAATTGCTCCGAGTTCGACGGTGGAACAGGCGGGATCGCCCGGTTTGGCTCGATGGGAAGGACACGCATGGGCTGGTAGAGTCCGCGAGTGCCCAAGCGTCTCCTCGCCTGTCTGTTGCTCACGGCCGCCTGCGGCTCGCCGCCCGCGAACTCGAGCCAGAACTCGGGCTCCAACGCGAAGGCCGACGACCCCGTCGAAGAGGCGCCGGCCTGCTCGACCGCGCGGATCGAGCCCGAGCTGGCGCTCTACTGCGACTTCGAAGCCCAGGTGCCGACCAACGAGCTCCCGCCGGTTCGCTGGTCGGGCCCGGCCTTTCACCTGATCGATCAGCGGCTGGTCCGGGTCGATCGCGAGGGCCTGATGCGCGAGCTGGGCGAGACCCAGGGCAAGCCGATGGCGGAGTGGTTCAGCACGCCTGGGCCAGTCAACGAGCCCTTGGTCCTGGCGATCGCCGACGCGCTCCCGGCCGCGCTGGTGGTCGAGCTGCTGACGGGTCTGCACGCCGCGTCGCGCACCGAGTTCGAGATCCTGGTCCGGGTCGACGACCCCGAGCAGCCGCTGCCCGCTCCGCGCGACACCGCGATGCTGGCCGAGATCGCCCGACGCCTGCCCGACGATCTCAGCCAGCGCGCGATGCAGCTGGCGATGACGATGCGCGAGCACACCCAGGCTTGCCCGGCGCTCGCGACCGCGCTGCAGAACCTGGCCGCGCTGCGGCCCGAGGAGCGCTGCACCGGCATGGCCAGCGCGGTCGCTCGCGCCTTGGTCGACTGCGAGTGCAAGAACGCCGACGAGACCATGACGGTGCTCTATGCGATCAGCGTCGGCACGACCGCGCCCAAAGGTCGCGTCGTCGCGGTCCCGCTGACCCTCGACCCGAGCGCGGCCGTGCAGCTCGCGAACACGGCCACCTGGGGGCAGCTGGTCGGCAGCCAGGTGACCAGCGCGAAGCCGCATCGGCTGTGGATCTCGACCCCGGGGAACTGAGCGATGCCGGCGATCTACGAGCATCGGCACGAGGTCGTCGCCGCCGAGATCGACGAGCTCGAGCATGTCGGCAACGTCCACTACCTGAGCTGGCTGCTCGCTGCCTCGACCGCCCACTCGAGCGCGCAGGGCTGGCCTTGGCAGCGCTACCGCGAGCTCGGCGGCGCCTTCGTGGTCCGTCGCCACGAGCTCGACTACCTGCGCTCGGCGGTGTTGGGTGATCGCGTGATCGTGCGGACCTGGGTCAGCGCGATCGCCCGAGCCTCGTCGATCCGCAGCTACGTGATCGTCCGCGGCGACGAAGTGCTGATGCGGGCCAAGACGACCTGGGCCTTCATCGATCTCGCCCGGGGGACGCCGATACGCATCCCGCCCGAGCTGGTCGCCGCATTCGAACTCGTGCCCGACTGATCGAGCTCGGCCCGCTCAGCCGGCGATCGGGATCCGCAGCTCGAAGCGCGCCCCGCCGAGCTCGCTCTCGCCGAGCACGACCTCGCCGCCGTGATCGAGGATGATCTTCTTGACGATCGCGAGCCCGAGCCCGGTCCCACGCTCGCGGGTGGTCTCGTAGGGCTCGAACACCCGCTCGCGTCGATCGACGGCGATGCCCGGCCCGTTGTCCTCGACGATCACGCAGGCGAGCGCGCGACCGCGGACGCGGCCCGTGCTGATCCGAACGTGGGCGGGCTCGATGCCCGCCTCGGCGATCGAGAGGGTCGCGTTCTCGACCAGGTTGACCAACACCTGCTTGAGCAGCTGGCGATCGCCGAGCACGATCAAGCCCGGCTCGCGCGGCGGGATCAAGTCGAGGTGGTCGCCGCCTTCGCCGAGCCGACCATAGGCCCGCTCGAATTCGTCGACCACGCGATCGAGCTCGACCGGCTCGATCTGGACCTCGGGGACCTTGGCGAATTGCGAGAAGCTGGTGACCATCCGACGCAGGCTCTCGACCTCGTCCTCGACGATCTCGACCGACTCGCGCAGCAGCCGAGAGAAGCGCTCGTCTTGGCCAGGGTCCTTCTCGCGCAGCTGCTGGACGGCCAGCTGGATCGGCGTGAGCGGGTTCTTGATCTCGTGGGCGATCCGCCGGGCCATGTCCTGCCAGGCGCCGATCCGCTGGAGGTAGGCGATCCGCTGGCGGTTGAGATCGAGCTCGTCGAGCATGGTGTTGAACGCGTTGGCGAGCTGGCCGAGCTCGTCGCGGCCGAGCCGAGGCGCGCGGACCGAGGTGTCGCCCGAGGCGACCTCGCGCATCACTCGGGAGATGTCCGAGACCTTTCGCGTGGTCCGTCGAGCGATCAGGATCCCGGCCAAGACGGCGCTGAAGAGCACCAACCCGCTGGCCACGCCGAGCGCGGCGAAGAGCGCCCGCTGGACCTCGTTGCGCTCGACCAGCTGACCCTCGCCCCCGACGTCGCTGACCTCGACCCGACCGAGGTCGCGCTCGAGCTCGCCGATCCGTTGGTGGCGCTGAACGATCCGCGCGTCGACGGCCCAGGTGACGTGCAAGGTCGCCGCGCCGGCCTTGCGGGTGACCGGCACGCGGATCCAGCCGGCCTCGTCGCTCTGCGATCCGCTCAGCTCCAGCGACTCGCCCGTGGGTCGATCGAGCGCCAGATCGATCACGCCTTGCGCGGCCGGGCTGGTCCGCATCCACTCGCGCGCGCGCGCTTCGGCGTCGTCGGGCGCGAGCGGGCCGAGCTGCTGAGCGAGCAGCTCGGTCTTGGTATCGAAGGCCTCGCGCTGGGCGCTGGCGATCAGCGGATAGGACTGCTTGGCGATGTCGAGGGTCTCGCGCTCGATGTCGACCTGCTGGCTGCCGAGCTGGTCGTAGTAGCGAACCGTGAGTCGGACCAGCCACATCGAGGCGCCGACGCAGACGATGCCGATCGCGACCAGCGAGATGGTGATCCGGGTCTCGAGTCGGCCCCACCAGGGCGGTCGCTCGCGCAGGTCTCGACGCGTGAGCCGACCGAAGCTGCTGGTCGCGCGGCCCGGCTTGGGCTCGAGCTTGATCGGTGCGGGGTTGGGGGACTCGGTCATCGGGCGCTCCGAGTCACTCGACCAGGTAGAAGGGCGGCCAGGTCCGAAATTGGACGGTCTTGTCGGCCTGCGGGCGAGCGCGGACGAACATCCCGACCCAGCGCGAGAACACCTCGAGGTCGCGATCCTGTCCGCGCGCGGTCGCGGCGTTGCCGGTCGCCTTGCCTTGGATCGGGTTGCGCTGGGCGACCACGTGCACGGTGTAGGTCGCGTTCTGGTCGCCGCGGACCAAGGCGCTGCTCGAGGCGATCCGAACGTCGATCGCGGTCGCGGCCGCGATCGCGTCGTCGCGCAGGGCGAAGTTGCGGACCGAGGGGGTGCCACCGTCGATCCGGGTCTCGACCTCGTACTCGCTGGTCCAGGGGTTGAGCAGGATCCGAACCTCGATGTGGACGGTCGAGATCGCGGTCTTGCTGCCGGCTTCGAAGAGCCCGAGATCGTAGACCAAGCGGGTCGCGAAGCCGCCGTCGAGGTTCTGCATCGCCTGCTTGTCGCTGGTCTTGAGCAGGTCGGCGACCCGCACCCGCATTCGGACCCAGCGCCGCTCGACCTCGGTGAATTGCGCCTTGCGGGTCGGGACCGGCGGGGCCGGCAGCGCGCCGAGCAGCGGCAGGGCCAAGCCGCCGACCCCGAGCAGTTGCAAGACCCGACGGCGTGCGATCGGCCAGGTCACAGCGGCGTCCTGCGCAAGATGTTGTCGATCGAGATGTCGAAGGTCCCGATCGCCGTGTCGAGCTTGAGGCCGAAGTTGGCGTTGAGCCCGAGCGGAGCGACCCACTCGCCCGCGGCCCGCCGGTCGCTGCGTTCCGCGCGAGTGCCCGCGAGCGTGAACACGCCCGCGCTCAAGAACAGGTAGCCGCCATAGACGAAGGAGGTCCGCGGGCGGCGAAAGAGCGGGATCCCATACTCGAGGTCGAGGCGACCACCGAGCTGCGCGAGCGGATAGGCGTCGACGCCGGTCTTGAACGCGTCGATCGGAAAGCGGGTCGAGTACTGAAGGCCCATCGTCCGACCGGGCGTCCAGTCGGCCAGATCGCCCGGCAGGATCATCTCGAAGCGCGGCGCTCGTCCGGCGATCTGTCCGCCCCAGAGCGAGGGCGAGAGCCAGTGCCCCCAGGGCAAGCGAAAGCTGTAGCCGCCGCCGATCAGCACGCGCAGGTACTCGTAGCGCGAGCCGATCGCCGGCGACGAGAGCTGCACGTCGAGCCGAATGTGCCCGCCCTTGCCGAGGATCGCCGCCCGGTTGCGCTCGTCCCAGGCGAGCGAGAACTCGGCGCTGCTGAGCGGGTGGAGGCCCGCGTCGAGCTGAAGATCGAGCGGACGCAGCGAGCCGTCGGCCAAGGTCCGCGTCGGGCCCTTGGGCGGGCTGGCGTCGATCGCCTCGACCCGCAGATCGATGCCGAGCGTGAAGTCCGGGTGGAAACGCAGCGTCACCCCGAGCACGCCGCCGTAGCGCGAGTAAGGCAGCGTGTCGAAGTTGGCTGGATCGGGATCGCTGTCGTCGCCCGCGACGCGAAAGGGCTCGTTGGCCATGATCGCGTGGGCGCTCGCGACCAAGCCGACCGGCGTGCCGGCCAGCGCTGGCAGCTCGGTGAAGATCCGATAGGCCTGTTGGCGAGAGCGATTGTCGACCCCCTGCGGACGCGAGCCGACCACGAAGGCGCCGCCAAGGTGCACTTGGCGGCCGGCGAGGTTGCGCTCGCTCAATTCGAATCCGCCGGCGAAGGGGGTCAGGCGCGAGCCCGCGGCGTGGATGTCCCGCACGACCAGCGAGCCACGCTCGCGCAGGTCGACGACCAACACGGCTTGATCACGCTGCTCGCCGATCGGGACCAGGCGAATCGCGACTTGTTCGAAGTAGCCGGTCGCCGAGAGCCGCTGGATCGCGCGGTCGACCTTGGGATCCTCGGGCCAGGTCACGCGCTCGCCCTCGACCAGCGTCTCGGCCTCGAGCGCCTCGAGCACCTCGCGGGCGGTGACCTGCTTGCGACCGCGAATCTCGAGCGCGACGATCTCGAGCGAGCGCTCCGTCAAACCCGACTGAAAGGGCGGCTCGGGCCCTTCTTCGCGGCCTTGTTCACGCTCCTGCGCCCAGCTCCGCGGCTCGCGGGTCGACTCGCTGCTCGCGGGATCGGCAGGCGGCGCGGCCAAGGCCACGCCCGAGCGCAACAGGACGAGCAGAGCGCACGAAGTCGAGACCTTCGTGCGCCATGCTTTCATGACCGGTTGCTTTCGCCCGTGGCTGTTTCGCCACATGTTCGGCAGTGTATCCGAGCCGAGCAAAGAGGACGCGTGATCTGGCTTCGCTGGTATGCTCCAGGCGTGACCGAGCGCCAGCTCGTGCTGTCCGTCGAGGACAATGATGCCAACTACGCACTCGTTCAGCGTCTGCTGGAGTCGACGGGTGCGTGGCGAGTCGAGCGTGCGCGCGACGTCGCCGAAGCGCTCGAGCGGCTGGCACGAACCCAGTACGCGGTCGTGCTGCTCGACATCGATCTCCCGGGTCCTTCGGGCCTCGATCTCGCGCGCACGATGAAGAGCTCCGCGACCTGGAGCTCGCTCCCCTTGGTCGTCGTCACCGCCAGCGTGATGAAGCACGAGCAAGACGAGGCCCAGGCGATCGGCTGCGAGTACTTCGTCGCCAAGCCGTTCGAGATCGATCGACTGCGCGCGATCGTGGCCCAGGCGGCGCGCGGTGGCTGAGCTGGCCGAGCCGGCCGAGCTGGGGCTCTTCGTGTGTCGGCATCAGCCTGTTCCCGACCCGGGATCAGACTCCCGCCGATCTGCTCAAACAGGCAGATACGGCCATGTACCAGGCCAAGTCGGCCGGTCGCCGCATGACGCGGCTGTTTGATTCCG
>JAMHUH010000217.1:0-7052 GCA_035904925.1 Nannocystaceae bacterium
CGCAGCAAGGGACCCTCGGCGATAGCGAAGCGGACCAGCAAGGCCGCGATCATGGCGGCGATCGACGCGACGCTGGCCAGCGTCCGCCAGTCGAAGCCGAGCTCGAGGGCCGTGATCGCGGAAGGGAAGGCCGTGCCCAAGGTGAGGCAGCCGACCAAGACACCGAGCCGCCAGCCGAGTCCTTCGGCGAACCAGCTCGCGACGATCTTCATGCCGACCGGGTACACACCCGCCAAGCTGATCCCGGTCAACAAGCGAAATCCGAGCGCGACCGGCAGACCGTCGGCCCACCACGCGAAGCCGAGGTTGAACGCTGCCCCAGCGAGCGCCGACCATGCGAACACGCGGCGAGCTTCGAAGCGATCGGCCAAGTTGCCGAGCGCGTAGATCAGCGTGCCGAGGATGAAGCCGACCTGGGTCGCGTTGGTCAGCAGCGCCGCTTCGCCGCTGGTCAACGACCACGCCTCGATCAGCTCGCGCGCCGCCGCGGTCCCGCTGAACCACGTCGACGAAGCCAGGAGCACGCCGAGCGAGACGATCGCGAGCGCGCGACCGGGCGCGGCCATGTCAGGCCGGCAGCGCGGTCACGAACGAGCCCGATCCCATGCCGCTGATCGAACCGGCGCGGGCCTGGCTGACGTAGGCCCCGAGCTCGTCGATCTCGGGCCGCGCGACCGCGACCACGGGCGAGGTCAGCACGTCGGTCCGCGAGCCCCAGAACTGGATGCGATTGCCGATCCACTCTTCGCTGCGGAGCACGCTCGGCAAGCGCAGCGCCCGCAAACGTAGCGCGGCGTGGGTGCTCAGCCACGCACCCGAGACGCGGTCTCGAACCCCCACGCACTCGTCTCCGCGCAGGTGGTACTCGGTGTGCCGGGTGAAGAAGACTCGATGGCGGCGGCGATCGGCAGACATGCTCCTACCTGCACACGAAGGCCGAAAACGAGCAAAAAAATGGCATCTGCGAGGAGCCGCCGACTGGCCGGGAGATCAAGAACGCTCGTCGACGTGCTCGCTCGGGCGAGCGGTCCAACCGCGAACACCGGCCGATCGATCGGCAGCCATGCAACAATTCAATGGCGAGCGAGAACCAGGTGGTGGCGACGGTTTTGACTTTCGCCGATCGAGCGTGGCGCCTAGACTGGTCGACGAATGGCTGGCGAGAGCTCGCGCGCGCAACGTCAGCGGATCTCGGTCCGCGACGAGCTCGCGCGTGTCTACGCCGAGTCGGCGAGCCCCGACGAGTTCGTCCACGCGCTGATGGGCTTCCTCGTCGAGCTCTCGCAAGCGCCCACCGTGCACCCGGTCGTCGGTGCCTTGGCCGAGGAGCTCGGTCGGGCCTCGACGGCTCGCTTCACCGCGCTCGCGGTCCACGATCTGCGCTCGATGCTGCAAGGCGTGTCGGTCAGCCTCGACTACGCGCCCAAGCTGCTCGAGCGCTCGGGCCTGCTCTCCGAGGGCCGGCGCCCGATCGATCCCGAGCGGCTCGGGCTCTTGCTCGAGGCCATCGAAGACGCGCGCACCGGCACGCGCATGGCCGCCGAGCTGGCCCGCGAGACCCTCACGGTTCATCGCAACCATGGTCACGCGCTCCACTGTCGGCTCAACGAGGTCGTCGAGTCCACGGTTCGGCTCGGCCAGCGGCTCGCGCCGATCGACATCGCGCTCGAGACCCACGCCGCGCTCGAGGTCCAGGCCAGCCCGAGCAACCTGTTCCGCGTCCTGGTCAACCTGCTTCGCAACGCCGTCCAGGCGATCGGCGAGCTTCAACGGCCCGAGGGTGCGCGCGTGCGCGTGTCGAGCTGGGCCTCGGACGAGCTGGCCTTCGTCCAGGTCGCCGACGATGGGCCTGGGATCCCGAGCTCGGTCCGCGATCAGCTCTTCGATCTCTTCTTCACGACCCACGCCGAAGGCACCGGCATCGGGCTCTACGTGTGCAAGACGATCGTCGCCGGCTGGGGCGGGCTGATTCACGTCGACGGCCACGAGGGTGAAGGCGCCCGCTTCACCTTCAGCATCCCGCGAAGGACCTGAGGTCGACCATGGCGAGCCCCGAGCCGCGGGACTTGGGTCGACTCGACGCGATCGAAGCCCTGGGCCTCGAGCCCGGCATGATCATCTGGGAGCGCTTTTGCGTGGTCGGCAAAGTCCGCCAAGCCGCGCCGATCTGGAGCGTGGCGGTCACCGATCTCCAGCGCGAGTTTGGCCGCGCGCCGCATCACCGGGTCACGCTTCAGTACTTGCCGATCGTCGAGCGCGAGCGCGAGCGGATCGCTCGGGCGCTCCTCGCCGACGAGCAGGTCCAGCCGCGCGTCTGTGCCCGAGTCGAGCTGCCGACGGGGCTCGTGCTGATCCACGAGCCTGTAGAAGGTGAGCCGCTCGGGGCCAGCTTGCCCGCGCGCGAGGCTCGGGCGCTCGCGCTGGCGCTGACCAGCTTGTTGGTTCGGCTTCACGAGCAGCGCGTGCAAGGGGTCGCGCTGCGGGCCAGCGACCTGCGCCAGAGCGAGGGCCAGTTTCGCCTCGAGGGGTTCGAACATCTCCATGGTCGCGGGACTCGCGAGCAGGACATCGAGGCGATGCTGGCCTTGCTGCGCCGACTCGCGGGGCCGCAGCTCGGCGATCTGTTCGAGCCGAGCCCGAGCAGCGCGGTCGAGCTCTGGGGTCGCGCGCGCGACCTGGTCGAGGCCCACGATCGCGTCGTCGTCACGCTGCCCCGACATCCGCCACTGGTCGGCCGCGAGCAGGCTCGCCGCGCGCTCGAGCAGGCCTTCGTCGACGCCCAGATCGCCCGCAGCTCGCTGGTCTTGGTCAGCGGGGGCCAAGGGGTCGGCAAGACTCGCCTGCTCGACGAATTCGCCAGCTGGCTCGAGCGCGACGATCGAGCGCTCTTGCTGCGTGGCGAGTATCTGCGCGGGCTCGGGGAGCAGCGCGGTGGCTTGCAAGGTGCGCTCGCTCGGCTGCCGCGGGCGCTCGCCGACGCGGGGCCCGAGCTGCGCGAGCGAGTCCGCGAGCGCGTGGTCCGACGCGCGGGCGCTCAGGTGGAGGTGCTGACTCGCTGCGTGCCCGCCTTCGCCGAGCTGCTCGGCCCGAGCGCGGACGAGCCCGTCTCGGCCTCGGCCTCGACCTCGTCGCCCGTGCTCGAGTTCGAAGAGGGCTTCGCCCGCCAGGCGGTCGCGATCGCGGAGGGCATCCGCAGCCTCGGCACCCAAGATCGTCCGCTGGTCGTGCTGCTCGACAACCTCCAGCTGGCCGACCGCGGCTGCCTGACGATCCTGCGCCGGCTCTTGGTCGAGGAGCGCAGCCATCACACGCTGATCGTGCTGGGCTCGTGTGGGCCCGCGCCGAGCGAGCTCGACGAGGGCACGGGCGACTTGCGTCGCCTCGCGATCGAGCCGCTCGACGCCGGCGAGATCGAGCGCTTGATCGTCGCGGGCTTGCCGGGTCCGGTCGCTCGACCGGCCGAGTTGGCCGAGGTCCTGCACGCGTCGAGTCGCGGCAACCCGCTGGTCGCCTGGGCGATCTTGGCGTCGTGGATCGAGCGCGGCGTGCTGACTCGCGGCCACGAGGGCGAGACCTGGTTGCTGCGCCAGCGTCGGGTCGCCGCGACCAGCCCCGAGCAGGTGTTCGGCGAGCGGATCGATCAGGCCGGGCTCGACGAGCGAGCGCTCGCGCTGCTGGCCGCGGTCGCGGGCGGCCATGTCGACCCCGCATGGTTGCAGCACACGACTGGTTGGGAGCCCGGCCGGGTCGCCGCTGGCTTGGCCTCGCTCGATCGCCGCGGGCTGATCCACGGGGTCGGCGAGACCAGCCTTCGCTTCGCCCACGAGCTGATCCGCGAGCTGGTGATCGAGCGCTCGGCCGCGGGCGAGGTCCGGCGCGCCCACGCGACCATCGCGAATTGGCTGGCCGAGCGAGGTCCGCAGATCAGCGCGGCCCGACTCGCCTACCACACCGATCGCGCGCTCGGGCAGGAGTCGAAGGGCGATCCGCGGCTGGCCGAGATGCACCTCGCGGCGGGTCGCGAGCTGCTCGGGATCCACGATCTCGAGCGCTCCAACTGGCACTTCAGCCGAGCGCTGGCCGAGCGCGGCGACGGTGCGGGCGACGGTCGGCTCGCCGCGATCGAGGGCGCAGCCGACGTCGCGCTGCTCGCTGGCAAGTGTGAAGAGGCGGCCCAGCTCTACGCCGAGGCGCTCGTCCAAGCCGAGAGCCCGCTGCTCGCGAGTCGAATCGCGGCCAAGGCCGTGCATGGCCTGCATCGCAAGTCGGCCGCCAGCGAGGCCGCGACGATCGGTCGGCTCGCGCTGGCGCGGATCGATCGACCGCTGCCCGAGACGCCGCTGCGTCGCTCGCTGGCGCTCTTCGGCACCTGGACGGGGCTCGGCCGCGATCGCGGGCCGCTCTTCGATCCCGCCACCCGCGAGCAGCTCGCCTGGCTCTGCGCGCGCATGTCCGTGGTCCTGGCCGTCTCCGATCCCGAGGGCGCCGAGCTGTGCCTGCTGCGAGCGCGGCAGCTGAGCGAGGGTCTCGACAGCCCTGCCGCGGCCCACGTGCTGGCCTTGCACGCCGCCCGACTCGCGCTGACGGGCGAGGTCGCGGCCGGCAAGCAAGTCATGCGAGCGGCGCTCGAGCTGGCCGAGCGGGTCCGCAGCGACTGGGCTCGCGGCGTGGTCGAGCACCTGCGCGGGCAGGCGATCGAGCTTTCGATCGGCGACTACGGCCCTGGCCTGAATTCGCTCGACGCCGCGATCAGCCACTTTCGCCGGACCGGCGATCTCTCGATCGCGGTCGCCAGCGCGTTCTTCAAGGCCGTCTACGGGCGCGAACGCGAGCCGCTCGAGCGCTTGAATGGTTGGCTCGACGAGGCCGCCGCGCTCAGCGAGGCGCAGGGCGACTCGACCCTCGACCTCGCGATCGATGCCCTGCGCTTGTACCTGCGCGCGCGCTCGGGTGGTCGGCACGTGGTCGAGGCCGCGGCCAGCTTGTCGGCTCGCGCGCTCGCCCGCGAGCTCGTCACCCACGAGGGCTACCTCCCGCACGCGTACTTGGCCCTGGCCTTGCTCGAGGTCGCCGAGCCGACTCGCGCGCGCGAGCAGGTCGAGCTCGCGCTCGGTCGTGGGGCCCTGCACGAGCCGACGCCCGAGTTCGTCTGCGATCTGTGGCTGGCCGCCGCGCTGGTGCTGGTTCGACCGCGAGCGACCCGACCCGAGCGGCTCCGCTTGGCCAAGATCCTTCGCCGACTCGAGCGGGCCGGCAAGACCTCGCCTCGCGTCGCCGCGCTCGCCCAGCTGGTTCGGCTGCGTCAGAGCATGGCCAGCAACGAGCGCGAGCCAGCGCGCGAGCTCGCGGCCGGGTTGATCGCGGGCCAAGCCGAGCATGGCCAGCTCCACCTCGTGCTCGAAGCCCATCGCACGCTCGGTGAGCTGATGCGGGGCGACGATGTGCTCGCGGCTCGCGAGCACCTGCGTCAGGCCCAGCAGCTCGCCGATCAGCTCGGCCTCGATCGCGTCCGCGACATGGAGAGCTCGTCGAACGACGACCTCGACGCCCCCAAGCCGCGCCGCCGTGAAGCCAGCGCGCGACGCCACAGCGACGCCTACTTGCGCGCGGTCGCACGCAACGAGCTGGTCGAGGTCGGCGCGATGCTCGAGGACTCGCGCGCCCGCCTGCTCGACACGCTCGGCGATCTGCCGTGGCTCTACCTCCACGCCGAGCCCGAGCTGCGCGTCTATGGTGAGCAATTCGAATTGCAGTCGCTGCTCGTCCACCTCGCGCTCTGTGCCCGCGACAGCGTCGACGAGCCCCAGCAGCTGCGCGCGCTCGCGACCCTCGAAGAGCTCGACGAGCGGCAGGCCAGCGCGATCCCAGGCGCCAGCGCGGGCAGCTGGGGCCGCATCGCCGTGACCGTGGTCGGCGGCAACTCGATCAACGCCGGGGTCACCGGCGGCGTGAGTGCGTGTCGCCAGGTCGCGACGCGGCTCGGTGGCTTTCTCGAGCTCGGCCATGGCGAAGGCACGCTGACCTTGTCGGTCTATCTCCCGCCCGAGCGCACGCCAGCGCGCAGCAAGCCCAAGCAGGTCGCCAACGATCTCGCGCGCGTGCTCGTCATCCACCCCGATCCGCTGATCCGCGAGACCCTCGGCGCCGCGATCTCGCGCCTCGGTCACGCCTGCGAGAGCGCCGATCCGAGCGCGAACCTCGAGGCCGATCGCTTCGACGTCTTGTTCGCCGATCTCGACACCCTCGCCCGCTTCGAGGATGCGTCAGGCGATCGTGCGATCCGCCTGGTCGAGATCACCAGCCGCGGCAGCATGACCACCGCCGACTACCCGCTGCTTCGGGTCCCCTTCGCGCTCGCCGAGCTGCGCCGCCACCTCGAAGGGCCGCCGAAGGACTAAAGGAAGCGGCCGACCCAGACCGCCAAGCAGTAGAAGGGCGTGCCGGCCAAGAGCAGCGCCCGACGGATCCGCGCCAGCTCCCTGCGCCCGCCTCCGACGATCAGCGCCGCGATGCAGATCAGCCACGACACGCCCGCGACCAGCACCGCATAGGCGAAGAGCTTGAGCATCAAGGGCTTGAGCATCGGCACGAAGAGCCCGACCGCCGCCGCGAGCGTCAGCGCCACCGGCACGAAGCTCGACGCCAACGCGATCTTCGACAGCCAGCCATTGCCCGTGACCTCGTCCTCGGCCTTGGCCTTGCGCAGGTGCGAGAGCACCCACGCGACGATGAAGATCAGGCTGAACCCGAGCGCCAACGCGATGCCCCCGATCGCGAGGAACTGTTGGATGCGGCGGATCCACTCGCGGATCGTGTCGAGGTCCGGCAGACCCGCCGACGCGATGGCGCTCAGCATCGCAACGAGGGGCAGCATCACGCGTGCGGGCAGTCGGGCGAACATCGCGCTCATCGAGGTCGATCCTAGCACCGGCGGCTCGCCAGCGCTGACACAGACCCCGACCCGAAGGCTCGCAGCGGGGTTTCGCGGTGCGTGAGTTGGGCTGCGTTCGGGGCCCCAGCGGGCGTGGATCCGGTCTTGCGTGGCGATGGGG
>JAMHUH010000218.1:0-51610 GCA_035904925.1 Nannocystaceae bacterium
AGACAAGTGGGTCGAGTCCGCCTACGCGCAATTGCTCAAGGCCGGGTTCTCGACCTCGGTCGAGCGCTACATCAATTGGAACGCCCGCGAGCGCCGCTTCGAACCCTACAACGTGGGTCTCTACAAGGGCCCCAACGTCGACGCGCGCGACCTCGAGTGGGCCGCCTTCGATCGTCACTATCGCCAGCGCTGTGGCGAGGACGCGGTCGCGACCCTGCCCTTCGAGCTCTTCACCGACGACGCGCCGGTGTTCTTGCGCACGCTCTACGGGTTCCTCGGGGTCGACGATGGTCCGCTGCCCGACACCCGCGAGCGAGTCAACGAGCGCTGGTCGGGCGTCACCGCCGGGCTGGCCAAGCTGGTCAATCGGGTGCCGATGCCGATCAAGCGGGCGATTCGCGATCGCGTCGGCAGCGAGTGGCACCCCGCCAGCGTGTTCGCCCGAACGGTCGAACCGCTCTTGCCCAAGCGAAAGCACCGGTTCTTTCCCGAAGAAATCGCCCGCGCGCTGCTCGAGCTGCATCGTGAAGACAACCATGCGCTGGCCGAGCGGATCGGTCAGGACCTCGGCCGCTGGGGTTACTTCTGATCGGCCGCGTGGCAACATCGCGGCCATGGATCGCGCTCTTTCGTGCTCGCTCGCGCTGACGCTCCTGCTCGGGTGTAGCCCCGAAAGCTCGATCACGACCACCACCGAGACCGCGTCGAGCAACGACGAAGTCGGCGAGAGCAGCACGGGCGACTCGACGACGAACTCGACCAACTCGACCAGCTCGAGTGAAGAGTCGAGTGACTCGACCACCGACACGACCGGTCTGGACAGCGGCGAGACCGGCAAAGAGCCCTATCCTGGCACGCCGCCCGAGCAGTGGTGTCCCGATGGCCCCTCGGGTCTGTGCCCCGAGGTTCCGGGCGCGCCGCTCGAGGCCGGCGTCGCGGTCGTGTCGATCGTGCCCAACTGCTTCGAGAGCTGGACCGACGTGGCCGGCAACGGCACCTTCGACAACGAAGACGACTTCATCGATTGCGGCTGTGATCGCCTGTGCCCGGGTGAAATGAACTACCCCGGCCCCGATGAAGGCGAGGGCGACGGGGTGTTCCAGCGCATCTTCATGGCCGGGTTCCAGAACAACCGGCCGACCCGCGGCGTGCGGGGCCCCGAGCTCGGCCTCGTCGGCGAGGGCGACGGGCTCTGGGCCCGCGCGCTGGTCTTGCAACAAGGCGACACTCGGCTCGCGATCGTCACGATCGACGTGGTCGGCTACTTCTACGACGAGGTCGAGTCGGTCCGCGAGCTGCTCGCCAATCAGAACATCGACTGGTTGCTGGTCCACGCGGTCCACAACCATCAGGGCCCCGACACGATGGGCCTGTGGGGCGAGGGCGAGTTCTCCGGCGGCGGCTTCGATCCCGACTACCGGGCCCAGCTTCGGACCGCGATCAGCTCGGCGGTGACCCAAGCGATCGCGGCGCGGACCGAGGTCGCGAGCCTGAGGATCGCTCGGGGTGATGCGTCGACGACCCGGGCCGACAAGGGGATCTCGAACGTCAGCAACGACCTGCGCGACCCCTTCATCGTCGACGAGGCGGTCGACGTGATGCAGCTGCGCGACGGACAGGGCCAGACCATCGCCTCGCTGGTCAACTACGCGAGCCACCCCGAGTCGCTCGAGTCGAGCAACTCGCTGCTGACGACCGACTACGTGCACGCGCTGCGCCGGACGCTGGAGCAGGGCTCGCAATGGCAGCAGGCGCCCGGCAAGCCCGGGCTTGGCGGGCCCTGCCTGTTCTTGTCGGGCGCGCTGGGCGGGATGATGAGCCCGCTCGGAGTCGAGGTCACCAACCCCGACGGCGACAATTTCTCCGCGGGCTTCGAGCGGGCCGACTCGATCGGTCAGCTGGTCGGCGAGGTCGCGCTCGCGGCCCTCGACCAAGGCGAGGTGATCGAGAACCCCCGGCTCGAGTTCGCGGTCGAGCCCTTCTACGCCGAGGTCATCAACACCTCGTTCCAGCTCGCCTTCAACCAAGGCATCTTCGATCGGCAGATCTACGAGATGAACGGCAAGAAGTTCGTCAGGACCGAGATGGGCTTGATCGAGCTCGGCCCGGTGCGGATCTTGACCCTTCCGGGCGAGTTGCTGCCCGAGCTCGCGGTCGGAGGCTACGACGCTTCGCAGATGTTCACGAGCTCGAGCGACTTCATCGATCCCAACAACCCCAACCCACCCGACGTCAGCCAAGCGCCGGCGGGTCCCTACATCAAGCAGCGGATCGACTCGCCCTACACCTGGATCATCAGCCTCGCCAACGACGAGCTCGGCTACATCATCCCGAGCTACGACTTCGAGCTGAACGGCCTGCTGCCTTACTTCAACGAGGCCGATGGCGACCACTACGAGGAGACCAACTCGCTCGGTCCGCACATGGCCAAGATCGTCGACGACACGACCGACTTCTTGGTCCCCTTCATCGACTGGCTCTGAGCTCCTGGTTTTTGGGGCTCAAGGACAAGGGATCGCGAGCGCAGGATCGAGCGAAGGAAACGCCCCGGGTGCCGTCGCCACGCCGTTGGCCGCGATCCAATCGGCCGCGATGTCGGCCAGCGAGTTCCCGGCGGCGTCGGTGATCCGCGGGTAGTCGGCCTCGGCGTAGTGGACGAAGATCCCCGCCGGGATCCCGAGCGCGGCGGCTTGATCGAGCGCGTCGCAGACCTCGATCTCGATCGGATAGCTCAGCTGCACGATCAGCTCGTCGTCGGCCTCGCCACGCTCGAGCCCGACGACGTTGGTGAACGCGTGCCGTGGCCAGGGTCCATCGAGGTCGGGCAGCTTGCCGGCTTGGCCGGGCAGACCCTCGCTGAAGTGGTTGGCCAGATCGTAATAGACCGTGAGGTCGTGGCCCTGCAGGTCGTCGATCACCAGCGCGCTCGACATTCGGAAGTGCGCCGGATCCACATCGGCGATCGGAGCGAGCGGCTCGCTGAATCGAAGGATCAATCGGTCGGGCCGCTCACCAGGCGAAGCTGGAATGAACGCGGCGTCGATCAGCTCGGGCGGGGTGACGTCGGCCTCGCCGCAGCCCACGAGCGCGAGCAGGCTCGCAAACGAGGTTCGAGCGCCGAGCCGAGGATCCATGCCGAACGATGCGTGTCACGCATGCGGGTGCGCGTCAACCTCGGGCTCGACCAACAGCCCAGGCGGCCTGCTTCGTGCGACGCTCGCCGGATGAAGTGGGCCTCGCTCCATGGGGTGATGAGCGTCGGGTTGGTGGTCGGCTGCGAGTTCGAGAGCGACGAGCTTCGTGCGAGCGAGCTGGCCTCCGATCCCGCGCCGCTGATCGGCGAGGGCGTAGTCGTGGCCGAGCCCTGCGAGTGGCCGACGGCGCTGGTGCTCGACGCGGGTGGTTGTTCGGGCGTGTTGATCCATCCGCAAGTGGTGATGACCGCGGCGCACTGCATCGGCGGCGCTGGACCAGCCGAGGTTCGCTTCGGCGAGCAAGCTGGGATGCCGGCCAAGACCGTCGCGACCACGATGTGCGCCAAGAACCCGCCGGCCAACGGGGTCGGCGGCAACGACTTCGCCTATTGCGTGCTGGCCGAGGCGGTCGACCTCGCGATCGCGCCGCCCTTGCTCGGCTGCGAGCTCGACTGGCTGGAGATCGGTCAGCCCTTCGTGACGGTCGGCTGGGGCAACGGCGAGGGCGGCGGCGGGATCAAGCGCTACGCCCCGACCACTTTCTTGGGTTGGAACGCGGACATGATCTCGGCCTCGCCCGATCCCGCCGAGCTGTGCAGCGGCGACTCGGGCGGGCCGACCTTCGTGAAGCTGCCCGACGGCAGCTGGCGCTTGGTCGGGGTCAGCTCGGGCGGGCCCGCGGGCGTCAACCCAGGCTGCATCGATCCGGTCTTCGTGGTCCCGGCCGCCAACGCGATCACCTGGATCGAAGCCCAGACGGGCATCGACATCTCGCCTTGTCACCTCGGCGACGGCACGTGGGATCCGAGCCCGGCCTGCACCGGCTTCACGCTCGACCCCGAGCTCGGCGGCGCGTGGTCGAATGGCAGCTGCCCCGACGCGGTCTCGGGCCCCTCGAGCAGCTGCGGACCGAGCTTCGAGCAGGCGGCCGAGCTCGAGCCGCCGATCGTGAGCATCGCCTCGCCCGCCGACGCGAGCCAATTCCCGGGGCCCGAGGCGAGCTTCGACATCACGATCGCGGCCGACGACGGTCCGGGCGTCGCGGTCCTGGCCGTCGATCTCTTGGTCGATGGCAACGTCGTCGCCAGCCAGAGCGTCGACAACCCGATCGACGAGCCGACGACTTGGGTGTTCTCCGGCGCCGTCTTCCCCGCGGGCCAATACTCGCTGAGCGCGAGCGCGACCGACTTTTGGGGCAACGTCGGGGTCTCGAGCGCGGTCACGATCGTCGTCGGCGAGCTGCCGAGCGGCGAGAGCTCGGGCGACTCGACCAGCGAGAGCTCGGGCGATTCGAGTGACACGGGTGCGAGCAGCGAGAGCGGCGACGAGCTCGGTGGCTCGAGCGAGAGCGACGCGGGCCTGCTCGATGGCGGCGACGCGGGCTGCTCGTGCCAAGCGGGCGATCCCCGAGCTCGTGATCTGACGCCGCTGCTCGGCCTGCTCGCGCTGCTCGGCCTGCGCAGGCGTCGACCCGGCTGAACCCAATCAGTGCTCGTGGACCTCGCGGCGGGTCTTCTCGAGCTGGTCGAGCTTGCAGTCGTGGGCCGGCTTGTCCTCGCGCAGGCGCACGAACACGGGCTGGAAGAGCTGCTCGTCCTCGGTCGCGTAGAGGTAGCGGACCTCGGCGACGGGCTGCTCGCCCGCGGCCAGGCGCTCGTCGAGCTCGGCCCGCGACTCGTTGGTGGTGCCCGAGAACACCTTGCCGATCTCGCGCAGCGCCTCGCCTGCGTAGACGGCCATGCGGTAGGCGTTGCCGGCGTTCTCGACGATCACCACGTCGGCCGACTTGATGAACTTGTGCTTGAGCTGGGTCCCACCCGAGCTGGGCCGGCCCGGCTCGTAAGGCGCGTCGTGGCGCTTGAACACGATGCCCTCGGCGTTGGCCGCGAGCAGGCGATCGTAGAGGGCTCGCTTGGCCGCGTGGCCCTGCGCGTAGTCGAGGATTCGAATCGGGTGATCGATCGCGGGCTCGATCTCGGCGTCGAGCCGCTGCCAACGATCGAGGTAGCCGAGCCCACGCAGATCTTCGCCGGCGATCTCGAGCACGTCGAAGAGCCAGTAGGTCGGGCCCTCGTCGCTGGCCACGACCTCGCCGTCGATCACCGTGCCGGCGGGGATCGAGCCGAGCGCCTCGAGGATCGTCCGATGGACGCTGGTCAATTGCCCGGCGCGGTTGGTCGCGCGCACGCTCTCGCCGACGTGAACCAGCACGCGGTTGCCGTCGAGCTTTTGTTGGGCGATCACGCGATCGTCTTCGAGCAGCTTGGGCACCTGTTCGGGCTCGATCGGGTTGAGCAGCTGGGCCGCTTGCCCGACCTTCTCGCGCACGCCGGTCGCCCGGCTGCCCGAGCCCTGGCCCTCGGGCGGGGCGACGGCCGCGGGCTGCACCACTTCGTCGTGCTCTTCATAACCCTTCGAAGTCTTCTCGCGGACCAGCTTGGCGTAGGCCTTCTCGGCCGCGGCGAGCGTGACCTTGACCGCCTTCTTGCCGCGACTGAGCTTGGCGCCGCGTCGGCCCCACTCGACCTCGACCGAGTAGAGCCCCTCGCCCTCGTCGAGCAAGGTTGCGTTGTAGACCTTGTCCGAGCTGCCCTCCTGGAAGAACAGCTTGATCGCGCGCACGACCGTCATGGGCCGAGAGGTTACGCCAGCAGCGCCGGGCCCTGCGACCCTGTGTCGCTACCGCTCGTGCAGCAAAGCTGGCAGGCTCGGGTCATGCCCTCGGCGCTTCGCAGGCTGCTCGTGCTCGTCCCGCTCGCCTCGTCTGCCTGTGACCGAGGGAGCGAAGGTAGCGACGAAGCCGCGGACAGCGTGGCCGACACGGGCACCGGCAGCGAGACCAGCGAGGCGACCGGCTGCGCCGCCGAGGTCCGCGACGACGAGTTCGCGATCGGCCTGAGCAAGTCGAGCTCGCTGATCGGGGCGACCTTCGTGTCGGCCGATCCAGCGCCGCCGATCAAGGGCGACAACACCTGGATGATCGACTTCGCCGATCCCCAAGGGCAGCCGCTGAGCGACCTGACCATCGTCGTCACGCCGAGGATGCCCGATCATGGTCACGGCACGCCGATCTCGGCGGTCGTGAGCGCGACCGACGTGCCGGGCGAGTACGCGATCACCCCCGTCAACCTGTTCATGGCGGGCTACTGGGAGATCACCTTCGACGTCACGCTCGCGGGCGGCGAGCAAGACTCGGTCATGTTCGGGTTCTGCGTCGAATGAGCCGCTGCGTCTTGATCGTCGCGCTCGGCTCGGTCGCTTGTTCGAGCGCGTGCACGAGCGCCGCGGGCGACGACGACGCGGCCGAGGTGCCCGAGTGCATCGACTACGCGCTCGAGGGCTGCTCGCTGCTCTACCCCGCGACCTACGATCAAGTCTGGAACCAGACCCTCGGCAAAGGCTGCGCCGAATTCGGGACCGCCTGCCACGCCCAGAGCGATGCCGCGGGCGCGGAGAATGGCCTGCTCTTCGTCGATCCCCAGGCAACCTGGGAGCACCTCACGCTGACGAGCCCCAGCCCCTTGGTCGTCGCCAACGATCCGCGCTGCAGTCCCCTCTTCGTGCGCCTCGCGACCGACGACCCCGCGATCCGGATGCCCCCGGGTAACAGTGGCCTCGATCCCGGCGCGCTGTGTAGCATCGCAACATGGATCTCGGACGGCGCCACCTACAGCCAGCCCTGAGCGCCCTCGCGCTCGTTGGGATCCTCGGGCTGATCGGCTGCAAGCCCGAGGCGCCCAGCTACGACCTCGAGGCGCTGCGCGATCCCGAGACCTGTGCCGAGTGCCACCCGATCCACCACCGCGAGTGGCTGGGCAGCATGCACGCCTACGCGGCCGAAGATCCGGTGTTCCGGGCCATGAACGCGAAGGCCCAGCGCGAGACCAATGGCGCAGTCGGAGACCTGTGCGTCCGCTGCCACGCCCCGGTCGCGGTCGAGCTCGGGCTGACCCAAGACGGCCTCAACCTCGCCGAGCTGCCGCGCGAGGTCCAAGGCGTGACGTGTTGGTATTGCCATCAGGTCGAGGCGGTCGAGGGCACGCACAACAACCCGCTGAAGCTGGCCATGGACGCGGCGATGCGCGGCGACGTGCTCGATCCGCTGGTCCCCGACGCCCACGCCGTCGCCGAGAACGACGTGTTCAATCGCGATCGCGGGGCCTCGGCGGCGATGTGCGGGAGCTGCCACGACATCGTCACGCCGGCCGGCGCCCACATCGAGCGGACCTACGCCGAGTGGCAAGCCAGCTTCTACGGCGACACCAAGCCCGACGCGCCCGAGCAGCCGGCCTTCTACGCGCTGACCTGCAACGACTGCCACATGAACAAGACCACCGGGGCGATCGCCGACTATCCGGGCGTGCGCGGGGATCGGGCTCGGCACTCGCACATGTTCGTCGGCGTCGACGTGGCGATCACCGACTTCCCCGACGCCGAGCTCGGTCCCGCGTTGCGCGAAGAACAGCTGGCGGCGATCACCAACCAACGCAAGACCGCGCTCTGCACCAGCTTGTGTGTCCGCGAGGACGGCCAGGGCGGGGCCGAGATCAACGTCTGGCTGCACGACGAAGGTGCCGGGCACTCGTGGCCGAGCGGCGCGACGCCGGATCGCCGGGCGTGGATCGAGCTGATCGCCCGCGATCCGGCCGACGCGATCGTCTACTCGTCGGGCGTCGTCGCCGACGACCAAGCGATCGCCGAGCTCGTCGATCCCGATCTGTGGCTGCTGCGCGACCGGCTCTTCGACGCGCAGGGCAACGAGACCCACGACTTCTGGACCGCCGCCAGCGTCGAGTCCAACCTCCTGAGCGCCGCCGAAGAGTTCGGCTCGGACGCCGACTCGGCGACCTGGCAGCGGCGCAGCTACGCGCTCGCCAGCGCGCCCGCCCGCGTGAACATGCGGATGCGGCTGCGCCCGATCGGCCGCGAGATCCTCGACGCGTTGGTCGCGAGCGGCGACCTCGATCCGAGCCTCGTCGATCGTTTCACCACCTTCGAGGTCGCGCCGACCCTGCTCGAGTGGACGCCCGAGACCGCGACCCCCTCGCTCGGCGACGTCGACTACGGCTCGTGCGTGAGCTCGTCGCCCGGCTGCAACGCGCCAGACATCAGGGCCCCGTGAACCAGTCGAGCACCACCGCCAGCCCAACCAGCGGTTCGGCCAAGCTCGAAGCCTCCGACGAGAGCCGGGCGAGCGCGCGGATCACCTTGCGCAACCTGATCGCCGCGCGCTGGGTGCTGGTCGGCTTGGTCGTGCTCGCGCTGGTGATCGTCGGGACGATGGGCGAGCGCCTGCCTTCGGGGCTGCTGCCGAGCAGCGATCGACCCGGCTTGTTGGTCGGCGTGCTGCTGGTCTGGGCGGCCCTCAACGCGGCCAGCATGATCGCGCTCGCCCGCGATCGCGCGAGCGAGGGCTTGGCCGGCGCCCACCTGCTGATCGACGCGCTCGCGCTGACGGCCCTGCTCGCGCTCTCGGGCGGCTCGGCCAACCCCTTCACGATCTTGTATTTCTTGCCGATCACCCTGGCCACGCAGGTCTCGCCGCGCTGGACCTGGGCGCTCGCGGCCCTGTGCCTGGCCGGCTTCGCCAGCCTCTTCGTGCTCGTGCCGATCGCGAGCGAACCGAGCGAGCCTCCGCCGATCACCGAGGCCGCGGGCGCGGAGCCGAGCGAGCCCACGCCGAGCGCCGACCCCCACGCTCACCACCATCATCCCACGCCCACGCCCACGCCCGCGCCCACGAACCAGCCCGAGGCCGAAGCCGAAGCCGCGCCGGCCGATCACTCCGAGCACTTCGCGGGCCACCAGCGCGGCATGTGGGTCGCGTTCGGGATCGCCGGCGTGCTGATGACCGTCTTCATCCATCGAACCGCGCTCGCGCTCGCCCGTCAACGACTCGAGCTCGCTCGGCTTCGCCAGACCGCGCTCGAAGATCGCCACCTCGCCGCCGTCGGCACGCTCGCGGCCGGGGCCGCGCACGAGCTCGGGACCCCGCTGGGCACCATCCGCCTGCTGGTCGACGAGCTGCCGCACATGGCCGAGGACGAGCGCGGCGAGGCGATCGGCACCGTCCGCGAGCAGCTCGATCGCTGCAAGCTGATCGTCTCGCGCATGGCCAGCCCGGAGCTGCGGGTCAGCGCGCTCGGGGGACTCGGTGAGTCCTGGTCGCTCGCCGAGCTCGCCGAGGAGCTCGACGAGCTCAACCCCGGCGTGCCTTTCTCGGTTCGGATCGCGCCCGAGGTCGCGGCGCTGACCTGCCAGCAACCCTTCGAGGTCATCGCCCAGCTGCTGCGCGAGCTGGTCGCCAACGCGGCCGAGGCTTGTCGACGCACTCGCGCGCGCGAGCGCGGGCTCGTGGTCACGCTCGCCGCTCGTGGCACGGCCGCTCGCGGCACGAGGGTCATGATCGACGTCGACGACCGCGGCGTCGGCATGGATCCCACGACCCTCGCCTCGGCCTTCGATCCCTTCTACACCACCCGACCCGAGGGCCAAGGCATGGGCCTCGGCCTCTACCTGGCCCGCGCGCACCTGCGTCAGCTCGGTGGCAACATCGAGCTCGAATCGACGCTCGGCCAAGGCACGCAGGTCCACCTCGACTTCCCGCTCGACCCCCGCTCGACATGACCGACGACCCGATCACCACGAGCCCCACGCCCCAAGCGACGACCCCGACCACGATCATGGTCGTCGATGACGACCGCGCGTTTTGTGCCGCGCTCGCGGGCGCGATGCGGCGGCGCGGCTACCCGACCCTCGTCGCCCACGACTACGACGAAGCGCTGGCCGAGGCCGAGGCCTGGCAGCCGGGCCGGGCCGTGATCGACCTGCGGATGCCCGGACGCGGCGGGCTCGAGCTGGTCGCGAGCTTGCGCGAGCGGCTGCCGGACTTGCAGATGGTCGTGCTCACCGGCTTTGGCTCGATCGCGACCGCGGTCGAGGCGATCAAGCTCGGCGCCGTTCACTACCTGACCAAGCCGGCCGAGGTCGACGAGGTCCTCGCGGCCTTCGAGCGGACCGAGCCGGTCCTGCTCGACGCACCCGCCCCGACCAAGGCGACGCCGCTCGACGAGCTCGAGTGGGAGCACCTCCAGCGAGTGCTGACGGACTCCGGCGGCAACGTGTCCGAGGCCGCGCGGCGGCTGGGCATGCACCGCCGCAGCTTGCAGCGCAAGCTCGCCCGCGGGCGCAAAGACTAGAGCGTTTTGAGATGTTCCGAGCCGTGAGGCGAGCGTTTCGGGTGAGCGCAGGGGAGCTTGCTCCCCGGAGCGAGGGGCTTTGCGAAAGCCCCCTCGAAGATTAGTAGGCTCGCGCGGCGGGGTGTGTCTGCATCACCCGAGCCTGCGTCGAGCTGAACCCGAGCGAGGTCGCCAGCCCCGGCCGGTAGTGCATGATGTTGTTCGCGTCCGTGTCGTCGAGCTGATCGAGCAGGCCGTCGGCCTCGACCGCGTGGTAGAGCCCGAGATAATGGCCGAGCTCGTGGGCGAGCACGTGCGCCTGGGCCTCGACCGGTAGATCGAGCTGGCCCGGTCCAATCGCGAGGCAGTCGCGGCCCGGCATGAACACGCCGTCGGCCGGGCCGGCGCCGCCGGGGATCCGCGGCGTGTAGCCCTCGAGCGGCCGCGCGGGGCCGAAGATCGGATCGTCGTAGAGCAGGCAGCCGGCGAAGACGACGTCGATGGTCGACTCGGCCCGCGCGGGCACGTCCTGGACCAGGTCGGCCAGGGCCGCATGATCGCCAGCATGAAAGCGAATGTCCTCGGCCGGCGCGTCCAAGTCGACGACCGCGACGAGACGCGGCGTGAGGCCGGTGGACGCGAGCTCGTCGGTGAGCGCGGCGAGGATCGCCTGCTGCCGAGCCGAGTCGCCGGCGAGGATCGAGTCGGCGGCGACGAGGAAGCGCAGGTCGATGATCTCGTGCTCCGCCGCGATCGCCTGGACATCGATCCGCAGCGGCGGTCGATTGTCGAGATCATGCAGCGGCGTCAGGGTCTCGCAGTCGACCTGGCCAAAGCGGAGCGAGACGGCCTCACCCGCGAGGGCGACCGCGTCGGCCGGGAGCACGAAGACCCCGGACTCGAGCGCGACCGAGAAGCGCAGCTCGCAGTCGCGGCAAAAGGGCCCCGAGCTCCGGCCCTCGACCCGCGTCGCGCCGCCCCCATCGACGAGCGCGCTGAGCTGAAAGCAGACCCCGGGGTCCGTGGTGACGCGCAGAGCGAGCGCCGCCACTTGCCCCTGGGCAGGGAGAGTGACGAGCTCGCTCTCGCCATCGCTGGCGAAGCGAGTCGTGGCACCCTCGACCCACGCCGATGCCACGTCCGGGCCATCCACGTCGGCATCGCAGCCGACGAAGAGCCCCGTGAGCGCGGCCGCGGCGAGGATCGAGGCGAGCTTCACCGCAGCTCCGCCGCCGGCAGGTAGGTGCCGATCTGTTGCAGCAACCGAGCGTCCGTCTCCCGCCGCACGTGCGCGACGAGCAGACGCTGGGCCGCGGGCTCGCTGCCCGACGCGGTGCCGAGCCAGGCGATCAACGCCGCCCGCTCGGACACCGACGTGCTGCCCGCGAGCTTGTCCGACATCGTCGCGATCGCGTCGGCCGACGCCGGCCCTTTGTAGGCGCCGACGATCGCAGCGCTGACCGCCGGGTCCGTCTCGGCCCCGAGCCGATCCAAGAGGCGCGGCCCCGCTTCCACCGGATCCAAGCGACCCAGCGCCTGGGCTGCGTGCTCTCGGGTCGCCGCGCTCTCGTCCGCGAGGTGCGACTCGAGCGTGTTGGCGAAGGCCGAGTCGCCGGTGTTGCCGATCGCGTCGAGCACGACGCGGGCCTGGCTCGCGTCGGCGGCGGAGGCCAGCGCCCCATCGAGCGAGTCCCGAACGTAGGACCGGAGCTCGTCGTCACCGCTGCGCTTGGCCATGCTGCCGAGGCCGAGCATGCTCACGTTCGCGACCATCGCGTCGCTCTCGGTCCGAGCCTGAGCGAGCAAGAGCTCGGCCGTGCTCCTGGTCGGCTCGCCGATGTCGGCGAGGGCCGAGGCCGCCCGGGCGCGGTCGACCGAGCGCAGCTGCGGATCCACGAGCAGCTCCGCGAGCACGCCTCGGGACTCGTCCGTGCCCGAGAGCTCGAGCCCGAGGAAGAGCGCCGGCCGAGCCGCGCTCGCGATCGCGTCGTCCCGCAGCGCCGAGGCCAGCTGCTGCGCCCCCTCGGGGTGGCTCTTCAACCAACCCGCCAGCTCGCGGGCTGCGGCGTAGCTCGGGTCCGCGTCACCGCCGAACTGGCCGCCGAAGTGGCCGAGGAAGGCCTCGATCGCCTCCTCGTAGCTGCGCTTGGACTGCTCGGCGTCGACCAGGCGATCGTGCTCGATGTCGAGATCCGCAGGATCGCGGAAGTCGGCGTCGTCGGGTGAGAGTGGCGGAACCGCGACGAAGCGGGCGTCGTCGCGTCGGAGGCTGAACTCCTGGATCAGATCGGCCTCGACCTGGCCCTGGACCAGGATCTGGACGTGCTCGAGCCCGGACGAAGCCCGGAGCCACTGCGGCCGCTCGGGGTCGAAGCTCGCGCTCGCCTTGGCGCCGACGACCACCAGCGACAGACCAAAGGCCTCGCCCCCCTGGTCCGCGTAGGCGGCCTTGCGTCGGTCGACGCGGAGCTCCCGAGTCGTCGGGCCCGGGACGATCGCGTAGCTCGCCTCGAAGGACCCGAGCCCGTCCGTCTGCGTCGCCGTCCACGACTTGCGGCCCGAGAGCGGCAGCACGAACTCGTGGGTCGCCAGCGTCGACTGGACCAGCCGCCGCTTGCGAGCCTGCCACTCCGGCACGAAGCCGAAGTCGACGAGCCGACACGAAGCGTCGACATCGACGAAGAAGGGCTCGGCGAGCGACCCGCTGACGCGCTCGTCCGGCAGCGTCAGCGACTGAGTGTGCGAGACATCGCTCAAGGCCGCGCGCAGGCGCCAGCGGTTGGCGCCGAGCCGCTCGGACACCTCCCAGCTCAAGGTGCCGCGCAGGTGGTCGGTCGCCTCCCCGCGGACGTCGCGGACGGTCGACTCGAAGGCGAAGGCCGCCTGCTCGCCCGGCTCGAAGCGACACTGCTGCGCTGCCGGTGCCTTGGTCTTGGTCGTCCGCGCGGCGGCCCGCGAGTCCTTGTCGTGCGGCAGGCCGTACATCATCGCCATCACCGAGGCCGCGGCGATCGACGTGCCGACGCCCGCCTTGACGATCGCCGCCTTCACTTCAGCTCCTCCGCCGCCGCCATCGAGACGCTGAGCAGGCGGCTGGTGATGGTCGGGGCCGAGAAGCTGAACAGGTTGACCTTCAGGGTCTTGGCGAACTTCTTGAAGCCGACCTTGCCGATGATGTAGACGTCGCCCCCGAGCGGCTCGAGGTTCATGTCCCAGGTCGCGTCGCCGCGGACCAGGAGCCGCGCGTCGTCGGTGAGCCCCCAGCCGAGGGTCGTGTCGAGCGGGAAGCTGGTCGTGATGAAGCGCAGATCGGCGGCGACGCCCGCCTTGACCAGCTTGAGGTCGATGCCGCCCTCGAGCTTGCCGGTCATGCCGAAGCTCGGGCTGGTCACGCGGGTCATCCGGCCGCAGTGATCGATGGTGTCGCTCGACTGGAGCAGATCCTGGCAGGTCGGGCCATCCGAGAGGACCTCGAGGGTGTCCTCGGTCGCGATCCCGACCGAGCCGCCGACGCCGATCTTGAACCCGATGCTGATTGGCCCGAAGCCGAAGCCGAGGCTCCCGATCGTGAACGACTTGGCGACGCTGAAGTCGTCGGAGTGGACGATCGTCGCCGCCTGCTCGGAGGCCGAGTAGACCGTCTGGTTGAAGACCTCGACGCCGATCTCGTAGCCGGTCTTGCTCGGGTCGACGTTGACGCTGGCGTTGGCGAAGGCCTTGGCCATGGTCAGCTCGAAGCTCTTGCCGAGCTTGCCCTTCAAGGCGATCTCGCCCTCGCTCTGGCTCGACGCGCCGCTCAGGTCGAGCCGGTTCTGGGTCGACATCGTGCTGTCGATCCGAATCCGACTGTTGCCGAGGCTGCGCTCGAACGACTTGTCGAAGCTCAACGCCGACGCCCCGGACGAGGGCGGGCCCTCGTGCACGAGCACGACCTCGATGTCGCGGCAGTCGTCGAGGTTGCCCTCGCCCGCGTTGCCTCGCTGCTCGAAGTCCGCGACGAAGCAGCCGCGCACGATGAAGTCGCTCTCGTCCGCCCAGATCCCGCCGGGCGACACGGCCTCGAGCGTCGCGTCCTCGATGAAGAGCTCGTGGACCTCGTCGTTGGCGGTGCCGGGGACGACCCGCTCGATCGGGATCTCGGTCAGGCGCAGGCTCGGATTCGCCGGGTCGCGGATGCTCAAGGGCATCACCGTGTCGGGGTCGCTCGCCGCAACCAGCGAGTACGAGACCAAGGCCTGGCCCGGCATCGCGCTGAGGGCCGCCAGCGAGGCGTCATCGAGCCCGAAACGGAGGTCCTCCTCGATGGTCGGGACCGCGGCGATCAGCTCCGGTGGGATCAGGGCCGGGTCGGTCGCGGAGTAGTAAGGGTCGCGGCCGTTGACGACGAAGCTCGACTGGACCACCAGGCTCGGGTCGACGTCCGCGGGCCCCTCGATGCCGATGTTCTCGCTCGCCTGGAAGGGCACGATTGCGACGGAAGAGGCGGTGCTGAGCCCGTAGCGGATGTCGATGAGGCCACCGCCCGCGTCGCTCGGGGTCGGCTGAAGATCGAAGGCGTAGACGCAACCGAGGCCCGGATCGCCCTCGAGCGAGGAGCGGCAGAGCTGGTTGAGCGGCTCGTCGGCCAGCGCGTCCGAGAAGGTCACGCTCGGGGCGTCGAGGGCCGACTCGAGCTCGGCCGCGAGCTCGGGGCCGCCGTCGAAGTCGACCTGGAGGTTGACCTCGACGTTCTCGAGCTGCGCACAGATGGAGGTCGGCCAGATGAACGCGTCGACGAGCACCTCGCTGCCGTCGCCGGGCACCTCGACATCGATCGCGCTCGAGCCACAGGTCCGCGGGCTGTCCGGGTTGACCGGGTTGGCCTCGACGAAGGAGAACGCGACCGCGACATGGCGCTCGGCCGAGTCTGCCGTGGGATCGAGGTTCTCGGCGGTGATGCCGAAGGTGACCGGGACCCGGTTGTTGACGAACACCGGCTTCGACAGATCGTAGCGGACGTCGAGGTGCGTCATCCGGATCTTGGCGGAGGCCGGGACACAGGCGCCGTCGACTTCGACGGTGCCCTCTTCACAGGTGGTGGTGCCAGCGTCTTGGCAGGCGAGGGTGAAGAGCGGAAGGGCGAGAAGGACAGAGTTGCGAATGTGCATGTTTTCTTACGTAGTCAGGCTGTAGGGTTGGAAGAGGCCAGCGACGCTCGCGTCACCGCCTCAGTGGCTCGGAGATAGCAGCGGCCTTCAGCCGGGCTCATAACCAGGGCGCATGGCTGCGATAGCGAGGGCCTGACCCGACGAATTCGGGCTCGGAGGCGGCCCTGCACCTGGCCACGCACAAATTCGCGCTCGGCCCGCCGAACAATGTTTCTGCCCGGCTGGGGTGATATCCTCGTCGGTCGATGAGCCTGACCAACCTGCGGTACTTTCGCGAGATCGTCCGGCTCAGCAGCATGACGGCGGCTGCTCGTGCGCTCGGAGTCAGCCAGCCTCGCTTGTCCCAAGCGGTGCGCAGCCTCGAAGAGCAGTTCGGGACGACCCTGCTCTTGCGCCACCGCGGCGGCGTGTCGCCGACCCAGACCGGCAGCGAGCTGCTGCGCCACATCGACGAGGTCTTCGCCGTGCTCGACCGCGCGACCGCTCGCATCGCCGGACTCGAGGACGATCTCGTCGGTCGCTTCGTGCTCGGCTGCCACGAGTCGCTCGGCGCGTACTTCTTGCCGCTCTTCATGCCCGGACTCCTGCGCGACGCACCCAGCATCACGGTGACGCTGCGCAACGAGAGCTCGGCCCACATCCGGCAGGCGGTGATCGACCGCGAAGTGCACTTCGGTCTGATCGTCAACCCGGAGCCGCACCCCGATCTGGTGATGACCCGGCTCTTTCATGACGCCGTCGACTTCTTCGTCTGCGCCCGCGACCCGGTGGTCTCGAACCAGCTCGATCCCGGCGTCGTCGGCAGCCCCGAGTTCTACGCCGACGATCGCTGTGCGACGCTCGACATCGCGACGGCCCACGATCGCCTGCGTCGCGGTCCGCTGATCTTCGCGGGCCGGGTCGAGCAGTGCGCCGAGCTGCTCGGGTTGCTCGCCGAGCAAGACGTCGTCCCCAGCCAGATGCTCTCGTGCGGCGACTTCGAGCTGGTCAAGAGCCTCGCGCTCGCGGGCGTCGGGGTCGCCCTCCTGCCGCGGCGAATCGCCGCCTACAACCAGCCCGGTCAGCTTCGTCGCCTCCACGGCCAGCTGCCGATCTTCCCCGACGAGATCGTGCTGCTCTACCGCGCCGATCAGCCGCGCACCCGCGCTTCGCAGTTCGTGAAGGATGCGTTGGTGCGCAGCGTGGGCGAGATGCCCTCGGTCGGGGTCGGCGAATGACGGGCTTGTTCGCGCGGAGAGCTCGCTAGCGAACGACCTGGGTCAGCACGCGCTCGATGCAATCCGCCGCGTCTTCGTTGCCGCAGCGCAGCGCTTCGTCTCGACGCTCGCGCGGCTGCTCGGCCCGCTCGAGGAACTCGCGCAGCCGCTCGCCGGTCGGCATGCCCTGCATGAGCGCTTCGCCGAGGCCCTCGCGCTCGAGCATGATCGCGTTGAGCGTCTGCTCGAAGATCCCGCCGTTGGGCAGGACCAGCAAGGGCTTGCCCAGCCACAGCGCCTCGCTGATCAGGGTGTAGCCGGCGGTCGCGATCACGGCCCGGGCGCTGGCGAGATCGGCCAAGAAGCTCTCGACCTCGGCCGGCTTGAACACCACGTTGGGCAGGCGCGTGGCCGCGTCCTCGGGCGGCTTGAAATTGTAGGCGATGAACTTGGTCTCGCGTCGCTCGGCCATCGCTTCGAACAACCCGACCAAGCCGGTCGGGTCGTTGTGATAGACGAGCACGTGTTCGCCCAGGGTCGACTCGACCGCCCGCACGGCGTTGCGCAGGATCGGCGCGACCAGGGTCGTGCGCTCGGGGTCGCGCAGCGGCGGGTAGAAGAACGAGCTGATCAGCACGTGCGCGGGCCGGCGTGGCATCGCGGTGTTGACGACGACGCGGGCGACCCAGGCGTCCCAAGCGTAGCGGCTCGGGACGTCGTAGAGGGTGTGGGTCAGGACCTGCTGATGGTTGAAGCACATCAGCGGCAAGCCGATCTTGTTGGCCGCGCGGATCGAGTAGCTCTCGAAGTCGGTGATCAGCAGGTCGGGCTTCCAGGCCGCGAGGCGCTCGGCCAGCGGATCGACGACGCCCTGGGTCCGCAAGGTCATCATCGCCATCATCCCGAGGCTGGTCCACAGCTGGATCTCGTTGTTGCGGATGCTGTGGCGGAGCACCGGCACGTCGACGACGGCGCGACCTTGCGCCGCCAAGAGCTTGCCTGCACCACCGCCGGCGCAAAAGAGCAGCTCGTGGCCGCGCGCCTCCAACTCCTCGGCCATGGCCGTGACCCGCGAGCTGTGCCCGCGACCTTGCGAAGTGAGTGCGTAGACGATGCGAGCCATCGGGACTGAAAGGCGGCGCAGGGTAGCAACGCCACCCTCCCTGGTCATGGCCGGCTGGCTCACACTGCGCGCTTGGCCGTAGGCTCGGGCTCGTTGGGGCCGAGCAGCTGGCGCGCGAGCGGGATGATCAATTCGCGCAGGGTCTGGAGCGTCTGCTCGGCGTCGGGGCCGACCGGCTGGGTCGCCGCGATGCGCAGGAGTCGTCGGCGCAGCGGCTCGCGCAGCTGCGGGTGGTGGTCGATCAGCCAGCGCAGGGTCTTCCAGGCCAGCGCCGCGTGGCGCTGCTCGTCCACCGCCAGGATCTCGAGCACCCGACCCGCCTCGGGGTCCTCACAGGTCAGGGCCGCGAACCTCACCTGGCAGGCCGCGAGCGTCTCGTTGACACAGCCTTGCTCGAGCAGCGCCAGCGCGATCGCCTGGGCGTCGCCGCAGCGAGCCAACATCCGGGGCGAGATCGCCAGGCGACCAGGACCGCGAGCACCGCCACCCCGCCGCTGCGCCAGCCCGAAGCCGAGCGCGGCGTGGCGAACCTCGTCGGCCATCGCCGCTTGGACCTCGGCGATCAATTCGGCCGGCGCACCGAGGCTGACCAGCTCGAGCGAGTGGAGCGCGAAGGAGCCGACCGAGGCGTGCTCGTCGAGCGCCGCGCTGGCCCAGCGCTCGGCCTGCGCCGGGTCGGCGACGACCCGCGCCGACTCGTCCCCCTCGACGCTCGCGATCCAGTCGGCGCGCTCGACCAGCGAAGCGACGCAGGCCTGGCCCTCGTCGATCAGCGGGCGGCCACCGACGCAGGGTTGAAAGTAGATCCGCTCGGCCTTGCCAGCCTTGCCGACCGCCAACACGCCGCCGCTGTCGGCGTGGATGGCCTCGACCTCGATCGTGAAGTCCGAGGGCAAGCGGCTCGCGATCCCGGTGCCGTCGAGGTCATAGACCGCGCCGGTCGAGGTCAGCAGGTAGCCGCCGGAGAAGCCGATCACGTCGCCCTCGAGCTCGAGCGCGCGGGTCGACCAGCCGCTCGAGTCGCGCACGATCACCGAGTTGTCGGCGGCCGCGATCAGCAAGGCCTCGCTCTCGCTGGGGCCGCTGCCGGTGTCGGCGTAGTGAGCTCCGCCGCCGAGCAAGTTGGCCGTGGTCCCGAGCGCCTCGATGTTCCACAGCCCCGCTGGCGTCGCGCTCGACCAGCCCACGCCCGCGTCGCCGACCGCGTAGACCCGCTCGTTGGTCGCGAACACGCCCCGGAGCGTGCCCCAGCCCTGCGCGGGCGCGGTGACCTGCGTCCAGGTCTCGCCGGCGTCGGCCGAGACGACGATCGCCTCGACGCCGACCGCGACCACGAAGTCGACGCCCGAGAGCTGGGCGTGGACGATCGCGATCAACGAGGAGCTCGTGCCGCTGACCCGGGCCGACCAGCTCTGGCCCGCGTCGTCGCTGACCAGGATCGAGCCTTGATCGCCGACCGCCAAGAGCCGCGACTCTCGCCGCGTGACCGCCCGCAGCGTCACGTTGACTGGGCTCAGCACCGTCGCCGTCTCGCCGTCGACGGTGCTGATCAAGCCGGCGAGCCCGACCGCCACGAAGCTGTCGTACTCGATGCCGGGCCCGACCCCGATCAGATCGGCGTCGGTGCCGAAGTCGATCGGCATCGGATCGCTCCACGCCTCGGGACAGCTGAAGAAGTAGGGGCAGCCGCTCAACGTGCCCAGGGCCGCGCCTGCGCACGCGAGGGTCAAGAGCCGAAGCGCGAGGGCGAGGGCACGAGAGTGCATGGCGACGATCGTCGGCGCTGGGCCGACGACTTGCAAGCGGCGTCAGCTCGCTTCGGGGTAGACTCGGCGTCGATGAAGTCTCTGCGCTGGTCGTCGCCCCGCTGGTTGGTCATGGCTCGCGTGGCCGGCTTGCTCGCGTGCGGCGTCGGCTTGACGATGCCGAGCCCGAGCGAGGCCTTCTGCGGGTTCTATGTCGCGGGCGCCGACGCCAAGCTCTTCAACGACGCGACCGTCGTGGTCTTGATGCGCGAGGGCACCCGGACCGTGCTCTCGATGCAGAACGCCTACCAAGGCCCGCCCGAGGACTTCGCGCTGGTGATCCCGGTCCCGGTCGTGCTCCACGAAGGCGACGTCCAGACCTTGCGTCCCGAGCTCTTCGATCGGGTCGAGACGCTCGCGTCGCCACGCCTGGTCGAGTACTGGGAGGCCGACCCTTGCATCTTCGGGGCCGAGGGCACGATCGGCCTCGGGAACCTGGGGATGATCGGCAAGGGCAGCGGTGGCGGCACCGGCACGGGCTACGGCGTCGGGTCCAGCGTGAAAATCGAGGCCGAGTTCGCGGTCGCCGAGTACGAGATCGTGATCTTGTCGGCGACCGAGTCGAGCGGGCTCGACACCTGGCTGCGCGAGAATGGCTACAACATCCCCGCGGGCGCCGAGCCGCTGCTGCGGCCCTACGTCCAGCAGGACATGAAATTCTTCGTCGCCAAGGTCGACCCGACCAAGGTCAGCTTCGCCGGCAACGGCCGGGCCAAGCTCTCGCCCCTGCGCGTTCACTACGAGAGCAAGGACTTCGCGCTGCCGGTCCGGCTCGGGCTGATCAACGCGCCCGATCCGAGCAGCGGCGGCAAGCAGGACCTGCTCATCCACATCCTCGCGCCCGACCAGCGCTACCAAGTCGCGAATTATCCCAACGTCACGATCCCGACCAACCTCGATCTGACCGCGCCCGCGCGCGAGCAATTCGCCGAGTTCTATGTCTCGCTGCTCGACCACACGCTCGAGCGCAACCCCGGCGCGGTCGTGACCGAGTACGCGTGGAAGGCCGGGGTCTGCGATCCTTGCCCGGGCGAGGGCGCGCCGCTGACCCAGCAAGAGCTGCTCGAGCTCGGCGGCGACGTGCTGCCCAAACACAGCGCCACGCTGACCTCGACGACCTCGACGACGAGCTCCCCCCGGGTCTCGATGGCCACGCCGAGCGTCGGCGCGGGGCTCGACAAGGACATCGTCCGCCGGATCGTCCGGGCCCACATCAACGAGGTTCGCAGCTGCTACGCCGCCGGCTTGGTCAGGTCACCCTCGCTCGCGGGCCGGGTCGAGATCGACTTCACGATCTCGGCGAAGGGCAAGATCGATTCGGCCACCGTCGCGAGCTCGACGCTCGCCGACGCCAGGGTCGGCGAGTGCATCGCCAAGGCGACCAAGCGCTGGACCTTCCCCCAGCCCAAGACCGCGAGCGTCGCGGTCACCTATCCCTACGAGCTCGCGCCGATCGGCGGCTCCACCCAGTCCTGGATCGCCTCGCCGGCCGCCAACGAGTTCGTGCTGACTCGGCTCCACGCTCGCTACGACGCGAGCTCGCTCGGCGAGGATCTGGTGTTCGAAGCCGTGCCCGCGATCACGGGCGGCCGCGAGCAACGTGACGACAAAGGCGAGCTCGAGCAGGGCGCCACGATCTTCGCCGAGGGAACCAACAACTTCCAAGCTCGCTACGCCATCCGCCACCCCTGGACCGGCGAGATCGCCTGCACCGATCCGCTGCGCGGTCGCTGGGGTGGCCCGCCCGAAGGCGGCGCCAACCCGCCCAAGGTCGCGCGCCAGCTGGCCGAGGTCAGTCGCGGGGCCTCGCTCGGCAGCTTCGTGAGCGCGGGCGCGGGCGAGCAGCTCGGAGTCGAGGCCACGATGCTCGCGCCCGAGCCCGCCGCCAAGGCCCAAGATGCGCCCGCGAAGACCCCGGCCGCCAGCGAGCCCGCTCCGTCGAACGCAGACCCGAGCGCGCCCGCGAGCGGCTGCGGCTGCGCGAGCACGCCCGAGCCCAGCCTGCCCTCGCTCGCGTCGCTCGCCCTGCTCGCGCTGCTGGGCCTGCGCCGGACCAGGACGACCAGGACGACCAGGACGCGCCGACGCTGACCAAGCCCGCGCGCGCCCACGCTACACTCGCGCCGATGGGCTCGCTCCTCCGCTTCGCACTGCTCGCGCTCGCGAGCCTCTCGTCGCTCGCGTGTGCGCGAGCGAGCTCGAGCCGTGACGCCGAGCTGCTCGGCTACGGCCCCGTGGGTCGCCAGCTCGGCAATGGCTATGGCGACGCCCAAGGCTCGCCCTTCGAGCGGCCGACGCCGCTGGCCTGGCCGGTGAGCCAGCAGCCGAGCCTGTGGGCGAGCGCCCAGATCGAGGCGCCGGTGCTGCTGCCGACGATCCCGCCTTCCGCCGATGTCCAGCAGCTGTGCGTGCACGTCGTGGAGTTCTTGGTCGGCGAGTCGAGCGAGCCGCTCGACCTGATCGCGCTGGCCGAGGCCTGCCAAGTCCAGGCCCGAACCGAGAAGCTCGCCCGCACCGCCCCCGAGTGGCAGGACCTGCTCGCCTGCATGCTCGCGGCCAACACCGACGAGGCGTTCGACGCCTGCGAGCACGATCATCCGAGTCGGCTCGAGCTGCCGACCGAGCACCCGCGCGAGCTCGAGGCCTGCGAGCACTTGGTCATGACCACGCTCTTCGAGGAGATGGGCAGCGACGCCAACCTCCCGGCCAGCGAGATCGAGCAATTTCGACCCGTGATCGAGCAATGCATCGCCGGTCTGATCGCCGATGAACGACCTGGCCGCAGCGAGAGCGACTACGCGGCTCTGCTCGCTTGCGTGCTCGCGCAGTCGAACAGCACGGCGATGGAAGCCTGCGACTGACGCGCTGGCGCGCGAAGCTGGCATCCGGCCGCGCTGCCCCTCTATGCTCGGTCGATGCACCGCCTCGTCCCCCTCCTGGCCACGATCGCAATGATCTCGCTGCCCGCCTGCAAGCGAGACCGCGACGACACGACCGACCCGGACTCCGGCAACTACTCGAGCTCGCCGACGCCGACGCCCGAGCAGGTCTGCGGCCACCTCTCGGACATGGCCGCCGCCGATCTCGGCGGCATCGATCCGCAGATCCAGGCCGAGACGATCGCGATGTGCACCGAGCAGATGAACGAGGAGCGACAAACGCGAGGCCCCGAGGGCTGGGACGGCGTGGCCCGCTGCGTGGTCGCGGCCCAGACCGACGCGGACATCGATCGCTGCGACAAGCTCTACCCGCCTGCTGGCGGCGGCGGCGGTGCGGCGCCGACCGAGCCGGCCAGCGCGACCCAGGAAGATCAGGTCTGCGTGATCATGATCAGCGTCTTCGCGATCGAGCTGATGGCCGAGGCCGAGGCCAACGGCCAGCCCATGCCCGAGCTGGCCGACGACGACATTCGCGAGGCCCACGCCGAGTGCCTCACCTCGCTCGAAGCGGCCCGACAGAGTCGCACGGGTCAGCAGTACGACACGTTGCTCGACTGCCTGGCCAACGCCGACTCGAGCCCTGGGCTCGACGCCTGCCTCGCGAACTGAACCAAAGACGAGTCGGAGGTCCCCGCGAAGACCTCCGACTCGTTCGTGCCACGTGATCACTTGCCCATGAAGGCCTCGGCGAGCTCGCGCAAGCGCAGGACCGAGGGGATGCCGTCGCTGCTCTGGAAGGTCAGATCCTTGGCGAAGTTGACGTTGGCCGCGGCCTGCCAGGCAACGAAAGCTCGGCCCGCGGGCGAGTCGAGCAGCTTGTTGATCTTGCCCTCGTAGGCGCCGACGACCTCGGCCACCAACGCGTCGCCCTCGGCCTCGAGTCGGGCCGACACGCCGTCGGCCGAAGCCCGAACCTGTTGGTCGTAGGCCAGGGTCTCGGCTTGGATGTTCTTCACGCCGAGCAAGTAGGCGTCGCCGTAGTCCTCGGGCTTGCCGCCCAGGGTCTTGGCCGCAGCAGCCTTGACCGCGATCAGCTCCTCGGGGCTCATCTGTTCGAGCTTGCGCCGCGCCGCGCCGGGCTCGACGTCGACCGGATCGGGCAGCGCGAGGTCGGCCAACGCGATCGGATCGTCGAGCAGATCGTCGCTCATCGAGGTGTCGGCCGGCGTGTCGGTCGTCGGGGTGTCCGTCGGCGGAGCGTCCGTCGGCGGCGCGTCCGTCGGCGGCGCGTCCGTCGGCGGCGCGTCCGTCGGCGGCGCGTCCGTCGGCGGGGCTTCGCCGACGTCGCGCTCGCCGACGCCGTGGCCGACTCGCACGCCGAGGAAGCCGACCTGGTAGCCGCGATCGATCCGCGCGAGCTTGGCCCGCCAGCTCTGGGCCCGGCTCGACGAGAGCGCGTTGGTCCGCTGCTGGTAGTTGTCGAGCTCCTGCTGCTTGTCGGCGACCAGCTTGCGCGCGCCGTCGAGCAGCTTGTTCTGCGCGTTGAGCTGGATCTGCATCAGCTGCTTTTCGTAGGCAGGCGGGAAGAAGACCGAGCGGATCAGGATCGCGTTGGCCTCGACGTGCAGAGGATCGAGGCGCTCGTTGAGCAGCTCGAGCGTGCGATCGGAGACCTTGGCCCGGCGGTCGGTGTCGTAGAAGTCGCTGCTCTGGAGGTCGGCGAGGTGCTCGCGCAACACACCGATCGTGGTCTCGCGGGTCAGTCGTTGGAAGCGGAACCCGCCGCTGCCGTCCTCGACATGGTTGCCGGCCTCGACGATCTCGTAGGCGTGCCCGGGGCTGATCCGATAGGGCACCGAGATGTCGAGCGTGACGATGTTGTTGTCCTTGGTCCGAATCTCCAGCGCTTCGGCGCCGGTGAAGTCGAGGAACTGGTAGGTGCTCGGCAGCTCGACGATCTTGTGCAGACCGAGGACCTCCAATCGCCAGCCAGGCTCGAGGTCCTGCTCGACCACGCCGCCGACGTTGCTGCGGCGGACGCCGACATGACCGATCTCGATGTTGTCGACCATCAGGCCGCGCAAGGTCAGCAGCGCGAGGAAGCCGAGGACGAACCATTTGCAGATGACGCTGAGCTTTTCCATGGCGGCTCCTATTGCTCGAGCTTGATTCGCGAGGGGTTCGCGTCGTTCGCCCAGGGTTCGATGTGGATGGTGACCTCCGAGATCCGTTCGCCGAGCCGCTGCATGACTCGCTCGACCGGCTGCGACTCGAAGGCGTCGACCTCGGCCTTCTTGGTCCGATACTGGGCCTCGAGCTGGCCGCGTAGCTCGTCGGCCTTGGTCCGCGCGGCCGTCAGCTTGGCCTGGCCCTGACCGACCTTCTCGATCTTGTAGGTGTCGGCGGCCTGAATGGTCTGCTCGCGCTCCGCGACCGCGGTCGCGAGCTCGGACTCGAGCGCGGCCCGACGCTCCTGGATCTTCTTGTTCTCGTCGCGGTCGACCTCGGAGAGCTGGCGGGCGCGATCGGTCTCGGCCCGCTCGAGGTTCGACTTGATCACGTCGAGCTCGTTGCGCAGCCGGTTGCGCTCCTCGATCAGCTGCTCGTAGTCGGCGTTGAACTTGGGCCGCGGGGTGACGATCTGGGTGACCCAGATGCCGTGCGGCTGCAGGAACTCGTTGACCCGCGCTTGCGCGCGCGCGGCCGCGGCCCCGTAGTTCGACGGGTCGGACACGGTGATCGTCGACTCGCGGCCGAACTCGTCACGCAGGATCGCCCGCGAGTAGGGCTTGATCCAGCTGCGGAAGGCGTACTCGAGGCCCGCGTCGGTCGCGATCGTGACCGCCTCGTCGCCCATGATCTGGAAGATCATGGTCGTGTCCTCGAAGTGAAAGTTGGCCCCGTCGCTGGCCCGGACGGTCAGCTTCTCGACGTGGAGCTCGTCGACCGCCGACTCGCCCTTCATCTGGAAGGTCTGCGAGCTGACGTCGAGGATGTGCAGGGAGTGGACGCCGAAGGGCAGGTGGAAGACCCAGCCCGGCTGCGTGATCGCGGTCGTGCTGCCGGTCAGGTTGTTGACCCGGACCGCGACCTGGCCGGCCTCCAGCGTCGAGAAGGACATGGTCATCATGACCAGGGTGATCACCGCCGCGCCGGCCACCCAGCCGTATTCGATCAGCTCGCCCAGCTTGCCCGGCAGCTGCTTGCGTAGCTGCGTGACGTTGTTGTCCGGTCCTTTGGTCTTCGCCATCGCCGCGATGGTATCGCGGCGAGCTCAGCCCCCGAGCATCCACGCGAACAAAGCGTCGAGCTGGCGACGCAGCAGCACCCACTCGAGCGCCGCGAGGGCCAAGAAGGGCCCAAAAGGCACCCGCTTGCCCATCACCCCCGCGTCCGGGTCTTCCTCGCCGAGCTCGGGGTCGTCGCCGTGGACCTCTTGCAGATCGCTGTTCGCCGGGTTTCGGCCGAGGAAGAGCATCGGGATCGAGACCAGCAAACCTTGCATCGCGCCCGCGCCGAGCGTCCACGCCAGCGCCCCGGGCCCGCCGAAGATCCCGACCATCAAGAGCAGCTTGCCGTCACCCAGCCCGATCGCCTCGATCCCGCGCAGGCGCAGATAGATGAAGCGAATCGCGACGATCAGGCCCAGGCCGCCGACCCCGGCCGCGATCGCGGGGATCGTCTCGACCCCGATCAGCTCGGGTCGCCAGATCACCAAGACCAGCCCGATCGCGCTCATGCCCAGCACGATCTCGTCGGGGATCACCCACAGATCGAGATCGGTGAAGGTCACGATGACCAGCGAGAGGCAAAAGAAGAACCAGATCTGCCAGGCGAAGATGCCCTCGATCCCGCCGCCTTGGAGCATCGGCGTGACCACGTAGAGCATGAAGAGCGCGAAGCTCAGCAGCCCGCCGAGCAGCTCGACCAGCAAGTAGCGAAGGGCGATCGGCTCACCGCAGCGGCGACAGCGACCACGCAAGAGCAGGTACGAGACGATCGGAACGTTGTCGTACCAAGCGATCGGGGTCGCGCAGCCGGGGCAGCGCGAGCGCGGGCTGACGATCGACTCGCCCGCCGGCAAGCGATGGATCAGCACGTTGGCGAACGAGCCCCACAGCGCGCCCCACAGGAACGCCGCGATTCGCAGCCACGGACTGAGCAACAGCTCGACGAGCGTCGGCTCGACTGGCACGGGCAGACCGGGCGGAGCCAGCACGAGGGCGAGCCTACGCTGCGCGAGACCATTCGGCCAGGCGCGCGAGTGCTATAAGCTCCGCGCATGCGTCCTGCCCTCCGGTGGGGGTCCGCGAGGGCCCTGCTGCTCACTGCCGTCCTGATCGGCTGCGAGAGCGAGGACGCGAGCCCGGCGATCAAGCCGACCTCGACCAAGCCCGATCCGCGCGAGCACGCGTCCGCGCAGGTCGAGGACTTCGTGAGCGACCCCGACTACGCGGGCCTGATCACCTTGCTCGCGCAGCCGCATCCGCTCGCCCGCGAGCTGCTCGGGCCCCACCACCTCCACTATTCGGCCGACTTCTACACGGGACCTTCGCCGGAGCTGGTGCCCCTCGATCAGCCGCTGCCCGACGCCAAGGTCGACGAGCCCGTGCTCGAGCGCTTCGTGATTCACGACCAGCTCGACCTGCGCTGGCTCAGCGCGAAGGGGGCCGAGCCGCGCTTCGGCTTGAGCCAAAAAGGCGGCGAGCCCAACGCGAGCCGCGAGGTGATCGTGATCGACGAACGAATCTGGACGCAGATCGACGAGCGCGGCTGGTTCGAACGCGAGCTCGACGGCGACGTCTGGATGCTCTGGCTCGACGACGCCCAGTTCGCTCTGCGTGATGCGGTCGAGCTCGCAAGTCCGCGGCTCGAGCTCGGACCCGTCGAGCCGACCGAGCTCGGCGGGCGTCCGGCGCTGCGAGTCACGCTGCGGCGCGGCGAGAGTTCGCACCCCGAGCGGATCGTCGAGCCGCCCGACGCGTGGCGTCACGAAGCCAGCATCGATGCGATCTCGGGTCAGCTCGTGATCGATCGCGCGACCGGGCTCTGGCTCGCCTGCGAGATCGAGCTCGCCTGGCACTTCCAAGACAGCGCTCGGCGCGAGCTGGTCGGCAGTCTACGACTCGAGGGCAGCGTCGAGGCGCTCGCCGAGGGCGACGCCCTGCGCGATTCGATCGCGCCGCCCGAGGGCGCCAAGCCGGCCTTCGAGCGCGATCGACCCGAATTGCTGCGTGAACGCCTGCTCGATGGGCTTGCCGCCCCCTGATCGCCCGCGCTATAGGCAACCGGTGCAAGCGCCCCGCAAATGGACTCGCGCCGATCTACCGGCGGCCCTCGATCGCGCCCTCACGGCCGCGCTCGACCGCGGAGCCAAGGTACCCGTCGTCCTTCGCCTGACCGAAGTCGCGGGCTACACCGACTGGGGTCTGCTGCTCTCGGCTCGCTCCGACCGACAGGTCCGCGGCATCATCGACGGCATCAACGAGGCCTTGGTCAGCGATCCCGACGCGACCTTGCTCGGCAGCGACGGGCTCGACCACAACCTGTGGGCCCTGCTCGACTACGGCGACTTCCTCGTCCACGTCTTCTATCACCCGGTTCGGCTCCACTACGACCTCGAGAGCATGTGGAGCGACGCGCCCCGAGTCGAGCTCGCGCTCGACCCCGAGCTCTTCGACGAGACCGACCTGCTCGGCCTCGCGGTCCCGGATCCGATGCCCGCTTACCGCGGCGACATGGCCTTCGGCGGGTTCGAAGACGAGTTCGGCGACGAGCCGGCTGGCGATGACGCCGAGGGCGACGACGCCGACGAGGAGCTCGACGAAGGCGACGACGACTTCGACGACGACGACTTCGAAGACGACGACGACTTCGACGGTGACGACGACGAGCCGACCGGGCTCGAAGACGCCGGCAAGCCCGCCGACGACGACGACGACGACGGTGACGACGACGAAGCCGAGAGCAAGCCCAAGCCCGACGACGACCTCTTCGAGCCCTAGCAGCTAGCAGCTAGCAGCCATGCAGCTCCGGATTCTGGCGATCGGCAAGCTCAAGCAGCCGGGGCTCGAGGCCTTGGTCGACGAGTACCAACGCCGCGCCCGCACGCTCTTGCCGATCGAGCTGATCCATCTGCGCGACCTCGCCAGCTTGCGGGCCCGGGCCGGGCGCCCGCGGGTGCTGCTCGACGAGCGCGGGACCCAGGTCGACAGCGAGGGGCTCGCCGCGTGGATCGGCGACTGGCGAGCACGCGGCGAGCGGCAGATCGATTGGCTGATCGGCGACGCCCATGGCTTCGACGACGCCGATCGAGCCGCCGCCGACCGAGTGCTCTCGCTCTCGAAGCTGACCCTACCCCACCGAATCGCGCAGCTGATGCTGGTCGAGCAGCTCTATCGGGCCGGGACCATCCTCGCCGGCCACCCTTATCATCACGCCTGACGCCCTCAAGCGGCCAGTTCGGGCTGCCAGAGCGGCGTCGGGGCCAGGACTTCGACGCCGACCTCGACCTCGGCGAGTCGCCGCGAGCCGCTGCGAACCTCGACGATCAAGGTCAGGAAGCTGGCCTGGCCCGCGTGGCTGCGGTAGCGAATGGTCGCGACCGCATGAAGTCGAGCGCCGACGCCGATGCTGCCAAACTGGCGAACGCGGCCGTGGGAGGTCGGCTCGAGCCGACACCCACCCCACTGCGCGCTGCGGACCAGAGCCTCGAGCGCCTTGACCAAGATCAGGCCGTCGGGGACGGCCGCGCCGCTGGCCAGCGGGCTTTCGAAGCTGTGCCGAAAGCTCGGCCGGTCGTCGCGGTCGCCCAACACCGACGCGCGATCCCAGCCCGCGATGTCGGCTGGGGTGACGGTGAACTGGGGCGAGAAGAGTTGCTCACCAACGCCAAAACTAGACGGGTTGCGCATCGGACTTCGACCTCCTGTATTTGCTTTGACCCTCCACGGTGAAAAAGGCCATACGCTGATCCCAACTCTGGGCGGGGTGCAAGCGCGCTGAAATTCGTCCCCCCAGGGGCTCTCAGGGCCCGAATTGCTCGATGCTGTCGAACTTGCATCGGAGCTGACGTGAAATTGGCTCAATGAAAAATGGAGATCTTTCGCGAGATCTCGGCTCGATCTCGTGTGGCCATGAATGTGGCCATTCGATTTTTTGCAACGCTGCATCGGCGTGGCCGATGTCCGTGGCTGTGGTCCACGCTCCTTCCACCCCTGTGCCTCGGCTGCGCTCGGCTCTTGCGTCACGATCGAGCGCTGGCGCTCTGCAGCAGCTGCCAGCCCGACCAGCTCCTGCTCGGGGCCGCGCCCGGGCCCGACGGCGTCGCGGCACCCTTTGCCTATGAGGGCCCGATCGCCCGCGCGGTGGTCCAGCTCAAGTTCGGCGGCGCGCTGGCTCTGGCCGGCCCGCTCGGCCGCCTGCTCGCCGCGCAACCCCAGCTCGAGCGCGGCTTCGATGTATTGATCCCGGTCCCGCTGCATTGGCGACGCCGACTGATGCGAGGCTTCGATCAAGCCGAGGAGCTGGCCCGCTGGGCGCTCCGGCATCGCCGACGCGAAGGCGGTGCGGCGCCCGAGCTGGCGCTGCGAGCCCTTCGCAGGACTCGCTCGACCCGGGCGCAGACCGAGCTCGACGCCCACGAGCGAGCGGCCAACGTCCACGGAGCGTTTCGCGTGCGCGATGCGGCTCGGGTCGCTGGCCGGCGCGTGTTGCTGCTCGACGACGTGACCACGACCGGCTCGACCTTGCGCGCGTGCAAGGCTGCGCTGCTCGAAGCCGGCGCCGCCGAGGTCGCCTCGCTCGCGCTGCTGCGGACCCTCGAATGAGCAGGCGAGCCGCCCAAGTGGGTGGTCGAGCGCTGCCCGAGTCGGCGATGTGTGGCGGGCTTCGGCGGCCTAGCTTGCGGACATGAGCGAAGCAGCGAACTCCATTCCGACCCCCGATCTCGGCAACTTCTTTCGCCAAGCGATCGCGCGCGCAGGCGCGAGCGTGGTCGGGCTGACCAGCCAACGCGGCGGCGCGACCTCGGGCACGGTCTGGTCCGACGAAGGCGTGATCGTGACCAGCCACCGCGGCACGATGGGCCGCCGCCAACACGAGAGCGCGTGGACCTTGACCGGGCCCGATCAACAGCAGCGCGAGGTCGAGCTGATCGCACGCGACTCGACCACCGACATCGCGGTGTTTCGCAGCTCGAAGGCGGGCCTGAGCGCGATCGCTCGAGCCGAGGCGTTGCCGGAGCTCGGCACGCTGGCGCTGGCGCTGGGCCGACCGGGCTGGCAGCTGCGCGCCTCGCTGCGGATCCTCGGGCTCGTCGGCCCTGGCTTTCGGACGCCCCAAGGCGGCCGCATCGACGCCTGGTTGGAGAGCGATCGCGCGTTGCCGGTCGGGTTCTCCGGCGGTCCCTTGATCGACGCCGAGGGTCGGCTGCTCGGCCTCGACAGCCGTGGCTTGGTCCGCGGCGCCGACTTGGCGATCCCGGTCGCCACGCTCGAGCGGGTGGTCCGCGAGCTGCTCGAGAATGGCCAGGTCCGGCACGGCTGGTTGGGCGTGTCCTTGGTCCCGGTCGTGCTGCCCAGCCAGCAACGCGACGCGCTCGGCATCGAGCAGCGCAGCGCCGTGCTCGTGGCGGGGCTCGAGGAGGGTAGCCCCGCCGCCGCGGGTGGCGTGCTGATCGGCGACGTCATCCTCGAGCTCGGCGGCAAGTCGGCGGATGACCCCGGAGCGCTCCGGGAGACCCTGGTCGGCAGGGCCGATCACGAGCTCGCCATCGTCGTGCTGCGCGGCGGGCAGCGGCTGGAGCTGCGCCTGACGCCGACCGAACGCCCGTCCTGAGCGCCCAGGCCAAAGGACCAGCTCGACCCGGGTCCCGCCACCCGTGGCGGAGAATCCGAGTCCGCCACCCATGGCGGAGAATTGTCAGACGCCCCCGGGTCTGGCGCCTATCCTGATCATGCAACCTCTGCGGGCCCCCGACGAACAGCATCCGAGGGGCCGCCCGGCCCACCACCGCGAGACGACCGTGCGCACTTTCGACGACAGCCAGACCGAAGCCTTGCTCAGCACTCCTGCCGTCGCGCTCGGTCGCGACGCGAGCGTGGACAGCGAGCGGGCGGACTTCGCCGCTGCCGCTCGACGCTCCCAGTATCTCGCCGAGCCGAGCCCGGCCTCGGCCTCGTCGCTGGTGATCTCGGTCGCGATCATCAGCGACGACTCCTTGGTCGAGGCGGCCCTGCGGGCTCGCTTGCGCGGCGGCCCCGAGCCGGGTCCGCTGCTCTCGTTGGTCGATGATCCGCGCCGCGCCTCGGTCTTGGTCTGGGACGCGCGCTCGGTCGAGCACGACGAAGAGGGCCTGCCGATCTTGCCGATGGCCGCGCGCGAGCCGACTCGGCCCGACCTTCGGCTCGAGTCCGAGACCAGCACGCCGAGCGTCGTCGCGCTGCTGCCCGACGGCGACATCGATCCCCTGCCCTTGCTGGCCGCGGGCGTGCGTGGGCTGGTCGCCCGCGACGCCAGCCCGAGTCGGCTCCGCGCCGCGATCGAGGCCGTGCATCGCGGATTGACGGTGCTCGACGAGGATCCGGGTGACGCGTTGATCGCCGCGTGGTCACCGGAGCCGAGCGTCGAGGCCCCGCCGGTCCGACGCCGCGCCGCCGCCGATGACCTGACCCCGCGCGAGCGCGAGGTCCTGACCCTGCTCGCCGACGGCTTGTCGAACCGAGCGATCGCCGACTCGCTGGGGATCAGCGCGCACACGGTCAAGTTTCACGTCGACGGCCTGCTCGACAAGCTGGCCGCGCGCTCGCGGACCCACGCGGTCGTCGAGGCCGTCCGTCGCGGACTCCTCGAGCTCGCCTGAAGTCTGCGGCATCGAGCTCAGCTCGTGCCGAGCAGCGCCCGGATCCGGGCGAGCAGTGCGGCCGCGCGGAAGGGCTTCTCGATCAGCTCGATGCCACCGAGCTCGGCGACCTTGTCGCCCGCGAGCTCGCCGTCGGTGAAGCCGCTCATGAACAGGATCTTGGTCTCGGGCCGAAGCTTGCGCAGGCGCAGCGCCAGCTCGAGGCCGCCGAGCTTGGGCATCACGAAGTCGGTCAGGACCAGATCGATCAGCCCGTGGAAGCCGGAGCAGAGCTCGAGGCAGGCCTCGCCGTTCTCGGCGGTCAACACGTTGTAGCCGTGCAGCTTGAGGATCTGTTCGACGGTCCGACGGACCGGCGCTTCGTCTTCGACGACCAGGATGGTCGCGTGCCCCTCACTGGTGGCGCCGCCGGGATCGTCGGTCTCCGAGGTCGACTCGTGCTTGGGCCGCGTCTCGGCCCCGCCGGCGAAGCGGGGCAGCCAGATGTCGAAGGTCGTGCCGACGCCGACCTTGCTGTCGACGGTGATCAGGCCCTCCGACTGCTGGACGATCCCGAGCACGGTCGAGAGCCCGAGGCCGGTCCCCTCGCCCACGCCCTTGGTCGTGAAGAAGGGCTCGAAGATGTGCGCGAGCGTGCGGCGATCCATGCCAGCCCCATCGTCGGACACGCTCAACACGACCCACTCGCCCGGCTTGACCGGCTGCGGGACTGCGCTCAGAGGCGAGCTCGTGTTCTGGTCACGCGTAGCGATCGTCACCGTCCCACCCGGCATCATCGCATCGCGGGCGTTGATGACCAAATTGAGCAAGACCTGTTCGAGCTGGCCGGGATCGACGCGAACCCGACCGATCGGCTCCGACAAATTCGAGTTCAGCTGGTACTCGGCGCCGAGCAGGCGCTCGAGGATCTTGCTGCTGCGCCCGACCAGCGCGTTGAGATCGATGATCTCGGGCTGGAGCACCTGGCGGCGCGAGAACGCGAGCAGCTGCCGGGTCAGCGCGGCACCGCGCTCGGCCGCCTCGCGAATGACGCGGACCTCGGCCACGCCAGCCCGACCGAGCTCCTCGCGCCGCTGGCTCGAGAGCACGTCGGTCGAGCCGATGATGGTCGTCAGCAGGTTGTTGAAGTCATGGGCGACGCCACCGGCGAGCTGACCGATGGCTTCCATCTTTTGCGACTGGCGCAGCTGGGCCTCGAGCTGCTGGCGCTCGGCTTGGCCGCGCTCGCGCTCGGCGATCTCGGCCTCGAGCCGCTGCTTCGACACGGCGAGCTCGTCGGCGCGGACCCGCAGCTCGGTGTTGAGCGTCTTGAGCTCGTTGTAGTAGCGAGCGTTCTCGAGCGAGATCGCGGCCTGCGAGAGCAGGATCTGCAAGACCTCGGTGCGAGCCTCGGTGAAGGCCGCCGCCGCGTGCTCGTTCTCGAGGTAGAGCACGCCGACCAGCTCGTCCTTGTGCCGGATCGGCGTGCACAAGACCGACTTCAGCCGCCGCCGGACGACATGGGGATCGCCGCTGAAGGGGCTGCTGCGGTGGGCGTCCTCGAGCACGATGTTCTCGCCGCTGCGCAGCACGTGGCGGACGATGCTGACCGCGAGATCGGCCTCTTGCAGCGAGCGCTTGCGATCGAGATCGACCTCGCCCTCGCTGCTGGCTGCGGCCTCGACCCGAAAGTCCTCGTCGGCGGCGAGGATCAAGAAGCCCCGGTTGGCGCCCGCGTTGAGCAGGATGATCCGCATCATCCGAGCCAAGAGTCGGTCGAGATCGATCTCGCTCGAGATCGCTTGCGAAGCTCGGGTGACGGTCGCGAGGTCGAGCGCCTGCGAGCTGTTGCCGCCCTCGGAGGTCGCGGCCATCGGCTGCCGACGCGGGCCGACGCCCGGCACCTCGCGCAGCAGCTCGGGGAATTCGAGCTCGAGCAAGCGGAGCTTGCGGCGAGCGCCCCAGGCTCGCCAACCCTCGACCGCCTCGATCATGTAGGGCAAGGCCAAGCGCGGCTTGCCCTGGTGGATCCACATCCGGGCGGCCAGCTCGTTGGCGAGCGCGTGGACATGGACGAAGCCCTGCTCGCGCGCGGCGAGGATCGCCTGGTCATAGAGGTCGAGCGCGAGCAAGAGCTCGCCGTCGGCCCGGGCCAGCTCGGCCGCGACCAAGAGCCGCTTGTGCTCGAAATTGGCCGGGCAGCTGGCGGCCCAGTGCTGCATCTGGGCTTGGTTGTGCTCGATGGTCGCGAGCGCGAGCTGCTGCTGGGCCGGCTCGAGCTCGGGCTGCACGCGGATCAGCGCCAACGAGTGATAGAAATTTCGATCGGCGAGCGCGACATGGCCGATCGCGTAGGGCAGGAATTCCTTGCTCTGCGCGATGGCGTCGAGCGCCGCGTGGACCTCACCGTGGAGGTAGCGCAGCTGGGCCTGATAGACGTAGTGGACGCAGATCGCGATGAAGCTCTGATCGGCGCGACAGATCGCGACGAACTCGCGCTCGAGCGCCTCGAGCTCGCGCGACTGGCCTTGCGGACGCTCGCCCAGGAGCGCGGCGACGACCAGCTGGACGCCGCGCACGACGTTGGCGGCGTAGACATGGTTGATGCGCTCGAGCTCGGCCAGCGCCCGGCCGAGGTCGGCGTAGAGCTTGCCGAGCGAGGTCCCGGCGAAGAGCGCGAGCAGCTGGCGGTGGTACTCGATGTAGCCGACGAACTCGAGCTGGCCCGACTCGGTCCCGATCTGATGACCACGCAAGTTGAGCGGCTCGCACTCGCGAACGTGGGCCCGCCAGGGCAGCAAGAACCCGCCGACGATGTTGCAGGCCCGGCACTCCTGGGCCAGGTCGTCGAGCTTGCGCGCGAGCGCGAGCGCGAGCATGCCCCAGGCGTGGGCGGTGACGTGATCGCCGAGCACCGAGCCGACGAAGGTGCCGTGGTGCGCGTAGCCGTAGCACGACTCGGGCACGTGGCCGTGGGTGAGCGAGAGGTTGACCAGCTTGAGCGAGACCAGCGGGAAGAGCCGATGGTCGGCGCTGAACGCTGCGCTGATCATCGTCGAGAGCAGGCGCGCGCCGGCTCGAGTGTCGCGCCGCACCATCATCGGTCGATCGATGAGCGCGGCGATCGGCTGGCCAGCGACGCGCTCGCGATACTCGGCCAGCTCGAGCGCCAGCGCGCGATCGACCTCGTCGGGCCGGGTCGGCAGCGGGATGTCGAGCAGCGCCAGCGCCTCGCGGCCGGTCTCGAGCGCCTCGGCGTAGCGGGTCGCCATCGTGTGCTGGAAGACCAGCAGGTCGAGCAGCTCGACTCGGTCGGCGGGCTCGCGCGCGTGCGCGAGCGCGAGGTCGATGTGCCGCCGCGACGACTCGAGGTCGTCGGTCAGGTACTCGGCGATCGCCAGCTCGCGGTGGAGATCGCGGGTCAGCTCGTAGTGCTCGGTCCAGGCTGACTCGGGATCGAAGGCGAGGCACTCGAGTCCGGTTCGGTAGTAGCGAACCGCGGTCGCGTAGGCGGTCGCGCTGTGGGCCCGACGCCCGGCGATGACCGCAAGCCGAGCCAGCTCGACCCGCTCGTCCGCCGCGGCGAAGAGCGGCCTGCCGGTGTCGAGGTGATCGACGATGGCGAAGATGCGCTCGTTGAGGCGATCGGCGGGCGTGTTGGCCAGCAGCATCCGGCCGATCCGCAGGTGGACCGAGGCGCGCTCGTCCGGCGGCAGCAGAGCCCGCGCGGCCTCGCGGACGCGGTCATGGACGAAGTCGAAGCGATCGTCGCCGTGCTGGATCAGCATCCCGGCTCGCGCGGCGTCGGCGAGATCGCGGGTCGTGATCTCGGGGTTGGCGGCGCTGATCGCCGCGACGGTCTCGGGCGTGAACTCGGTGCCCAGGCAGGCGGCCGTTCGCAGGGTCACCCGCGCCGACTCGGGCAGCTGGCGAAGCCGCCGGGCGAGCAGCTCGCCGACCGACTCGCTCGCCTGCATGCTGCGCAAGCCCTCTTCGTCCCAGCGCCAGACGACCGTCGATTGATCGAATTCCAGCTCGGCGCTCGCTTCGGGCTCTTCCGCGACGAGCAGCTTCTCTTCCCAAGCGGACTGCAAGAAAGTCCGGACGAAGAAGGGGTTGCCGGCCGTGCGCTCGACGACCAATTCGGCGAGCTCGCGCGAGCGCGGCGGCGTGCGCCCGAGCGCCTCCGCGATCAAGGCCTCGACGTCGGCGACCCCGAGCTCGTGCAGCGGCAGCTCGATCAGCGACGCGGCGCCATGCCGGATCGCGGCGAGCGTGGTCCGGGTCGGGTGATCGCCGTCGAGCTCGTCGTCGCGGACCGAGGCGATCAACAAGAGGTGGGTCTGCTCTTCGTCGCGCGCGAGCAGCTCGAGCAGCGCGAGGCTGCCCGGATCGGCCCACTGAAGATCGTCGAGGAACAAGGTCAGCGGGTGACCCTCGCGCGCGCAGGCGCGGACGAAGCGGCGAAAGACCAGGTTGAAGCGGTGCTGCGACTCCTCGGGCCCGAGCGCCTGGACCGGCGGCAGCGGCCCGACGATCGCCTCCATCTCGGGCACCATGTCGAGCAAGATCCGACCGTTGCTGGCCAGCGCGGCGCCGAGCTGGGCCTGCCAGCGGCCGAACTCGTCGAAGCCGGCGCCGAGGATTCGACCCGCGAGCGATCGGAACGCCTCGGTGAAGGCCTCGTAGGCGGCCCGACTTCCGAGCTGGCCGAACTTGCCGCTGATGAAGGCGCCCGCTCGATCGCGCAGGCGCAGATCGAGCTCGCCGACCAAGGCCGACTTGCCGACGCCGGAGCTGCCCGAGACCAAGACCAGCGCCGGCCGACCTCGCTGCGCTCGCATCCACGCCCGCTCGAGCAGCTCGACGTCGCGCTCGCGCCCGAAGAGTCGACCCGGCACGCGCAGCTCGGGCCCGCGGTCGTGGCTGCCGAGATCGAAGAGCGGCACCGATCGCCCGGCCGCGTTCGCGTCGCGACAGCGGGTCAGGTCGTAGAGGAGGCCGCGCGCGCTCTGGTAGCGATCCTCGGGCGCCTTGGCCAGCAGCTTGCCGACGATCCGCGCGAGCTGTTCGGGCACGTCGGGCCGCACGCTCGCCGGCGAGTCCGGGATCTTGGCGAGGTGGCAGTGAACCAGCTCGAGCGCCTCGGTCGCGGTGAAGGGGACCTGACCGCAGAGCAGCTCGTAGAAGGTGACGCCGAGCGAGTAGAGGTCGGCGCGGTGATCGAGCGCGCGGTTCATTCGCCCGGTCTGCTCGGGCGAGATGTAGGCCAGCGTGCCCTCGAGTCGATTCGGCGCGACGCTGAGCCGCTCGTTGACGTCGAGCTGGGCCGACACGCCGAAGTCGATGTACTTGACCTGCTGACCGCTGCTGTCGATCAGGATGTTGCGCGGCTTGACGTCCTTGTGGACGATGTGGCGAGCGTGGATCGCCGCGAGCCCGCGGACCAGCTGCAGGGCCAAGTCGAGGAAGCGATCGATCGCGAAGCCGTGGACGGGGATCCGCTCGGCCAGCGAGACGCCGTGGAAGTCTTCCATGACGATCGCGGCCGACTCCTCGCCGACTTCGAACCCGAGGTAGCGGACGATGTTGGGGTGATCGAAGCTGCGGCCGAGCTCCCACTCGCGGCGCAGACGATCGACCGCGGGCGCGCTCGGCCGGCCCGAGGCGTGGGTCTTGAGCACGACCGAGATGCCATCGCGGATCCGACGCGCCCGAAGGATGCGCGAGCGAGAGCCCGCATGGATCAACGGACCGGACTCGAAGCCGGGCAAAGTGGTCACGGGTGGCTCAGGCGGACAAGAGAGTGGATGGGGCGACGAAGCCCTGCGCGGGGGGTCGCGCGGGGCGAGGCGGGGCGGGGCGAGGCGGGGCGGGGCAGCGCCTAGCTTGGCCCCGGCTGCGCGCCGCGGGCTTTGTGCAGGGGATCGAGGAACTCGCGCAGGATCGCCCGGATCAGACCGATGTCGAAGGGCTTGTCGATCTTGCGGGCTTTGACCTGCTCGACGAACTCGGCCGCGCGCTCGGTGAAGGCCCCCCCGGTCATGAACACGATCTTCTCCAGGTAGGCCGGGTGCTGGCGCTCGATGTGCTCGAACACGTCGCGACCGGTCAGCTCGGGCATCATGACGTCGCAGAAGATCAGGTCGAAGTAGGCGCCGGCGTCGAGCCGATCGATCGCCTCGCGGCCGCTGGTGACCAGCGTGACCTCGTGGTCCTCGAGCGAGCGCGACAGGCTCTGGCCGATGTTGACCTCGTCGTCGATGACCAGGATCTTGGCCCGCGGCAGCTTGCTCTCGGCCGCCTTCTTCAAGCGCGGCGCCGCGGCCCGATCGACCGCGTCGGTCGGCGCGGGCGGCAAGCAGACCTTGAAGGTGGTGCCGACGTTCATCTGCGACTCGACCTCGATCATGCCGCCGAGGTTGGCGACGATGTCGCGACAGATGTAGAGCCCGAGCCCGGTCCCGACCCCGACCGGCTTCATGGTCACGAAGGGCTCGAAGATGCGATCGAGCAGCTCGTTGGGGATGCCGGTGCCAGTGTCGGTGACCGCGACCTCGGCCCAGCCGCTCGGGCTGGTCGAGGTCGTCAGGCGGATGACGTTGCGGTCGCTCGCGCCCTCGGGGATCGCCTGGGCGGCGTTGACGATCAGGTTGAGGAAGACCTGGCCGAGCCGCGACGAGTTGGCCAGCACCTGCGGCGTGTCCATGTAGTTGCGCTCGAGCCGAGCGCGGTGGCGGATCTCGTTGATCGCCATGCGGACCGACGAGTCGAGCACCTGGCGGACGTCGACCGGCTGCACTTCGTCGCTCGAGCGCGAGAAGGTCTTGAGGTCGCGCGCGATGTCGCGAACCCGGCGGGCGCCCTCGGAGGTCTCGCGCAGCAGCTGGAGCGTGTCCTCGGTGCACATCAGCTCGCGGGCCTGTTCGGCGTCGACCAGACCGAGCGCACGATCGGCCCGCTTGGCCAAGATGTGCAGGTTGGTCAGCACGTAGGTGAGCGGGTTGTTGATCTCGTGGGCGACGCCGGCCGCGAGCGTGCCGATCGACGCCATGCGATCGGAGAGCATCAAGCGGGCCTGGAGATCCTTGCGCTCGCTCATGTCGAGCATGACGCCGTCCCACACGATCGTGCCCGACTCGGTCTGGACCGGCCGCGACTGGGCCTGGAACCAGCGAACCTCGCCGCTCGGCAGGACGATCCGACCTTCCCAAGTCCACAGGCTCAGCTCCTCGGCCGAGCGCGCGAGCGAGAGCCGAAGATCCTCGCGGTGCTCGGGGTGGACGCGATCGATCAACACCTTGAAGTCGGCGATGACCTCTTCGGGGCTGAGCCCGAAGGTCTGCGCCGCGCTGTCGGCCAAGAAGGTGAACGCGAACTCGCCGTCGTCGTGGCGCTCGAACTGGATCAGCACGCCGGGGATGTTCGACGCGATTCGACCGATGCGAGCCTCGGTCGAGGCCAGCGCCTCGCGAGTGTCGCGGACCTCGGCGGTTCGAACCTCGACCAGCTTGGCCAGCTCGGCCCGCTGATCGTCGTTCTCGGTCTGGAGGCGCCGGTTGTCGTCTTGCAGCGACTTGACCCGGGCGGCCGAGGCCACGACCTTGCGGATCTTCGAACTCGAGACCGGCTTGGAGATGTAGTCGTAGGCGCCCGAGCGGACAGCGCTCGCGGCGGTCTCGACGGTCGGCTCGCCGGTCACCAAGATCACCTTGATGTCCGGCCAGCGGTCCGCGATCGCTTCCATGAGCGAGACCCCGCTGCGCCGAGGCAAGATGATGTCCGAGACGACGACGTCGAAGTCCCCGCGCTCGAGCGTGGCGAGGGCTTGATCGACATCTTCGGCGGTCTCGACGTCGTGACCGTCGTCCCGCAGGAACAAGGAGAAAGTGCGACGCAAGCTGCGTTCGTCGTCGACGACCAGGACTCGGGCCATGGGGATTTTGCCGTGCCTCGGAGTGGATCCGGAGTTCACCGCACAGCGGCGATTCCCGGGCGAGCCGCCAAGGTATATCATGGTAAGGGCGGTCTCCGTCGCCTCACCATGTCCGATCGTGACGACCCGGCCCCTCACTCGGCCCCCCAGGGCGAGGCCGGGAAGTGGCGGAATGGCGCCGACCCGCGCGATGCAGAGCTCGCTGCGCTTCGTGAGGAGCTCGCGGTCGCGCGCGAACATCTGCATGTGTTCTCTCAGCTCACCTCCGGGTACTGGTGGCTGGGCGAGGTCCGAGCCGAAGGGCTCGAGCGACGCGCGTGGACGACACGCAGTTTCGCGCGCTCGACTGGCTACACCGCCGAGGACATCGGCAGCGTCGACGTCGAGGCGCTGGTCCATTCCGAAGACGTCACCGGGTTTCGAACCAGCGTGAATTCGGTCGTTCGCGGGCCTGCACAGGCCGGTCGAGACCAAGCCGTCCACGAATTTCGCATGTTCGCCCGGGATGGCTCGCTGATGTGGGTTCGGCAGCGGCTCGAGGGGCGCGGCCAGGGACTCGCTCGTCGCGTCTACGCATCTGGTGAATTGATCACGGAGCGGAAACGAACCGAAGACGCGCTCGGACATGTCGAGGCTCGCTTCCTCTCGTTGGTCGAACACGCGCCCAACGTCATCCTCACCAGCGATCTCGACGGGACGATCTTGTTCATCAATCGCCGGATGCCTGGCGACTCGCGCGAGCCGTGGGAGCTGATCGGCTCGAGCATGTTCGAGCTGACCGACGAGGTCGGCGCGGCGCGAATACGCCACGCGGTCGCGGAGATCATCACCGCAGGCGGTGAGCGGGACTACTCGGCCCAGCCGATCAGCGCGTGGGAATTCGAACTGCGCGGTCGACCCGGTGACGAAGCGCCCTCGCCTGCGCCGAGCGACGAGGCGAACGAGGGCGGGCCTGCGCCTGGGGTCGAGGGTTCCCGCTGGTACGAAGCCCAAGCGGCGCCCGTGATCCGCAGCCGGGAGATCGTCGCGATCACGATGATCCTCAGCGACATCACCGAGCGACGCCGCGCCGAACAAGCGCTGCGCCGCTCGGAGTCTCGCTGGCGCTTCTTGTGGGAGAACGTCCCGGACCGAATCACCGAGCTCGACGCCGAGGGCCGGATCGTCGTGACCAACCGCGCGATCGGTCGGGCCCCGGCCGCGTCCAGCTTCGGCAGCTCGATCTTCGATCACCTCGGGCCAGAAGCCTGCGCGGCGCTGCGGCGAGCGATGGACCTGGCCACCCGCAGCGGTGAGCCGAGCAGCTACGAGATCGTCGTGCGCGAGCCCGAGATCGATCCACGAACCGGGCAGCGCGGCGAGACCTGGTGGGCCAACCGCGTCGTCCCCTACGTCGAAGGCGAGGCGCGCGGGTTCTTGCTGATCGGCACCAACATCAGCGATCGCAAGGCCGCCGAGCGCGAGCGGACCAACCTCGAGGCCCAGCTGCGCCAGCAGCAGAAGCTCGAGTCGCTCGGCACCCTCGCCAGCGGCGTCGCCCACGAGATCAACAACCCGATCCAGAGCATCATGAACTACGCCGACCTCGTCCGCGCCCGCGTGCGCGAGGACGAGCCCGTGGCCGAGTTCGCCAACGAGATCGTCGTCGAGACCGAGCGCGTCGCGAGCATCGTCCGCAGCCTCCTGGCCTTCGCGCGGCAAGAAAAAGAGCACCACAGCCCGGCGCGCCTCTGCGACATCGTCGAGTCGAGCCTGACCTTGATGCGGGCCGTGCTGCGCCGCGATCACATCACGCTCGCGGTCGACGTGCCCGAGGACCTGCCGCTGATCAAGTGTCGCAGCCAGCAGATCCAACAGGTGTTCATGAACCTGGTCGCCAACGCCCGCGACGCCCTCAACGCGAGGTTCCCCGAGTTCGACGACGACAAGCGCATCCTGATCGTCAGCCGCTGCTTCGAACTCGAGGGCGAGGCTTGGGTCCGCACGACCGTCGAGGACCACGGGGTCGGGATCCCGCGCGAGATCCTCGACCGCGTCTACGACCCCTTCTTCACCACCAAGGGCCGCGACTCGGGCACCGGGCTCGGGCTCTCGGTCAGCCACGGGATCGTCCGCGAGCACCGAGGCGCGATGGTCGTCGAGAGCAAGCTCGGCGAGTTCACCCGCTTTCATGTCGACCTGCGGGTCGACAACGGCTGGGGCTTCGTGCTCGAGGACTATCCCTCGATCGAGGACCTGCCGGAAGACCTGCCGGGCTAGCGCGCTCTAGCGACTCGCGATCTGGTTCATCGCGGCGGCCAGCTCGACGCAGCGGGCCGAGACCCCGCCCAGGTCGTGCGACCACAGCTCGACCTCGACCCGATCGTAGACGTTCGACCAATTCGGGTGATGGTCGAGGCGCGCGGCCGCGAACGCGACTTCGGTCATGAACGCGATCGCGGCCGGAAAGCCAGCGAAGCGAAATTGCTTGAAGAGCCGGGTGTCGGCGAGCGCCCAACCATCGAGGTCGGCGAGCGCGGCGTCGAGCTGCTCGGCGGTCAGGAGTCGATTGTCGGATGCGCCCAATGCCGTTCACCTCTGGTAGCGGAAGATTCGCGGGCCCTCGACGAAGTCGAGGGTGAAGCCGAAGTCGAACGCGATCAGGCCCTCGCTGTCCATCAAGCCCTCGGGCGGGTTGGGAAAGGGCGCGGCGGCCTTCATCGCCCGGATGGCCTCGTCGTCGAGGTGCGGGGCCCCGCTCGAGCGCTTGACGACGACCTTGACGACCGCGCCGGTCTCGTCGAGCTGGACCCACAGCACGGTCGTGCGCGCCGCGGTCCCGTAGATCCGCTGGTTGGGATCGGCGGCCTTGTTGGCGTCCTCGGGCTCCCACTCCTCGGCGACGCGGTCGCGCAAGCGGTTGAAGAAGGACGCGTAGAGGTTGCGCTTCGACTGGAGGATGTTGGTCTCGCCCTCGTCGACGTCGTGCAGGTTGTCGTGGGTCCCGTGGGTGCCGAACGCGGCCCGCAGCGCGCCGGTCGAGCCGCCGAGATTCGCCACGCGCTCGCCCGACTTGGACTCTTGGCCGTCGGGCGCCTCGTGCATGTCGTTCTCGCTGCCCGCCCCGACCTCGCCGGCTTGCTGCGAGTCGGGCTGGGGTTCGCCCTCGCGCTGCTGGCCCTCGCGCTGCGGCTCGCGGCTGGGCCGGTCGGGCTGGTTGCGCATCCGGGTCTCGTGGTCCGGGTTCGAGTCGTTCTCGGCCTGGCGGCGCGCGTCGTCGGGGACCTGATCGTCGAAGTTCTCCTGCTCGACGAAGCTCTCGGGCTGGTCCTCGACCATCTCGAACTCCATCGGCGCGGGCTCCTCGTCTTCGACCTCGTCGTTGCGCAGGGCGTGGCCGAGCGCGTCGCCAGCTTGAACCAGAGAGAAGCCGTTGATCAGCAGCGCCACCAGCAAGAAGCCGGCCCACATGTGCGGCGGGATTGGTTCGTGGCGGACCAAGACAGACCCTGGGCCGGAGTATAGCCAATCGCCCGTCAGCGAGCCCGGCAGACGCTTCGGTCGCCCGCTTCGCCGACCACTTCGGCGTCGGCGAGGATCGCAACCCACAGCTCGGGCGCGTGGTCGAGGGCGGCGGAGGGGCTCGCGAGCAGGACCAGGGTCGCCGGGAGCTCGCCTGGGTCAACCTCGAGGTCACGCTCGATCATTCGCCCGACCCGCTCGCCGTCACGCCACAGATCGAAGGCCCGCCAGCTTCGGCCCTCGTCGGCCAGCTTGGCCGCGAAGGGCTCGGGCAGGCTGGCCGCGAGCGTGAGAGCGAAGGACCCGAGCGGCTCGCCGAGCGCGGGCTGGAGCTCGCCCTCGCCCGCGGGCGGCCGCTCGCCACGGACGACCGCGAGCTGGACGAGCGAGCCGTCGCGCAACTCGAGCGCGTCGACCAGACCATCGATGATCGGGACCTCGAAGGGCACGTCGTGATCGAGGGTCTGCTCGGCGAACCAGGTCGGCGTGTGCAGCTCGACGCCGGAGACCGTGCAGACCCAGCTGCGCTGATCGATCAGCTCGCGCTCGGGCGCCTCGCGCAGCACGAGCACGCCTGCGACCGCGCTGAGCACGACGATCGCCGCGAGGATCGCCGAGGCCAGCGCCTCGCCGACTCGCCCGAGCACGCCGACTCGCTCGGCGCCGGAGCGCAGCGCCCCGACCTGTCCGAGCGCCCCGGCCGGCCCGACCGGCAGCAACGCGATCACGCTGGCGAAGAGCATGGTCGCGAGCAACGCGATCGGGGACATCCCGAACCCGAGCGCGCCCGGCCAATTCATGATCAGGTTGGTGGCCAGCAAGAGGCCGAGCGTGACCGCGAGGTTGCGTCGGGCTCGGCTGGCGATCATCGGCGTGCGGCTGGGCAAGAGCAGCCAGAGCGCGGCCGTGCTCGCGCCCACGGCCATCAGGTTGCCGCCCGTCGCACCGACCCGGGCCAGCGGCTCGAGCCCCAAGGACCACAGCCAGGGCAACGCGATCACCGACGCCGCCATCCCGACGATCGCGGCCGCGATCGTGACCAGGCCCATCCGCGCCGGCCCGAGCAGCCGCTCGATCAGCTGACCCGCCAGCCACAGCGCGTAGGCGTCGAAGAGCAGGCCGACGAGATCGACGTGGATCCATGGAGCCGTGAACACCCGCGCCCACGAGCCGCGCTGCCACAGGTCCTCGACCAGCGCGCCGAGGCCGATCAGGCCCATGCTGCCGCCGCCGAGCAGCAGGTGCATGCCGTAGACCAGCGAGCCGAACACGATCACGCCGTGGGTCACCCAGGTTCGCTCGTGCCGACGCACGCTCGGCGGCGCCGCGATGAACTCGCGCAGCCGCTCGCCGACCGACTCGACGTAGCGGCGCAGCTCGGGCTCGGATGTCAGCGGCGCGGGTGAGCTCGGCTTGGCCAGCTCGCCGACCTCGGCCAGCACGTCGCGGGCGGCCTGCGAGACCCGATGATCGCGAGGCCCCGCGAGCTGCTCGACCTTGCGCAGGGTCTCGGCGGCCTCGCGCGGCGCCCCCGATCGCGCCTGTGCGATGCCCTTGAAGAGCTCGGCCGTCGCGGGGGTCAGCCCGAGCTCGTCGAAGCGCCGCCGCTGGACCAGCTCGTCGACGGGCCCGACCGCGCCCGCGTAGGCCAGGAAGGTCAGGCGGGCCTGGCCGAGCAATCCGGCGGTGTTGGGATCCGTCCCGATCGGCCCGGCTTCGAGCGCGCGCAACAAGCCGGCCGCGGTGTCGAGCCGACCCGACTCGCCGTAGGCGCGCAGCAGCCCGAGCGCGAGGCTCGGTCGCAGCGCCGCGTAGCCGGGCTGAAAGCGGCGCTCGTAGTGGGCGATGCCTTCGTCCCAGCGCTGGCCGTGAAAGAGCATCGCGACGATCTGCTCGTGGATGATCGCGAGCTCGACCGCGTCGTCCGACTGATCGGCGAGCCGGCGAAAGTGGGCCAGCGCAGCATCGACGCCGCGTCGCTCGACCAGACCAATGCCCTCGAGGATCGGGATCTGGCGATCGAGGCCCGCGCCAGGCATCAGCATCGCGCGAGCGATGCCCAGCCGCGCCGTCAGGCTCAGCCGGCCGCGGGCGAAGGCCCAGCGCGATCCATGTTCGAGCAACCAAGGCGCGATGACGGTCAGCCCGGTCAAGGCGAGCGCGATCGTGCCCACGAACACGCTCTGGCCGAGCGCGATCACGCACCCGACCAGCAGCGTGCCGACCAAGATCGAGTAGCCCCGCTCGGCCCCCTCGCTGCGCCGAACCAGACGAACCAGGGCCACGGCGCAGACGACCGCGGCGAGCAAGAGCAGATGATCGAAGAGCTCGGGATGCACGTGCGGGGCCAGCCTACTCCAACTCGAGCGATCGGCCCAACGCCGCTGCGTGAAAGCGCGCGCCCGATCGTGCGCCCGAAGCACCGCGAGACCCAGTGATACCCTGCGACACCGCCATGCTTCACCCGCTCCTTCGTCCCTTGGTCTGGGCTCTCCCTCTCGCTTGCAGCGTGCTCGCCTCGGGCTGCGATCACGACGGAAAGAAGGTGATGTCGCCCGCGAACGGCAACCACCCGACGATCAACCTGTTCGGGTTCGAAGAGAGCGAGCTGCACCACATCCACAACACGGTCGAGCTGCACCGCAACCTGTTCTTGGTCCGCTACGACGCGAACACGCCCGATCAGATCGAGTGGGTCAACTGCCCGGTCTCGGCCGACTACGTCTACCGCAAGGCCAACGGCCGCCGGGTCGAGAACATCTTCGTGCGCAACTTCGCCGAGCTCAAGGCCAAGGTCCCCGTCAACTTCGCCCGCTTCGAGGGCTTCGTCCGCGGCGGAACCGGGCTCGAGTTCAGCTACGTGACGATCGGATCCTACGAGCTGGTCGGCCAGTTCAAGATCCCCGCCGACGACCCCGACTGCGCTCGCGCGACCCACTATGTGGTCACGCTCAGCGTCGGCGCGTTCAGCTACGGCGAGAGCAAGGGTGTCGAGGGCGGCGTGGCGGCCGACGTCGCGGGCACCGGCGCAGGCGTCGGAATCAGCGGTGGCCGCGAGTCGGGCAAGACCACCTCGGTCGGCGATCTCCAGGCCTGCATGAACGACGGCACCGCCTTCGCCGACTGCTTCACGCCCTTGCAGGTGATGATGATCCCGCTCGCGCAGCGCGACTGGGACAGCGGCGTGGTCGTGGCCGCGGACGTCGGCAATCGCGAGGCCGTGCCCGAGCAAGACGAGTCGCCGCCGGTGACCAGCCTCGCGCTGCGCGTCGACGAGAGCTGGCGGCCGGGCACCTTCATGGCGGCCGCGCTCGAGCAGGTCCTGGTCATGGCCTCGCGGATCGACGAGACCACCGAGTACGGCTACGACGACCAGGCCAGCACCGTGGTCGCTGGCTATCTGCGCAGCGACAAGCCGCAGTTGCTGACGCGGACCTTCGAAGCCGGCAAGAGCTACGCCGTCTTCGCGACCGGCGCGACCGACCTCGCCGACCTCGACATCACCGTGATGGGTCCCGACGGGACCGAGCTGGCCGCCGACCGCGAGACCGACGAGAACCCGATGGTCGTGTTCGTCCCGCCCGAGACCGGCGTCTACCAAGTCCAGCTCAGCCTGATCGGCGCCGACGACGAGTTCGGCGCGATGGTCGTGATGCGCGAGGGCGGCATCCAGATCCGCCCCGACATCCTCCAGCCCGCCTTCCAGACCCTGCTCGACAACGCGACTGGGGCGTCGAACGCGGTGCTCGAGAAGGGCTTTGGCCAAGGCCTGCTCTTCCACGAGAACAACTGGGCGCTCAACGCCACGATCCTCTACCCCGGCGAGACCATCCGGCAGAACAACCTGCGGGTCGACGATGTGAGCGTGTTCTTGGCCGTTGCCCACGACCCGACCTTGAACATCGACCTCCAGGTCGCCGACATGAACTCGGGCGCGAGCATCAGCGACACCGAGCCCGACGCGAACCCGCTGGTCGTGCTCGACTCGCCCGATCCGAGCAGCCGCTACGAGCTCGCGGTCAGCTATGACGCCAGCGCGAATGGCCCGACGCTGGAGACCTCGCTGATCCTCAAGCTCGCGCCCTGAGGCCTTCGACGATCAGCTCTCGCCTTCGCCTTTGCGACCGAAGCGGCGGCGGAAGAACGCCGCCGCGCCGATCCCAGCCAAGATCAAGAACTTCTTGCCGGCCAAGAGGATCTTGAGCAGCGCGGCGAAGAAGCCCGCCTTCATCGCGATCTTGCCGAGGATCAACCCGCCGATCCCGTAGGCCGCGACCTTGTCGAGGTCGGGGTCGAAGTCGTCGTAGCGGTTGCCGGGGTTGAACTCGACCAGCCCGTAGACGTCCTCCATGGCCGGCTTGATCGCGGCGAGCTGACTCATCCCGGCCACGCCGTTGAGCTCGAGCACTCCGCGGCGACCGAGCACTCGAATCGCGAAGTTCAGCGCGTTGTCGGGCGAGCCCTCGACCGCGTAGGACAGCGCCCAATAGAGCGCGCGCTTGTCCTCGTCGTAGTGGGGCTGCTCGGCCCAGCCTTGGAGGCGCATGGCCGGATAGCCCTGTGCGACCCGTTGTTTGTCCTCCTCGGCCGAGCCCGTCTCGAGCTCGGCGAGCAGCTCGTCGTAGTCGAGGTCCTCGGCGTCGTCGTCGTCGACGTAGCCATCCTCGGAGAAGGTCAAGATCACGCCCCAGCTGCCCAACTCTTGGGTGCGCAGGCCGACCGGAAAGATCATCCCGAGCACGCCCGTGGCCGCCGAGGGCGGGTTGCCCCAGCCCTCGACGAGCACCTTGCGGCTGTCGTTGGCGTCCAAGAATCGGTACTCGTCGCCGAGGTGCAAGGTCGCGAGGTTGGAGCCGATCGTCACGTCGCCGGTCTGGAAGTCGAGGCCCGCGTCGAACTCCCGCTCCATCTCGCCGGCCAAGAGCTCGAGCACGGCGAGGTCCTCGGGCGAGAGCGACGCGACGTCCTCGCTGCGCTCGACCAACGCGTCGAAGTCCTGCTCGCTCATCGCCGCGAAGCGAGCCGCCGCCGCGGGATCCTCCTCGTACATCCAGGCCGGAAGCTCGCGCGGCGAGGCTTCGGCTTCGTTCGCGTCCTCGACTTGGTTTGCGGCCTCGTCCGCATCGACGCTCGGTGGTGGGCTGGCGAAGACCGGCGTCGCGAGCAACGCGGCAGCCACCATCATGGGCAGTATTCTGTAGCTCGATGGAATCGACATTCGCCGAGCGTAACCCCACCTCGCCCGTCCTCGTCGGCCTTTTCGGAGCGGCCCAAACCAGGCCGCCGTCAGCTCCGAGGTGCGCCCGCGTCGAGCGACGGCGATTCGCCATCGAGCTGCGGCAGGCAAGCGATGAAGGCCCAATCTTGCACGCCCGAATCGTCGAAGCTCAGCGTCCAGGCCGTCTCGCCCCGCTCGAATCGCACGCTGAAGACCCCGTCCCTCGGCCCCTCGCCCGCCTCGGCCAACACGTACTGGTCCTCGAAGTCTTCATCCTCGAGGAAGCCCGCGAGCGCCCGCGCGGACGCTTCGGGGTCCTCGGAGGCGACGACGAGGTGGGCCTCGTCCCGCGCATAGCGACGCGCCTGCGCATGCGCGAAGTAGGCCTCGATCCCGTCGCCGCCCAGTTCGAAGCCACCCGCGTAGAAGCAGACCAGCCGATCGATACGAACCACCTTCAGCTCGTCCTGCGCCAAGCCCTTGATCAACAGCGCGCCCTCGCCCCGCAGCGTGAAGCCCTGCGCCCGCGCAAACTCGATCAACGGAGGCGAAGGCTGATCGGGCACGAGCCCTCGCCCATGGACCTCGCGTTCGTAGACGGCGTAGGCCGCACAGAACCCAACCAGCGCAGCCTCGACAGCTCGCGCCGCAGCTTCGGAGTCGAACTCGGCGCAGTGAAGGATCACGTGAGACATGCCCGCGCAGCATATCGGCTCGTCATGAACGAGCGAACCCAAGTCAAGCCCTTCGAAGGCGCGTCGAGCGAAAATCCGAACCTGGATGCCTTGCAGGATTGCGCATCTCGTCTTAGCCTCCATCGCGCGTGACGATCGAGATGCCCTGATGACCATCGCTGCCATGCGTGTAGCGATCCTCGATATCGACGGGACCTTGCATCCCGGCTCGCTGGGTCTGCGCCTGCTCGATGCGCTCGTCGCCCGTTCCCTCGGCAACCTCGGGCACGCGCGGGCCGTCGCCGAGGCGATCGCTCGGTATCGGGTCGGCGCGATCACGCATCCCGAGATGGTGCGCGCGGCGACCGACGCCTATGCACGCGCTGTCGCCGGCCTGCGCCAGATCGAGCTCGAGGCCGTCGCCGCCGAGGTCTGGGAGCAGGAGCGAGAAAGGCTCTTCCCCTTCGCCCGACCGCTGGTCCATTTGCTCCGAGGGGCGGGGCTCACCCCCTTCGTGATCTCGTCGAGTCCGGACGAGATCGTCCGCTTGCTCGCGCGTGATTTTAGTATTTCATATTCTCGTTCATCGTGCTTCGAGGTCAACGATGGCGTCTACACGGGCGTCTGTGATCGGATGCCCGCGTTGGTGGGAAAAGCTCGACTGCTGAGCGACTGCTTCCCGTCCGATGCTCTCGATCTGGCCAGCTCCTTCGCCATCGGGAACTCGCCCGCTGACGCTGATGTGCTGTCGCTGGTGGGACACCCTGTCGCTTTCGAGCCCGAGCCCACGCTCGCGGCGTTGGCAGTGGAGCGCACCTGGCTCATCGCCGACCGTGCCACGATCCTCGGCCATGTCGCCAAGCTCTTCGGCGGCTGACGCTGCGGCATGGCGAAATCAGCGTCGGCGAATGTGCATCCACAACCCGTCTCGGGGGCGCAGCGCGGTCCCGAAGTCTTTCTCGACGGCGCGCGCGCCCGCCGGGCGAGAGAGCTCGAAACGTTGCGCGAGCGAGGCTATGGCGAGCTGCATCTCGAGCATCGCAAGGTGGTTACCGATGCAGGTCCTCGGTCCGTAGCCAAAGGGGTTGAAGCTGGCGCGCTGGGCCCGAGGCTGCGCCTCCAAAAACCTCTCTGGCTGGAAGCTCTCTGGCTCGTTCCAGACCGCAGGGTGGCGGTGAGTAAAGTACGTGCAGATCATGATCGTGGCGCCCGCCTGCACGCGATAGCCACCGATCTCATCATCCGCGGCGACGTGTCGGGGGATGATCCAGATGGGCGGATAAAGTCGCATCGACTCTTGAAGAAGGGCGGTGAGCCAGGGCAATTTCCCGCGCTCTTCCGCGGTCGGGCTCCGACCCGAGAGCGTGGTCTCCAGCTCGGCGTGCAAGCGCGCGCGGGCGTCTCCATGCTCGGCCAGGAGGTGCCAGGTCCAGGCGAGCGCGCTCGCCGTCGTGTCGTGTCCGGCCAGCAGCAGATTGACAGTCTCGTCCCGGATGAGCCGCTCCGACAGAGGTCGACCGTCGGCACCGCGGGCCCTTAGGAGGGTCGCGAGCATGCTGGATTCGTCCGGGCGAGCGCGGGAGGTCGCGATCGCTCGCGCGACGAAGGAATCGATGATGGACAGCGCCTCGTGAAATCGCCGGTTGGCTGGCGTGGGGAGGCCGAGCGGCAGCCGGAAGATCTGCTTGCTGGCGACGACGAAGTCGATCGCGTCGCGGATCGCTCGACGCAACCCTTCTTCGTCCACGAGCGGATTGCCCGTCATCGCGCGATTGATGACGTCGAGGGTCAACGAGACCATCTCGCCCACGATCTCCACCGCTTCGCCGCGGCCCGCTGCAGCGTCCCATCGCTCGGCGATCCGCTGCACCGCGGCGTGAATGTGGCCGGCGAGCTGCCCGAGCGCGCGGACCTGGAA
>JAMHUH010000219.1:0-40808 GCA_035904925.1 Nannocystaceae bacterium
CTCCTCGACGGCGACCGCTTCTACTTCATGGAGATGAACACGCGGGTGCAGGTCGAGCACTGCGTGACCGAGATGATCACCGGCGTCGACCTGGTCCGCGAGCAGATCCGAATCGCCCAGGGCGGCAAGCTCGACCACCTCGACCGCAATTGGGTCGCCCGTGGCCACTCGATCGAGTGCCGGCTCAACGCCGAAGACCCCGTGAATTTCGCGCCCCACCCGGGTACCATCTCGGCGCTCCACTTCCCCGGCGGTCCCGGTGTCCGAATCGACAGCCACGTCTACCAGGGCTACACCGTGTCGCCCTACTACGACTCGATGCTCGGCAAGCTGGTCGTTCACGCGTCCACCCGCGAGCAGGCGATCATTCGCATGCGTCGCGCGCTCGAGGAGTGCGTGCTCGAGGGCATCTCGACCAACCTCGCGCTTCACCAGTGGATCTTCGAGCAGCCGGCCTTCGTCGAGGGCCACTACGACACCCACTTCCTCGAGCGCAACCTCGACCCTGACGCCATTCGGGCCAAGCTCGCACTGCACGCCTGAAGCCTGATCCATGCCTGATCTGTCCGACTCGCCCGACTCGCTCGAAGGAGGCTCGCACCTTGGCGTTTCGGCGTGACAAGACCTTGCAATCCGCCCAGCGCTTCGTCGCGCGGGGTGAGTTCGACAAGGCCATCCGCGAGTACCAGTCGCTGGTCGAGAACGAGCCCAGCGACATCCAGAGCTGGTTGATGCTGGCCGACAGCCTGCATCGCGCCGGCGAGCTCGACCAAGCGATCGAGCGCTGGGTTCACGCGGCCGATCTGCACCTGCACGGCGGCGACGTGCCGCAGGCGCTGGCCGTGTTTCGCCAGGTCCTCGACCTCGCGCCCGAGCGCTACGACGTCCACCTGCGCACCGCCCAGGCCTTCGAACAGCTGCGCCGCACGCCCGAGGCCGTCGCGCTCTACGAGCGAGTCGCGAGCGTGTACCTGCGCAGCGGCAACACCCGCGAGGCGCTGATGCTCTACGAGCGCGTCGCCGACCTGATGCCGCGCGACGTGCCCAAGCGGCTGCGCCTCGCCGAGCTCTACTCGCGCGAGCGTCGAATCGACGAAGCGGTCCAGCACTTCGAGACCGGCGCGGGCGTGCTCTGGCAGGCCGGCAAGCCGCAAGAGTACGTGCGCGTGGCCGAGCGGCTGCTCTACCACCGCCCGATCGACCACGTCCTGCATCAGCTGGTCCGCGCCTACCTCGAGCTCGGCCAGCCTCGGCGCGCGCTGATGAAGCTCAACGAGCTGCTCCAGCGGGTGTCGAGCGATCCGGTCGGGCTCGAGCTGCTGGCCGAGACCTTCGTCCGACTCGGCAAGGCCGACAAGGCGATCAGCGTGGTCGTCGAGCTCGCGCGGACCCAAAAGGACGGCGGCACCGAAGCCCGGCAGCGCGCCTTCGTGGTCGCGCGCAAGGCCTTGGGCTGGGCGCCACAGAACAGCGAGATCATCCGGCTCGTGGCCGAGTTCGAGGCCGCGGGCTTCGTCGACGCTGCCGCGCAGGCCGACGCCGCCGCGAAGGCCGACGACGCCGCGAGGGCCGACGAAGACATCGAGGAATTCGACGAGGTCGACGCCGAGGAGGTCGAGGAATTCGAGGAGTTCGACGAGGACGACGAGCCCGCGACACCTGCCCCGACGCCGGTGAAGACGCCGGTCACCCCGGTGAAGACGCCGGTGCGTCCAGAGCCGCGCCCGAGCGCGCGCGAGCCCGAAGAGCGAGTCCAAGCCCGCCGCCACTCGCTGACCGAAGAGGTCATCTCCGAGGGCGCGCAGCGCAGCGGCGAGGACAACGAGATCGACTTCGACAAGCAGTTCGAAGAGGTCCGGGTGCTGATGAAGTACCACCTCTTCGAGCACGCGATCGGCCACCTCGAGGCGATCCTCCGCCGCGCGCCCCGAAACCTGATCGCGCTCGAGCTGCAGGCCGAGGTCCTCGGCGGGCTCGATCGCGTGGGCCCGGCCGCCGACGTTCGGGCTCACCTCGCCGAGCTCTTGGTCGGGAGCGATCCGCAGGCCGCCGCGCGCCAAGTCGAGCTCGCGCTCGCGTTGGTCCCCGATCACCCGATCGCCAAGCCGCTCGCGGCCCAGCTGGCCGAGATCTCGGGGGTTGCGATCGTCGAGATGCAGCCCGCCGATGCGAGGCGGAGCCACGTCGATCCGCTCGGCGACCTCGATCTCGCCGACGACGGCCTCGGCGCGATCGAGGCCAGCGAGTCGCTGGTCCGCAGGGTCGACCCCGCCTTGGCCGACAGCTTCGACTTCGGCGGCGATCCGCTCGGCGACCTCGATGGCCCGCTCGACGCGATCGACGGCGAGAACCTCGAGACCGAGAGCCTCGCGGTCGGCCAGGCCCAACGCGAGTCGCTCGACGGCATCGACACCCCGCAGCTCGACGACGCCGACGGCATCGACATCCGCGAGGCCGACCCGAGCCTCCACGGCGAGCTCAACCGTCTCGCCGACGACGACTCGGGCGACTTCGCGATCTCGGTCGATCAGGAGCAAGAAGTCACCGAGGACGAGAGCCCGATCGGGTTCGAGGATCGCTTTGGACTCGACGACGACGCCGAGACCAGCGAAGACGAGCCGGGCGACGACGAGACCACGGCGGCAGCCGGCATGGACGAGGTCGAGGCGAGCGACTCGACCATCGGACGCTTCGTCGAGGAGTCGGGCCCGCGACCCGGGCTCGACTATGTCGACGCGGACGAACCAGAGCCGGAGCCCGAACCGGAGCCCGAGCCCGAACCTGCGCCTGCGCCTGCGCCTGCGCCTGCACGCATCGAGCACGCCGACCTGACCGCCGAGCTCGACGAGCTCGAGTTCTTCGTCGCCCAAGACCTCGAAGAGGACGCGCTCGCGGCCTTCGAAGACCTGGTCCGCAAGCACCCCGGCCACCCCGAGCTGGCCAAGCTCGCCGATCGCTTCCCGAACGCCGCTGGCGTCGCCGAGCTGCTCGAAGCACAGCACCAACAAGCCGCTGCGCCCGAGCCCGAGCCCGAACCCGAGCCCGAGCCCGAGCCCGAGCCAGAGCCCGATCTCGGCTTCGAAGAAGACGTCGACGCGGCCGAGCCCTTGCTCGATCTCGACGACACCGACGAGGACGACGACTTCCTCGCCGGCATCTTCGACGCCCAGGCGCCCCAGCGAAAGCAGCGCGAGGTCACGATCCAGACCCACGAGGTCGAGGGTGCCGACGCGGGCGATCACTTCGATCTCGGCACCGCCTACCGGGAGATGGGCCTGGTCGACGACGCGCTGCGCGAGTACACGACCGCGGCCAAGGATCCTCGCTGGCAAGCCAAGGCGCTGGTCATGATGGCGGCGCTCTACGCCGCGCGCGGTGAGTCCGACGCCGCCGTCGAGCACTTGGAGCGTGCCGCCAGCGCGGCCCGAACCAAAGACGAGCGCTGCGAGGCGCACTACGAGCTGGCGATGAACCTGCTGAACCTCGGCCGGCACGAAGAAGCCCGGGCCGCGCTCCAGCAAGTCGACGCAGGCTTCCGCGACCGCGACGACAAGCTGCGCGAGCTGGGCTGAGCTGCGCGGGCTGGTTGAGCTGCGCGAGCTGGTTGAGCTGCGCGAGCTGGCTGAGTCCCGAGCGATTCAACGGCGCCGCACCGGCTGGACGGCGCGGCCGAGATCGCGTTCGATGCCCGAGTGACGACCTCGCAGCGTGGACCTTCGACCCTCGCAGTGCATGGTGGTGAGCCGGCGGTGCGAGCTAGCCGCTCGATCACCGAGCCGCTCGTGCTGGCCAGCACCTACCCCTTCGGCGACACGGCCGAGCTGCGCGCGTACATGCAGGGCGAACTCGATCGTCCGCACGAATACGGCCGCTACGGCAACCCCACGGTCGCGGCCGCGGAGGCCAAGCTCGCCGCGCTCGAGGGCGGCGACGGGGCCGTGCTGATGGCCTCGGGCATGGCCGCGATCACGACCACCCTCTTCGCGCTGCTGCGGGCCGGCGCCCACGTGGTCCTGACCGCCGACGTCTATCGCAAGACCCGGCTCTTCGCCCGCACGACCCTGAGCAAGTTCGGCGTCGAGGTCTCGGTCGTCGAGCCCGAGCTCGACGCGATCGCGGCCGCGATCACCGATCGGACCAAGCTCGTGTTCACCGAGGCCCCGACCAACCCCTACCTGCGGGTCGTCGATCTCGCCCCGCTGGTCGAGCTGTGTCGAGCCAAGCGGGTCAAGACGGTCATCGACGCGACCTTCGCGACGCCGATCAACATGCGCCCGCTCGAGCTCGGGGTCGATCTCGTCATCCACTCGACGACCAAGTACCTCGGCGGCCACAACGATCTGCTCGGCGGCGTCGTGGTCGGGCGCGGGCCGATCATCGAGGCGATCCGCGAGCAAGTCGGCACGCTCGGCCCCGTCTGCGATCCTCACAACGCGTTCTTGCTGCTGCGCGGGCTCAAGACCCTCGCGCTGCGAATGCAGCGGCACAACGAGAGCGGACTCGCGCTCGCCAAGCTGCTCAGCGAGCACCCCAAGGTCGCCGAGGTCTGGTACCCGCTGCTCGAGACCCACGTCGATCACGCTCGCGCACGCCGCTATCTGCGGGGCGGCGGCGGCGTGATCAGCTTCGAGGTCCATGGCGGGCTCGCGGCCGGGACCCGCTTGGTCGACGCCGTGACGATCCCCAAGCTCGCGCCCAGCCTCGGCGGCGTCGACAGCCTGATCGAACAGCCAGCACTGATGAGCTTCTTCGACCTCGCCCCGGACGAGCGGGCCGCGATCGGCATCCGCGAGGGGCTGATCCGGCTGAGCGTCGGGATCGAGGACCTCGAGGATCTCCGCGCCGACCTGCTCGGCGCGCTCGAAAGCGTCTGAGCGGGCTCACGCCTCGGCACCCGCGGCGCGAAACGAGCCCGATACTGCACATCGGACGCGTTCCACGGGCCTGGAACCGGGCGCGTCCGTCTGTTATAGCCCGCGTCTTCCTTCCGCGACCGAAGCGAAACCTGAAGATGGAAAGCCAGATCGAGCAGATCACCCCCGTCGAGTGCCGCGTCCGCGTGACCATTCCCTGGACGGACGTCAGCCCGCGCCTCGACACCAAGCTCCGCGAGCTGAAGAAGACCGCGAGGATCCCCGGTTTCCGGCAAGGCATGATCCCGCCCAAGGTCGTCGAGCGGATGTTTGGCAAGAGCGCCCGCGCCGAGTTGGCCCGCGACCTCGTCCAAGAGACCTTCGAGACCGCGGTCGTCAGCCACAAGACCACGCCGCTGACTCAGCCGGTGCTCGAGTCGAGCGAGCTCGAGCTGGGCCAGGCCTTCACCTACCAGGCCCGCTTCGAGGTCGCGCCCAAGATCGAGCCCAAGGACTACCTGGGCGTGCCGGTCCGGCGCCGGCCCGCCGTCGCCGATCAGACCAAGGTCGACGCGCTCATGCAAAAGAAGCGCGACGAGCTGACTCAGATCCAGCCGATCGAGGCTGGCTCGCGCGACAAGACCCAGGCCGGCGACATCTGGACCGTCGACTTCGACGGCACGATCGGCGCCGAGCCGCTCTCGCGCAAGGACGTGCAGATCGAGCTCGGCAAGGAAGGCGGCGACGTCGTCCCCGGTCTCGGCAACGCGTTGGCCGAGCTCGAGCTGGCCGCGGTCGGGCAGACCCGCGAGGTCACCTTCATCCCGGCCGAAGATCGCGTGAAGCCGCAGTATCGCGGCCAAGAGGTCAAGCTCACCGTAGCCTTGCGCGAAGTTCGCATGAAGGTCATCCCCGAGCTCGACGACGACTTCGCCCGCGACACCGGCGAGGCCGAGACGATCGCCGAGCTCGAGGCCAAGTACCGCGGCGAGGTCAGCCAAGAGGACGCCGACACGGCCGAACGCGAGGCTCGTCAGCGCTTGGTCGAGTCCCTGCTCGAGCGCAACCCCTTCGATCCCGCGCCCTCGCTGGTCACTCGCGAAGCCCAAGCCCAGGCGCAGATGTTCAAGCAGCAGATCGCGCGGCAGGGTCTGACCCTCGCGCAGATCGGCATGACCGAGGCTCGGCTCTCGCAGAGCATGCGCGCCCAGGCGGCCTTCAACGTCAAGGCCTTCCTCCTGCTCGAGGCGATCCGCGAGAAGGAAGCCATCGACGTGACCGAGGAAGAGCTCGAGACCGAGGTCCGCGAGATGGCCGAGGCCCAGGGTCAGAACCCCGCCCGACTCCGCGCGACCATGGAGAAGAACAATCAGATCCTGGTCTTGCGCGCCCAGATGCGCGAGGATCGGGTGCTCGAGTTCCTCATGGGCAAGGCCGAGCTGACCGAGGCACCGGACCCCGAGCCCGAAGTCGAAGCGCCCGCCGAAGCGCCCGCCACCTGACATCCACCTGACAGCGAGCGCGCCCGGCGAGGCTTCGCCATCGCCCGATCGCTCGAGCGTCCCAAAGGACAAGTCGCAGGCCGAGTCGTCGACGAGTCGACTCGGCTTCGTGTTTCTTCTGCGATCGCCCCTCTGCGATCGCAGGGGTGTCGCATCGTGCAGGTGCAGACTGCCCGATTCGGCGGGTTCACTCGCGAGCTTCGCGACGTACCATGCTGATCTCAGTCAGCGACCACGCCCCTACGTGTGGTCGGGCGCCCGAGACGGCGCGCTACGCCGCAGGCGCAGAGCCTCGCACCCTTGCAAGCCAGCCCTCTCGACGTCACCATACGAGAGGCTTCACGGAGCCCGAGAATGCCCATGTTCGATCATCAGGTCTCGATGAACATCCCCTTCGTCGTCGAGCAGACCCACCGCGGTGAACGCTCGTGGGACATCTACAGCCGGCTGCTCAAGGACCGGATCATCTTCCTCGGCGACCCGATCAACGATCGCGTCGCGAGCTTGGTCATCGCCCAGCTGCTCTTCCTCGAGTCCGAAGATCCCGACAAGGACATCCGGCTCTACATCAACTCGCCGGGCGGCGTGGTGACCTCGGGCCTCGGCATCTACGACACGATGCAGTACGTCAAGTGCGAGGTCGCGACCTACTGCCTCGGCCAGGCCGCGTCGATGGGCGCGTTCTTGTTGGCCGGCGGCGCCAAGGGCAAGCGCTTCGCGCTGCCCAACGCGCGCATCATGATCCACCAGCCGCACGGCGGCGCGCAGGGTCAGGCGACCGACATCGAGATCCAAGCGCGCGAGATCCTGCGTCTGCGCGAGACCTTGAACTCGATCATGGCCAAGCACAGCGGTCGCACCGTCGACGAGATCCTCAAGGACACCGACCGCGACAATTTCATGTCGGCCGACGAGGCCAAGCACTACGGTCTGATCGACGAAGTGCTCCGCCGCGACGACGACACCCACGGCGGCCCCACGGCGGTCAAGGCGAAGGATCCGAAGGACAAGTAGGAGAGTCATGCCGGCCAACAACAAGGGAAGCGGGAATCTGAGCTGCTCGTTCTGCGGGAAGTCGCAGAAAGAGGTCAAAAAGCTCATCGCTGGGCCGTCCGTCTACATCTGCGACGAGTGCATCTCGCTCTGCAACGACATCCTCGCCGAGGAAGTGCAGAAGGAAGAGCGCCAAGAGGGTCCTGGCAAGGTCCCCAAGCCGCGCGACATCCGAGAGATCCTCGACGACTACGTGGTCGGTCAGGACTGGGCCAAGAAGATCATCTCGGTCGCGGTCTACAACCACTACAAGCGGATCAACGTCAAGAACTCGACCGACGAGCCGGAGCTGCAAAAGAGCAACATCCTGCTGATCGGCCCGACCGGATCCGGCAAGACCCTGCTCGCGCAGACGCTGGCGCGGATCCTCGACGTGCCCTTCGCGATCGCCGACGCGACCAGCCTGACCGAGGCCGGCTACGTCGGAGAGGACGTCGAGAACATCATCGTCAGCCTCCTGCAGAACGCCGACCACGACGTCGAGAAGGCGCAGCGCGGGATCATCTACATCGACGAGATCGACAAGATCGCCCGCAAGGGTGACAACCCCTCGATCACGCGCGACGTCTCGGGCGAGGGCGTGCAGCAGGCCCTGCTCAAGATCCTCGAAGGCACCGTCGCTTCGGTCCCGCCCAAGGGCGGCCGCAAGCACCCGCAGCAGGACTTCTTGCAGGTCGACACGACCAACATCCTGTTCATCTGCGGTGGGGCCTTCGCCGGCATCGAGGACATCATCGAGATGCGGGTCAGCGCCAAGACCATGGGCTTCGGCGCCTCGGTCCAGCGCAAGCAGGAGAAGCGCCACTGGGATCTTCTCCAGCAGGTTCAGAGCGAGGACCTCATGAAGTTCGGGCTGATCCCCGAGTTCATCGGCCGCCTCCCCGTCGTCGCCCCGCTCAAGGAGCTCGACGAAGAGGCGCTGGTCTCGATCCTCACCGAGCCCAAGAACGCGCTGGTCAAGCAATACCAGCGGCTGCTTCGGATGGACGGCGTGCAGCTGACCTTCGCCGACGAGGCCTTGGTCGCGATCGCCCGCAAGGCCAGGGAGCAGCGCGCCGGCGCTCGTGGTCTGCGTTCGATCATCGAGCGAGCGATGCTCGACGTCATGTACGACATCCCCTCGGTCGACGACGTGGTCGAGGTCCACATCAACGCCGAGACGATCAACGAGGGCAAGCGCCCGATCTTGATCTACGAGCACCAAAAAGAAGCCAGCTGAGCTCGAGCTCGGGCTGACTGAGCTCGCCAAAGGGAAGAACCCGCGTCGCCGACAGGCAACGCGGGTTCTTGCTTTGGTTCGTCTCGGGTTCGTCGCGCTCAGTCCTTGCGACAGCAGGCGAAGCGGAACGCGAGCATCACGGTCTGGATCGGCTGCATCCGGGTGTTCACGCGCAGGTCGTAGTCGATGCCGACGCGGATCATCGGCGCACGCCCGAAGCTGAGCCCGATACCGACCACACCGCCGACCGCCGGGAGCGTCTTGTCGAGCCGATGCCCGGTCGGCAGCCCACCGACCGCGCCCAGGCCCGTGCGCAGATAGAAGGGCCCGACCAGCAAGGTCGAGGTCACGTCGGCTCCGCCCGCGAGCGCCTTGCGGCCGTAGTAAGGCTGGATGTTGGCCGCGACGCCGAACGAGAGCGCGAGATCCCGGTAGCGATGCTCGAGCGTGCCGCCGGCCTCCATCTCGAAGCGCGTCATCGGGTGGAAGCCCTTCGCGTGCAACGTCATGCCGGGCGCGATGCCCATGCCGAGGTAGCCCGAGGTCAGCTTCAAGGTCGTCCGGCGCTCGGGCTCGGGCACGTAGGGCTCGACGTAGGGGTCGACGTAGTCCTCGTAGACCGGAGACGGCGTCGGCTCGACGATCGGCGCCGCGGTGGGCGTGGCGGCGCTGACGTCGACCGGCGCGATGACGGGATCGCTCGCGATCACGACCAGACCCGCGTCGGCCGGAGCCGGCTCGATGGCGGGCTCGACGGCGGCAGTTTCGGCGGGGAGCGCCGGTGGGTCATCTGCGAGCGCGAGGCTCGGGACCAGCAGACCAGCGGTGAGGAGGGCGAGAGAGAAGGAGGCGGTCAAAGAGGGGTAGGCCATGGGTTCACTCGCTCGGCAGTCCCAGACGCAACGGGCCGAACCCCGATTCGCTTCCGTAGCCGATCCGTTCCCGTGATCGCCTGCACAGGGACATCGGCCTGGCACGCGCCCGCCCGTGCGAGAGTTTGCGCGTCGTGGCCGTCTGGACACACCGCCCGCGAGCCGCTTCAATCCCCCTCCCTCCTGCAGCCGCTCTTGGCGGTGCCAGAACGGGAGAATCTCCATGGCAAAGCCGTCCCCACTCCAAAAGGTCAACACCAACTTCGGGTCCAAGAAGGACCTCGCCACCAAGCTCGCCGCCGTGCTCGAGCCGAGTGAGGGCGAGTCCAAGGAAGACCTCGCAGCCCGCTTGCAGCACGTGGCCAACGCCAAGCTGCTCCACTTGCAAGAGCTCGCCGGCAAGGTCGAGAAGCATGGCGGCCGCGCTGGCATGATCGAGTCGATCGCCAAGCACGAGCGCAAGGAAAAGGACGCCGACTACCGCAAGAGCCTCGAGTCGCGGACCCTCGGCTGGCTGGTCGATCGGATCGAGACCCTCGAGCGGCGCAAGAAGGCGGCCAAGCCCGCCAAGCCCGCCTGATCCTGCGCGATCGCGCGCCGAAGAGCCGACCCCCGACTGGGCGTCGGCTCTTTCACTTTCGAAATTCCACCCTGAGTGAAATGGAACGCGCAGATGATCCGCGCATCCACGAGGCTCCATGGAAGCCAGAATTTCGGCTGCGCTGGAAAAAATATTGTGAGAAGACACTGGTCCTTCGATCAATTTCCATGAATTCTGCTGATTCAAGGCTATCCGGCTGAAATCCTGAATTTCCGCTGAGACTGCAATCGATATCGACAGCCCAGGACGGTTCCGTTATGAGTGTTGAGCAACGACGGGCCGCCACACGGATGTGACGCCGGTCAGGGACGACCTCCCAGCCACGTAAAGGCAAACACCATGCGCTTCCTCACCGACATGCTCCTCCGCCGTACTCGTGAAGTCCTCGTCGCCAAGCCCCGCGTGCGTGGCAAGTCGCCGCGGGCCCGCCTCCACGCGGACGCCTGGTCGCTGCTGGGCTGATTTCGCCCTGGGCTGATTCAGCCCCGACCAGCAGACGCTGGTCAGCCATCGGCCCGAACTCGAGCGAGTTCGGGCCGAAGTCGTTCAGGCCCGCCGCGCACGACGTCGCAGCGGGAGCGCCAGCAGCAAGAGGCCCAGCGCCGCGAAGGGACGCGCAGGTCGGTCCTCGCTCGAGCTCGAGCACGAGCAGCCCGAGTCGCCGCCGCCCTCGATCCCGGCGCCGCTCTCCCCGACCTCGTCCTCGCCGGTGCCCAAGGTCTCGCCGCTCGTGTCGGAGCCGCTGCTGGTCTCGCCGCCGCTCTCCGTTTCGCCACCGATCAGTCCGGTCAGCGGGACGCTCGCGGACGCCTCGGCGAGCACGAGCGGCACGCTGCCCGCGATCGCATCGAAGGCGTCGGCGACCTTCGTGCCCGCGTCGTTGGTCTGGTTCTCGTCGACCAAGAACTCGAGGTAGCTCGGGGTGTTGATCCAATAGAGCAGGCGAACGTCGATCTGCAGGAAGTCGGCTTGGCCGAGCGTCTGGTCGTCGAGCGCCATCGGCTCGAACGCGTAGCTGAAGGCGTCGAAGTTGGGCCAGGTGTCGTCGGGCGAGAGCGCGTAGCGATCGCCGACCGGATCGGTCTCGAGATCGGCGACCAAGCCCTTGGGCGGGATCCGACTGTCGACTCGCCAATGATCGTTGAGCAGCAGGTGAAGGCTGGTCCCGTCGGACCAGCGCTCGGCGATCGCCTCGTAGCGGCGGACCTGCGGATCGTCCTCGATGATCCCGCTCTGGCCATCCCACGAGCCCGAGCTCCAGACCAGCTGGCCTTCGTAGCTGGCCCGAACCTCGACCCACATGACGCGGCCCTCGCTGTAGCCGGTCGGCAACTTGTGGCCGGTCTCGTTGGTGACCGTGACCGCGAGCTCGGGCAGGCCCTCGCCGAGATCGACCGCGTCGGGGAAGACGACGTCGAGCGTGGCCGCGCTCTGGCTGAACTCTTCGGCCCACGCGATCGACTCGTCGTAGCGCCAGTCGGGCACCTCGGCCGTGCCCGCGTCACCGAAGAGCGACTTGGCCACCTGCATCCCGCCCACGTTCGCGCCGACCAGCACGTGGCGACGACCGCCGCTCGGATGCGGCGGCCCGGCGAACATGTTGCAGCCGAGCGTGGAGCCCTCGATCGCCGGCATGTGGCAGTCCTGGCAGCTGCGTTGATCGGGACCCGGCTTGGCGAAGTCGCTGGCCAACCACTCGGAGTAGGTCCGCTGCTCGTTGAACTCGACGCCGAGCCCGAGCCCGCGATCGTCGACGCGCTCGCGCGGCGTGCTGACGTCGTGGCAAGTCCCGCACATCCGCGAGCTGGGCAGGAACTCGAGATCCTGCGCCCAGTTGTGCTCGGGCGCGGGCCCTTCGTAGAACCAGGGCCCGCGGCGGGGGATCTTCTGGGCCATCGGCGCGTCGTCGATCACGAACTGGGCGTCGCCGGCTGGCGTGACGCCGTCGTCGATCATGCGATGGCACAGGTCGCACTCGACCCCGGCCCGCTGCGGCACGCTGAGCTGATCGAGCGCGATCACGTCGGCCTGCCCGTCCAAGAAGGCGCGGGGCGAATGGCAACGCACGCACGCCTCGGTCTCGCCGGGCACGAGTTGGTCTTGGCTGGCGATCGCGACTCCGGCCCAGAAGACCGGATCGCGCGCGCTGTTGCCCATCATCGATCCTTGCCACGCCCATGGTTCCACGCTGCCGCCGTTGGCGAGATCGACCTCGCCCGACATGAAGTCGTGGCAGGTCGCACAGGTCTGCGCAGGCTCGAGCCCTTGCTGCAACGCGTTGGGTTGCGTCGGCGTGGCCTCGGCCCGCTCGCCAGCGACGAGCAAACCGACGAAGCCGACGAGCCCGAGCGGGACCACGACGAGAGGACCGAACACGAAGCGCCGCATCGCTGCGATGGTACGAGAGTTGGCCGTCGTTCGATTTGTGAGTTTTTACGGCGCGAACGATCGACCTCGCCGGTCCGGCATCCGTCGTCGCGCGCGCGTGCGCATGATATGGTCCGCCCGGACATGTCCTCAGTCATGCGCACGACATCTTCGCGGTTGTTTGGTGGTCTGGTCACTGGTTTGATCGCGTCGGCGTTGGTGCTCGGGCCCGTCCAGGTGGTCCACGCCGAGCCCCCGGGCAACACGGTCGACGAGCTCTTCCCCTACGGCCAAGAGAAGTTCGACGCCGAGGACTACGGCGAGGCGGCCGCTGCCTGGGCCAAGGCCGCCCGGCTGCTGCCCGAGGACAAGAAGAACGCCGCGACCCGGCAGACGCTGATCAACCTCGCGATCGACGCCTACCTGCGCGCCTATCGAGCCAAGGACGATCGCAGCTTCGTCGACGGCGCCAAGACCCTGCTCGACGACTACGAGAAGTCGCTGCAAGACGCCCACGGCACCGTCGAGCTCACGCCCGAGATCGCCGACGCCAAGCAGAAGATCGACGACGCGCTCGCCGACATCAAAGCCAAGGAAGAAGAGGCCGCGCGCCTCGCCGCCGAGGCCAACAAGGAGCCCGAGACCGAGCCCGAGCCCGAGCCCGAGCCCGAGCCCAGCAAGCCCGGCAACGGCTTGATCATCGGCGGCGGCGTGGCCCTCGGCGTCGGCGTGATCGGCATCGGCATCATGGCCGGCGGCATCGCGGGCGTGTTGTCGGCCCAAAAGAGCTACGACGCCGCGACGCCCGGCTCGACCGAGCGCGACACCTTCCAGAAGAAGGCCCAGACCATGACGGTGCTCGAGGTCGTCGGTGGTGTGACGGCGGGGGTGTTCGTCGCGGCCGGCGTCGCGTTGTTGGTGGTCGGGTTGCGGAAGAACAAGAAGGCCGCCGGCAACGCGATGATCGTGCCGACCTTCGGCCGCGACTACGCCGGGCTTGGCTTGACCGGGCGGTTCTAGCCTTGGGAGGGCGTTCCGCCGCCCTGGTGGTTTTTGGGAGGGCGTTCCGCCGCCCTCCCCCGCTTCGCGGGGCCCCCTCCTCGCAAGCGCTTCGCGCCTGTTCGCTTCGCGTTCGCTCGCTCATTCCGGGTTTCGGGGGGCGTCTTGCACGCGGTGTGGTCGCGTTCGCTCGGCACGGTACTCGGAGGCCTCGCGCTCGCGCTTTGGGGCTGACGAGGCTCAGGCGAGGCCGACGTTGGCGAGGGCGCGCAGGGCCTGGCTCAGCATCTCGTGGGGGCTGCGGCGGGCGTCGATTCGGTTGCAGCGGCACAGGCGATTGTCGGGTGGGGCCCAGCGGGCGGCGGCGGCTTGGTAGACGGTCCAGTCGGCGTCGGAGGGGTCGCCGGTGCGGGCGGCGAGGCGCTGGCGGATCAGCTCGGCGGGGGCTTCGGTGATCAGGAGGTGGGCGGGGACGCCCCAGTCGATCGCGGCCTCGACGAATTCGCGGCGGCGCTCGGCGTCGATGAAGGTGGCGTCGACGAGGGCTCGACCGCCGGCCTTGCAGATGTCGGCGGCGCGCGAGAGGCAGGCGGCGTAGGTTCGCTCGGTCCACTCGTCGGTGTAGATGCCTTGGCCGACCTCGGACTTGCCGCTCGCGAGCGGGTCGAGGCCGGCGAGGCGCTTGCGGAGCTCGTCGCTGCGCAGCCAGGCGAAGTTGCCGGTCTCGCGCAGCGCTCGGGCGAGCGCGGACTTGCCCGAGCCGGGCAGGCCGGCGATCAGGACCAGGCAGGGGCGCTCGTGGACGGGGGCCAGCTCGACCAAGGCGAGCCGTGCTCGGGCCTCGGCCTTGGCTCGCGCGCGCTCGCGGGCGATGGGGCCGAGCTCGGGCTCGGCGGCCGCCATCGCGGCGACCTTGGCTCGGACCATGGCTCGATAGCCGGTGTAGAAGGGCAGCAGCTCGCGGCCCTCGTGATCCTCGCTGGCGTCGATGAAGTGATCGGTGAGCAGGCGGGCGAGCGCCCAGGCGCCGCGGGCTTGCAGGTCCATGACCAAGAACGCGATGTCGGCGATGGGATCGGACCAACGAAATCGATCGGTGAACTCGATGCGATCGATGATCAGGAGATCGCGCGCGGCGGCGGCTCGCTCGAGCTCGGGGTCGCGCAGCTCGGGCTCGGTGCTCGAGCGCAGGTGGTAGACGTGATCGAGGCGAAGATCGCCGTGGGTGTCGCGGATCTTGCCGGACTCGTGCCGAGCATGGATCCGCTCGCGGACCTGGGTCAGCGCGGCCTCGCTGGCTTGCGAGATCCGGGCGAGCAGGTCGCGATCGAAGGGCGGCGGACGCCGCTCGAGCTTGGCCTGATCGATCATCGCGGCGAGCTGCTCGAAGTTCTCGCGGACGTTGCGGGTGACGGTCTCGACGTCGCCGAGCGAGCACAGCTCGGGGTGCGCGGCGGCATGGCTGGCGCCGTCGCGATAGAACACCGCGAGCGTGGCCGCGAGCGCCCACAGGTGGCGACCGTCGAGCTCGCCGCGAGCGAGCAAGCTGGCGAAGGTCGCCGACTCGGGCAGGCGTCGCATCCACACGGCCCACTCGATCGGCGTACGGCCGCCGAGCTCGGCAAGATCGCGCACGACCTCGAGCCCCTCGGGCGTGTGCACGATCGCGACGACGCCGCGATAGACCCCGGGCGCGAGCTCGCGGTTGACCTCGACCTCGGCCTGGCAGTCGCGCTCGCGGGCCTCGAGCGTGGTGAAGTCGAGGAAGCCGAAGTCGACCGGCTTGTGGATCTTGAACACCTCGTGGCCGACCAAGAACACGACCGAGATGTGGGTCTGCACGCACTCGATCGCGCGACCGGGATCGCTGCCGGGGTAGGCTCGCGCCTGCGAGAGTTCGGTGATCAGAGTTTCGAGCTGCACGCCGATTCGTGACGATAACGCATTCGCGTGGGCCGAACGCCGCGAAGGTTTCGCGGGCTCGAGCGGGGCGCTACTCTGCCGGCCGTGACGCTCCCGCCGACCGAATCCGCCGAGTCCAGTGATCGCCCCGGTCGCCGCGTGGCCGTGCTCACCAGCGGCGGTGATGCAGCCGGCATGAACATGGCGATCCGCGCGGTGGTCCGCACCGCGATCACCCACGACTGGCAGCCCTATGGAGTCCAAGAGGGCTACGCCGGGTTGATCGCCCCGCTCGAGTTCGGCCACATCCGCCCGCTCGAAGCCCGCGACGTGGGCGGGATCCTCGGCCTGGGCGGGACGGTGCTCGGCAGCGCTCGCTGCCCCGAGTTCGCCCAGCCCGAGGTCCGTCGCCGCGCGCTCGCCAACCTCGCCCAGCTCGGCATCGACGCGCTGGTGGTGATCGGTGGCAACGGCTCGCAGGCCGGCGCGCATGCTCTCTTTCAAGACGGCATCGCGGTGGTCGGGATCGCCTCGACGATCGACAACGACCTCGAGGGCACCGACATCACGCTCGGCGCCGACACGGCGGCCAACGTCGCTTGCGATGCGGTCGACAAGCTGCGCGTGACCTCGAGCTCGCATCGGCGCGCGTCGATCGTCGAGGTCATGGGCCGTGACTGCGGCTACCTGGGGCTGACCGTCGGGCTCGCGTGCGGAGCCGAGGCGATCGTGATCCCCGAGGCCGAGATGAGCCCGGCCGAGGTCGCCGAGCGGATCGAAGACGCCTACCGACGCGGCAAGAAGCACGCGACCGTGATCGTCTCCGAGGGTGCGGCGCTCGACGGCGCGGCCCTGGCCCGGATCCTCGAGGCCGAGCACTGCACGCGGATCGGCTTCGACCTGCGCGTGACCGTGCTCGGCCACGTCCAGCGCGGCGGGACCCCGACCATCTTCGATCGCCTGCTCGGCGCGCGGCTCGGCCACGCGGCGATCGAGTCGATCGCTCGCAACGAATTTGGCGTGCTCGTCGGGCTGCGTGGACGCGACATCGTCCAGACGCCGCTGGCCGAGGTGATCGGTCGACAAAAGCCGCTCGACACCCACTTGATCGAGCTCGCCCGCGTCCTCGCTCGCTGATTGCGCCTGCCCGCAGCTGGCATCTATCCTGATCGAGTGAGCCCCGCGTCGATCACCGTCAACGGCCGCCTGCATTCGCTCGCGAGGGTCGACCCGCACACGACGGTGCTCGAGTTTTTGCGCGAGCGCGGCATGATCGGCAGCAAGGAGGGCTGCGCCGAGGGTGAGTGCGGCGCCTGTGCGGTCGTGGTGGTCCGACCCGACGCGCCCGAGACCAGCCGCTACGTGCCGGTCAACGGCTGCCTGCTGCTGGTCGGCGCGATCGCGGGCGGCGAGCTGCTCAGCGTCGAGGGCCTGCGTCCGCGGCCCGGCGAGCTCCACCCGGTCCAGCGGGCGATGGTCGAGCACGGCGGCTCGCAGTGTGGCTACTGCACGCCGGGCTTCGTCGCCTCGCTCTTCGCCGAGTACTACCGCGAGCGCTCCGTGGACGCGCCCGCCGACCTCGAGGCGATCGCCGGCAACCTGTGTCGCTGCACCGGCTATCGACCGATCCGCGAGGTGCTCGAGCAGATCAGCGCGCAGCGACCCGAGGCCGACGATCGCTTCCGCTTGCGCCTCGCCGAGGCCAGCCCGCCGCTCGGAGCGATCGAACAGGTCGTGGGCGAGCACCGCTTGGTCCGGCCGGGCTCGCTCGCCGAGGCGCTCGAGCTGCTCGCCGCCGCGCCGCAGGCCAAGCTGATCGCTGGCGGCACCGATGTGGTCGTCGAGATCAACCAACGCTTCACTCGCTGGCCGCTCCTGCTCTCGCTCGACGCGCTCGCCGAGCTGCGCACGATCGTGCGCGAGCCCGACGTGATCGACATCGGCGCTGCGGTCCCGCTCGCCCAGCTCGAGCGCGAGCTCGCGGGTGAGCTGCCGCTGCTCGACGAGCTCTGGCCGCTCTTCTCGTCCCGGCTGATCCGCAACCGCGCCACGCTCGGCGGCAACCTGGCCAACGGCTCGCCGATCGGCGATGGCCCGCCGGTGTTGCTGGCGCTCGACGCCGCGCTGACCTTGCAATCCAAGGCTGGCTCGCGCTCGGTCCCGATCGCGGAGTTCTTCCTCGGCTACCGCAGGACCCTGCTCGCGCCGGGCGAGCTGATCTCGCGGATCCGCGTGCCGCGACGCCGACCCACGCACGCGCACTTCTACAAGGTCAGCAAGCGGGTGCTCGACGACATCTCGACGGTCGCGGCCGCGCTCGCGATCGATCTCGACCAAGCCGGCCTGGTCACGCGCGCGCGGCTGGCCTTCGGTGGGGTCGCGGCCACGCCCGCGCGCGCCCACGCGGCCGAAGACGCGCTGCTCGGGCAAGCCTGGAACGAGGCCACGCTAGCGAAGATCGTGCCGCTGGCCGTGCAGGCCTTCACGCCGATGACCGACCACCGAGGCAGCGGCGACTATCGTCGCGCCATGATCGGTCGCTTGCTCGAAAAATTCCTGGCCGAGACTCGAGCAGGGCGAAGGATCGGACCTCAGCCCGCGCACGCGCAGGTGCAGCCATGAGCGCGGTCGGACGGGCGATCCCCCACGAGAGCGCCGAGGGCCACGTCACCGGCGAGGCCCGCTACACCGACGATCTGCTCGATCGCCACGCGGGCGCGCTGCATGCCTGGCCGGTGGTCTCGACGCTCGCGCACGCCGAGCTGATCGCGATCGATGCTCGCGCCGCCGAGGCCCTGCCGGGCGTCGTGAAGGTGCTGACGGCCGCGGACGTGCCCGGCGAGAACGAGGCGGGGCCGGTCCTTCATGACGAGCCGCTCTTCCCGAGCGAGATCATGTTCCACGGCCAGCCGATCGCGTGGGTCCTGGGCGAGACGCTCGACGCGGCGCGACGCGGCGCGGCGGCGGTCGTGGTCGAGCTGCGCGAGCTCGTGGCGGTGCTGACGATGCGCGAGGCGCTGACGGCCGAGCGCTTCTCGACCGACCCCTTGGTCATTCGCCACGGCGACCCCGAGGCCGTGATCGCGTCGGCTTCGCACGTGCTCGAGGGCGAGCTCGAGATCGGCGGGCAAGAGCACTTCTACCTCGAGACCCACGCCGCGCTGGCTTGCTGGGACGAGGCCGGGCTGCCGCTCGTGCACAGCTCGACCCAGCACCCGAGCGAGACCCAGCTGATCATCGCGCGCGTACTCGGGCGGCCGCGCAGCGAGGTGACCTGCCAGTCACTGCGCATGGGCGGGGCCTTCGGCGGCAAGGAGACCCAGGCCAACGGTTTCGCGGCCCTCGCCGCGCTCGGCTTGCAGATCACCGGTCGGCCCGTCCGCGTCCGCCTCGATCGTCAGCACGACATGGCGATGACCGGCAAGCGCCACCCCTTTTGGGCTCGCTACCGCGTCGCGCACGACGAGCAAGGCCAGCTGCTCGCCTGCGAGCTCGAGCTCTTCGCCGACGGCGGCTACTCGCTCGATCTGAGCAAGGCGATCATGTTTCGCGCGCTCTTTCACTGCGACGGCTGCTACCGCTGGCCCAACCTGCGCGTGGTCGGGCGCGTGCTCCAGACCCACAAGACCTCGCAGACCGCGTTTCGTGGGTTCGGCGGTCCGCAGGGGGCCCTGGTCGGCGAGGAGCTGCTCGATCGCGTCGCCCGGGCCTGCGGCTTGCCGGTCGAGCAGGTCCGCGCGCGTAATTTTTATCGGGCCGGCGACCTGACCCACTACGGCCAACCCTTGCGCGACGCCGAGCGGATCGAGCGGGTGTTCGAGCGCGTGCGCATGCGCGGCGACTTCGATCGTCGGCAAGCCGAGGTCGCCGAGTTCAACGCCACGCATCCGCATGAGAAGCGCGGGCTGGCGATCGTGCCGATCAAGTTCGGCATCTCGTTCACGACCGCGTTTCTCAACCAAGCCGGCGCGCTGGTGCTGATCTATGGCGACGGCTCGGTTCAGGTGAACCACGGCGGGACCGAGATGGGTCAGGGCCTGCACACCAAGATCCAGCAGATCGCCGCCGACACGCTCGGCGTGCCGCTCGACGCGATCCGGCTGATGCCGACCCGGACCGACAAGGTGCCCAACACCTCGGCGACCGCGGCCTCGAGCGGCGCCGACCTCAACGGCGCCGCGGTCGAGCTCGCCTGCCTGAGCCTGCGCGAGCGCCTGGCCGCGCTCGCCGGTCGTCTGCTCGGGGTCGAGCCCAGCGCGCTGCGCTTCGCCGAGGGTCGGGTCGAGGCTGGCGAGCGATCGCTGCGCTTCGCCGAGCTGGCCGCGCGCGCCCATGTCGAACGGATCTCGCTCTTCGCGACCGGCTACTACGCGACGCCGGGCATCCACTTCGACGAGCCCAGCGGGCGGGGCAAGCCCTTCCACTACTTCACCTTCGGCGCGGCGATCAGCGAGGTCGAGGTCGACGGCTTCACCGGCCAGTATCGGCTGCGTCGGGTCGACATCGTCCATGACGTCGGCGACTCGATCTCGCCCTTGGTCGATCGCGGGCAGATCGAAGGCGGGTTCATCCAGGGGCTCGGTTGGCTGACCTGCGAGGAGCTGGTCTGGGACGCCAAGGGTCGGCTCGCCACGCGCGGGGCCTCGACCTACAAGCTGCCCAGCATCGGCGAGTGTCCCGACGAGTTCGACGTCGAGCTGCTGCCGATGGCCCACGAGCCCACGGTCGTGCGCGGCAGCAAGGCGGTCGGCGAGCCGCCCTTCTTGCTCGCGCTCTCGGTTCGCGAGGCCCTGCGCGCGGCCGTGGCCGGGTTCGCGCCGGGCCCCCTCTCGCGGGTCGAGCTCGGCTGCCCGAGCACGGCCGAAGCGGTGTACTGGGCGATCGAGCGGGTCCGCTGATTCACGGATCCCCGAGCAGCCTCACTCGACCGTGAAGTCGAGCTTGCCGATCACCGCGCCGTCCGACGACGTGATGATCGCCGTCCACTTGCCCTCGTAGCCCGGGCTGATCGGCAGGTAGCCGCGGGTCAGGTAGGCGTGCAAGTCCTTGACGCCGACCTTGCTGCGCCGGGCACTCTTGCCGTTCTTCTGCCACTCGATCGAGAGCTCTTCGCTGACGCCGCGCGGATGGATGACGCGCATGCAGACGTTGGCCTGCTTGTCGACGCCGACCTTGAACGTGGTGGTCGGATCGGTGCAGTGGCTCTTGGCCCAGTCGCGGCCGAGCTCGAGCTGATCGAGGTGAATCCCGTTGGCCCCGATGCCGCCACGCGGCGCTCCGTCGCCGGGCGCGAACGCGAGCTTCTTGAACGCCTTGGCGTTGATCTCGGGCGTGCCGGGCGGGATCACCTCGTCCCCGCGCATGTCCGTGGGGTTGGCGGGCGGCGTCCATCCAGCCGCGGGCGCGGGCTCGCTCGGCGCGGGTTCGGTTGGCGCGACGGCTTCGCTTGGCGGCGCGGGTTCGGTCGGCACCGCGGGTTCCGTCGGCGGCGTGGGCTCGACGGGCGCGACCACTTCGGCCGGCTTGGCCGGCTCGACAGGCTTGGCCGGCTCGGGCGTGGGCGCAGGCGGAGCTTGCTTGGCCGCGGGCGCCTTCTTGTCAGCCTTGCCCTTCGCGGGTGGAGCATCACAAGCGAGCGAACCCAAGACCATGGACAGGGCGAACGACAACGCGACGATTCTCGACATGCGTCGAGAATCGTCGCGTGACACCGCGAGGTCAACCAAAATGGGGTGCGGCTCTTCTGGTGAGACGGATGGCGAACTCCGCGCACGGCATCCTGAGCTCTCAACGGGATCCGAGGCTAGCCACGACCCAAAGTTTCGGGCTCTGTGAAGCGCGAGATCGAGGGCTATTGGCATTGGTAGATCCTGCTCTTTCATTCCTTGGTTGGAACCCCGACGAAAGAGCAGGACCCCCGTTCAAACCGTGCATGCGAATTTCCCGCACACGGCTTACCGGTGGTCGCTCTGTCCTGCCCCAGTTGAAATCGGACACCACCCCGTCCGAACATCAGGAGAGCCGCCATGCCCACCGACAGCAGCAAGCGTCGCCACTACACCCCCGAGCAGAAGGCCGCGATCACTGGCTCGAGCCGTAGGAGCAGGAGGCGATCCTCGACTACCACGACAAGAACCCGCTCAATGGCTATCGGCGGCTCGCCTTCATGATGCTCGACGAGGACATCGTCGATCTCGCGGTCCGGCCGGCCGCACCGAGCCACGAGATGCGCACGCCCGAGCATACTCGCCGAGTTCGCGCAGGAGCGCGGCAACCCATGTAGCCGCGGCCAGTCGTGAGCGCCGGGCCAGACTATCGAAGCCAAGCGGCTGGAAGATATTGCGAAATCCATTCCCGATAGCCAGGTGCGGGCCCGGTTCACAATGGGCCGCATTCCAGCCGTGGGGCCGAGCTACGACCATGCCCACCTTCAGGTTTGGATAGGCCTGACGAGGAGATAGGACACCAAACCAACGCACGTTCAGATACTCTTGACATCGGCCCCAGCGATAGTCATCATGGCTTCATGAGCGGCATCGTGATCCCACTGTTCTCCCGTCGGTCTTTCAGCCACACGTCGACGAGCACAATCGAGACTATTCTCGTGAAGGCTGTAGACGTCACTCAATTCACATCTGGCACGCTTCTCCTCCGAGCCCACTCGTACTCCATCACCGGTTCTGCGACATTCACGGTGCAACTCAAGACGACAGCCCCATCGATAGAGGACCCCTCGAAAGACTTCGTCATAAACTCGTCTCTCGTCGCGTCCGCGACCCTGTCTAGCACGACTGCTGCGGCACCAACTCTGATCAAGGGCGACCTGTCGTCGAACTTTGGTTCGATGCTGCAGGTCTCTGTCCTCATCACGATCCCCTCCGTTAGCACCTTTACTGGGGAGGTGAGCGCTGAACTTGTAATGAAGGATTAGTATGGCGCGGGCCACTCAGGGGCCAGCCCTGGAAACTTCAGGAGCTATTTGTCATGTCAACAAGCAATTCAAGGCACCGGAACGATCTCCAGCGAATATGGGGTGCGGACCATGAAAACAATCGCAGGCCGAGCCCTCGCCGAGGGAAAATTCACGAAGGGTTTGGCCGACATTCAAATCTCGACCCAGGTGGCTTCTCGGACCTCGATGTAGAGACTCTTTTCACACGTAGTGCAGAGGCTCTGATCATTCGAGGGGAAGCATGCAACCCCGTCCGCGTGCGACTCCAGGGATGTGGGCACTCCGGGTCAACTCCCGGAAGCGGTAGGATGTCAGAGCCACCGTGGACATCGAAAGCCAAATTCAAGTTTCCGCAGGCTCCGGGTGGATGCGGGATACCTCAGCCTGATAACGTGAAACCCCCGAAGCCGGGGTTGAACCCAAAGACAGATCTGTACAATCCACACCCACCGTTGTCCATGGCACTGGGCCCCGCTGCCGCACCTTTCTGCACCAAAGGTGATCAGACCGCACCTATGCGCTTCCAGTCATTTGCCAATGACTACATCAAGTATATGGTGGCAGGCTGGATGCCATATAGTGTTCTCAGCAATCTCTACCTCGATGAATACAACTTTCTGGCCCTTGACCGAATCACCATCGACGGCAAAGGCACTTGGTACGATTGGCATAGCGTGACGGCCTCGACACAACTGGCTGCTGCTGGCATGACTCCATCTGCGATGTATGCTTCTACGGTCTGCACCGCGTGCGTCGGTGAGACGGCGTGGATGGCGGCATCGGGATTCGCGTGGGAGGACCCTAAGCAATTCTCGATTTTCGAGGAAGAGGTAATCGAGGAAGGAAATTTTGCCGCTACGTTCCTCCGATATGCACCGGTTGACTTTCTCGGCCCACTCGCAGGCGTCTACGTCGAGCAAGTCTATCAGGGATGGATTGACCCTGGCCTGTACCAGCGGACCGATAGTTTCAACGCCTTCTTCCAAGGCGAGGGAGGGCAGCATCGGTTCAGCGTGTGTTTCGTACCATTTGTACCGATAATCTATCGCGACAACCGCTCATGGATGGAGTTGTACTACTCGAACAACCGGCCGGATTGGCTGCCGCCGCCGCCGCCGTATCCTTTGAATGTTTGGGACTACAAGTGAGTCGGAGAACGAGAGGCCAAGGCTCTCAGATGTTCGGACGGAGTGGTGTTCGATTCTGGATCAGATCAGAGTCCACTGGGTTCCACTCCGAACCAAAACCAGTCGATCCCGAACCATCCATCGCGCACTACGTAGTAGAGCCACGCGCGACCGCCAGGAGGAGTCGAAGGTTCGTCCTGGTCTCCTGAAATTATAGTCCACTCGTTTTGGCCCATGGCATATTCGCTGTAGACCGGGAACTCACCCCAGGTTCGATACCAGCCCTCCGAATCGAAGGAGTTGAGATCGCCTGCTACATCGAATTCAATTTCAATATTCAATCGCGCGCCGAGCGGAGCCCGAATCACCTCGCCGCGCTTGAGGATCATGGTTTCGGCAATGTGCTCATCATCGATGGAGGTCACACGGAACTCGGAAATTCGCGGGTTGCGAACCGGGCCGTACCCGTCGCTAACAACCTTCGATGCCTCGATTTCTGGAACATCGAGACCGAGGTCAGCCGCAATCTGCATGAACGAATCGAGCGGCCCGACGTCAAGGTACGTCGTGCTATGGAGGCAGCCCTGAGGTCGCGCCGAGCCGTTCAGAATCTGGGTCGCACATTCATCGGCCGATGTTCCGGCGGCGATGCTTGCGATCATCGTCAACTCGATCCCCGTCAAATCCAGCGAGCCGAGCCAATCATCAAGCAACGCAGCCGAAAGCGGAACCACGTAATCAGGCGTTCCCTTGCGACCAATCAAACATGGGCTCACAGACTCGGGCAGCGTTTCGCCCATCAGTTGTTCGAGGCCTTGCACGGGGCAGTCTGGGATCTCAGCAAGCGTCAGCGGAAACGCTAGAGCGAGGCACTCCGACTGAAACCGCTCTCGCATCCCTTCGCAAGACAACCAGAGGACATCGAGATCTCCGGGGTCGACTACACCGAATTCATCGACGATGAAAGGAGTGATCTCGACGGTCTCGAAGGGCAATGCCTGTGCTCGGGACCACTTCTCGTCAGGTTCGGGTTGTAGCGCACTCGTCACATCTGTACGAATCGCAAGTACACGATAGCCGGTGATCACCGGCGTCGGCGTCTCGAAGAAGCCGACCTCGGAGTACACGGTACAACTCGCCACGATGAACGCGCTCAGTGTGGTTGTGGCTACTGTGATTGGAAATTTGTCCTGCATGACCACGCCAGACCGGTTGTAGCGCGCTTTTCAGTCTAGCACAGAGCCGCAGTAGACTGACAGAGTCTGCCACCTCTATGACGGCAATCCCGCGGAACGAGCAGATACGTGACATGTCACACTTCCTTTGAGTCTCGCCGGAGGAACAGGCGGTCAACGAGAGAGGCAAGCGAGGCATGGCTCGTTCTTACCACGCGCGCCTCGTCGCCAAGCCTCGATCGATGCGCTCGAGATCCGCTCGAGATCAGAGCTCGATCTCGTCGCGGTACTCCGGAACCGCGCATTCCCAACCCAGCTCGGTCGTGATTCGCACGCGGAGCGCCTCGGCAGCGTCGGGTTCGCCATGGACGATGAACACGCGTCGCGGGACATGCTCGCTCGTGCGCAGCCAGGCCACGAGCTCGTCTTGGTCGGCGTGGGCCGAGAGCATGTCGAGCGAGGCGATCTCGGCCCCGACCTCGACCCACTCGCCGTGAATGCGGATCCGCTCGTCGCCCGCGAGCAGCTTGGCCCCGCGCGTGCCACCAGCCTGGAAGCCGGTCAGCAGGACCGTGTTGCGGGCGTCGGGCAAGAAGCGATGCAGGTGGTGAACGACCCGGCCGCCGGTCGCCATGCCGCTGGCCGAGATCAAGATCATCGGCTGGTCGCCGCGATCGAGCTGCTTGGAGTCCTCGACCTCGCGCACGTACTGGGCGACGCCACACATCCGCTGGACCTCGTGCGGGTCGAGGCGATGGGTCTCGCCGTGCTCGCGGTAGAGCTCGGTCGCCGCGATCGCCATCGGGCTGTCGAGGTAGATCGGCACGTGGGGGAGCCGGCCGGCCTCGCGCAGGCGCTCGAGCAAGAGCAAGAGCGTCTGCGTGCGACCGACCGAGAACGCCGGGATGATCACCGAGCCACCGCGCGCGATCGTGCGAGCGACGACCTCGGCGAGCGCGTCGCTCGGATCGACCGCGTCATGACGCCGGTTGCCGTAGGTCGACTCGATGACCACGTAGTCGGCGGGCCGGCGCGGCGTCGGGGCCCGGATCAGCGGATCGTGGGGCCGCCCGAGATCACCCGAGAAGAGCACCGAGCGATCGCCGAAGCGCATGTGCACGCAGGCCGCCCCGAGGATGTGACCGGCCCGCGAGAAGCTGGCCTCGAAGCCCTTGGCCGGTTCGAAGTTGCGATCGAAGGGGTGCGACTCGAAGCGAGAGAGCGCTTCCTGAGCGTCGCGCTCGTCGTAGAGCGGCTTCGCCGGGTGATGGCGCGAGAAGCCCTTGCGGTTGGCGTAGAGGGCGTCCTGCTCTTGGAGGCGCGCGGCGTCGGGCAGCAGGATCCGGCACAGCGCCTCGCTGCCCTCGGTCGCGTGGATGGCCCCCGAGAAGCCCTGCTTGGTCAACAAGGGCAGCGCGCCGGAGTGGTCGACGTGGGCGTGGGTCAGCACGACCGAATCGACGTGGTTGGCCGCGAAGGGAAAGGGCTGCCAGTTGCGCTCGCGCAGCTGCTTGTAACCCTGGAACATCCCGCAGTCGATCAGCACGCGGTGGCGCTCGTGGGTCAGCAGGTACTTCGAACCCGTGACCGTCCCGGTCGCGCCGTAGAATCCCAAGGTCGAGGAGCTCATGTCCTCGTTGCTTACCTGCTCGTCCCTGCTTCGCAAGCCCTCGCGCCGCCAACTCGGGCTCGATCAGCCGCGCTCCGCGAGCTCGAGCGCGCCTCCGCAATAATAGCAGCGCCCCGGTCGTGGCGGCCCAGCCCGACCACAGCTCGCGCAGGCCCAATTGCGTCCGTGCTGATCGGCGAGCTGCGGCGTGCCCAGCCCGACCCCGACGCCCAGATACTCGCGCAAGCGCTCGACGTAGTGCCGCGAGAGCTCCTCTTGCTTGCCTTCGAAGTCGATCAGCTGCGGACCCCCGCGACCCTCGCGGAAGAACACGAAGAGCAGCACCTGCTCCTCGCCTTGATCGGCGTGGCTGGACGGGAGGTCCGTCCGCGCGCGCAAGACCAAGCTGACCCGGAAGCTCTCGAGCTCGTCGCCGCCATGAAGCCCGTCGAGCCGCTGGACGCCCAACGAGGTCACGTAGCGCTGAAAGTCGTAGTCGATCCGGTGCACGTGGCGAAAGGGGATCGTGCGCCGCTCGGTCAGCCAGAGCCGGCGATGCACGATCGTCACCCAGCCGCCGCGACGATCGACGACCACGTGCCGGCTGTGGCTGCCGAGCGTGAGCACCCGCAGCAGCCGCGAGGTCCGAGCGTGGAGCTGGCCCGCCTGCTCCCACACGCGAGGTGCCAAGGTCAGCACGCGCAGGCCAGGCATGCCCGCGAGTGTAGCCGCTACAGAACGCCGATGTCGGCCAGCATGAGCTCGACCACGGCCTTTTGCATCTCGATCCGCTCGGCCTCGGCGAAGCCCATCCAGGTCTCGACGCAGATCCCCACGCAGCCGATCGCGTCGACGATGACCTCGGTCGACGAGGTCGCGACCGGGAAGTACTGGGGATCCCAGTGTTGCTCGGGCGCGCTGAAGCGTTGGTTGAGCTGCGCGATCGTGCGCCCGATGATCGCCGGCATCGGCTCGACCCCGTAGACGAGGGTCTGCCCGAAGGTCGGCCGATCGGCCTTGGGATCGTAGCGCTTGGTCGACTCGTGCAAGGTCGCCATCAAGGCCGGCCGCTCGTCCTCGACCAAGTCCATGAACTTGCGCGCGAGTCGACGCTCCCACTCGGGCGCGCTCGCGTCCCCCGGAAAGCAGCGGTTGAGATCGAGGCCCTCGGGCGCGGCTCGGAGTCGAGCCCGGTAGGCGCGGGGGTTCATGATCGGGCAGATCAGCAGCCGGCCTCGCGTCGGGCGGAGCTCGGCCTCGAGCAGCTCTTGCAGGGCGTGGACGCCCGCGATCTCGTCGCCGTGGATGCCGGCTTGGATCAAGGCGGTCGGGCCCGGTTGCGCTGCCTCGAACACGTGGAGCGGCAGGGTCGGCTCGAGGAAGTGGACGCCGGGGCTCAGGGGCATGGCGCGCAGGATAGCCGCGAGCGCACGCGAAGCGAACGACTCAGAAGCGCAGGATCAGCCCGGCCTGGCCGCCCTGCCGGCTCGCGGCGAAGGTCGGCATCACGCGGTTGCGACCCGAGGTGATCCCCCACGCCTTGTCGTACGCGGCCCGCTTCTTCTTCGACGAATTCAGCAGACCAATGCCGCCGCCGACCATCGCCAATCCGGGCAGCAACAAGGGCAGCGAGATCCACAGATACGAGATGTAGATGCCGAGCATCACGGTGCCGGCCAGCGCCGCGGTGCTGCCGATGCCGATCATCGCACCGCCGCCCGCGGCCAGCTTGTGCCCGCTCTCGCGAGTGCCGCCCGCACGCGGACCCGCGCTCGCTCCCGTCGCGCCGACGCTGGCGCGCATGCGGATGCCCGAGACGTCGGCCTTGGGCACGCCGACCACGGTGCCGTCGCTGGCGCGCGCGAGCGCGAGGTCCTTGCTCGAGTGCGCGACCAAGATGCCGGTCAGCTCGGTGCCGTCCTTCATGACCAACACGAGCGACTTGTCGACCAAGCCATCCCACAGGTTGCGGCCCGTCAGCGAGAGCGAGTCGTCGCGGCTCGGCCCGGGCATGATGATCGGCGCGGGCGGTTCGGCGACCCTCGGGGCCTCGGTGGTCTCGGGCGCGACGGTCGTGGTCGGGGGCGCGGCGGTGATCGTCGGGTTCGGGACCGGATCTTGGGCCGCAGGCGCGGGGTCCTTGGGCAGCTTGGGCGGGGCGCTGGTCACCACCGCCGCGCTCGGCGGGCTCGCTTGGGCGATCGACAAGGTCAGCATCAGGACCGTGGCCGCGATCGCAACCAGGCTCCGACGCATCCGCATGGTCAGCGAGCTCGGTCGCAGCGACCCGCTCTCGGGCTCGAAGAGCAGATCGCCGGCGAGCTCGTCCCAGCGGGTCCAGTCGGCGAGGTCGGCCTGCGTGCGCTCGAACGCCGCCGCAGCGCCGAAGCGAGCCGTCTCGCAGGTCAGGATCCGACGCTCGCCCGCGGCCGCGCCCAGCCAGCGGCGGGCCTGCTGATCGGCGAGCAGCAGCTCGGCGATCGCGAGATCACCCCGCTCGCGCGCCTGGATCGGCGTGGGCCGCTCGAAGGCGTCGACGACCTCGGGACAATCGAGCCATTCGGCATCACGGCAACGCAAGGACAGGATCGGCTGGGAGTCGGCGAGCGAAGGCATGACGGGTTGATCGGGTGGTCTCGCCCGGCGGCGATCGGTTCAATGTCATGGTCGCGCATCTCGCTCGTGGGGTCGAGCGAGATTCGCCGGCCGCCCGCCAGAGCGGACCAGCGCGACACCGCCCCCGATCATCGCGGCGGTGGACCCAGCCCAGCCGTTTTGGTTCACTCGGATTCGCGGGTCTCGTGGGCGAGCAGATCACGAGCCGCGGCCACGCGGGCCTCGACCTCGTGCGCGAGCACGCGCGGGCGCAGGTGTCGGTCGGTCTCGTCGAGCTTGCGCAAGAACTCGAGCGAGAGCGGCAGGCCGCGGTGAACGTGGTCGTAGAGATCGTCGAAGACCTCGACCAGCGCGGGCTCGACGTCGGCGGGCGTCGGCGCTTGCTCGCCCTGCGTGCGCCGGTGCGGACGGACGGCGGCGATCGCCTTGGCTCGATCGCCGCGGCCGAGCCAGCGCAGCGCCTCGTCGATCGCCCGCTCGGGGTCGTCGAGCAGCGACTGGTACGAGCAGACATGGGCCGAGTAGCGGCGCGTGGCGATGTCGCGGATCAACGCGAAGTTGTCGACCCACCACTCGAGCACCGGCGGCAGGCTCAGTCGCATCGCTCGATCGACCGGCTCGAGCCCGAGCGCGCTGTCGTGCAGCGAGCTCAGCCGCTCGCGCGAGCTGACGAACTGCCGCCACTCTCGAACCGTGCCGATCACTCGGTCGAGGAAGGCGATGTCGCTGCGGATCAGGCCTTGGACCATGACCTTGACCGCGTGCAGCTCGCTTTGCTCCGGGAACAAGAAGGCCCCGGTCAGCGGGTGAGGGTTGGTTCGGTAGTAGATGCCACCGAGCAGCTGCGACTCCCAGAACCCGTCGGGGTTGGCCTCGGCCAGCAGCGCCCCCCAATCGCCCGGAAACGCCTCGCCGATCGCAGGGAAGCCCGCGGCGACCAGGATCTGCATCCACATCGAGGTGCCCGAACGCGGGGTCCCAGTCACGATGATCATTGCGTGGCTCCGGTCATCGTCGCAGTAAACCACGATCACCTACTGGCCGAAAGACCGCGGCCGACGGGCCCGAAAGCGAACGCGATCGGATCGATCCGACTACGATACACTCTGCGCGTGGAACCACAGACCCACGAAGGTGAGGAGGAGCGCGACCCACCGAGCAGCCTCGAGTTCGAAGGCGTGAACATCTTGTTGGTCGAAGATGATCCGCGCGCGGCCAAGTGGGTTCGGCTCTCGCTCGAAGACAAAGGCGCCAAGGTGCTGTGGGCGACCCGCATCGATCAGGCCCGCAACCTGGTCGAGCGCCACGAGCCCGACGTCGCGCTGCTCGACGTCTCGCTGCCCGACGGCAACGGCCTCGATCTGATCGTCGAGCTGCGCATGCGCGAGAACCCTTGCGCGGCGGTGGTCGTGACCGGCAACGCCGAGTCGGCGGTCGCCCGCATGGCCGCGGCGCTGGGCGTGAGCGAGTTCCTCGACAAGCCCGTCGACCTCGAGCTGCTGCACGAGGCGGTCGGTCGCGCGTGCGAGCGCTCGGCCCAGCTGCGACGGATCTGTCGCGAGCACAAGGGCGACGTGGTCCAGAGCGAGCTGGCCGAGGGCGTGGCCAAGCGCTTCGCGGGCGCGCAAGCCCGAGCCGCGAACCAACCCGCGGACTCGAGCGAGCGGCTGGCCAACCTCGCGGCGGAGTTCGGGCTCAGCTCGCGCCAGGCCCAAGCGGTCGCCGGCGTGGCCGAGGGCCTGTCCGACGCCGACATCGCTCGGGCCATGAAGGTCTCCTACAGCCGGACCCGCCAGCTGCTCGCGGCCGCGTTCGCCAAGCTCGGGCTCAAGTCGCGCAACGACTTCATCCGCTTCTTGTGGGAGCGCAGCGGCGGCAGCGGCAGCGCTCCCGCAGGCCACTGAAGCGAGTCCGCCCGCGTCCAAGGACACCGCCAGACGAGCCACTGAACCACGTTCTGACGATTATTCGAACAATCGCTGTAGGCTTTCGAATCCGCCCGACACGGTAACGACGATGGACGATGCCCTCAGCCTTCCCGCCTTCGTGGTCGGCAACGCCGTCTTCGCGGTCATGGCGACCTCGTTCGTGGTCACCTTGCTCGCGCTGCCCATGCTGCGCGGCGTGGGCCTGATGATCCGCGGAGCGCGTTGGCTGGGCCACCTGCGCCTGCGCTCGACTCGGATGCCGACGCGCAGCCGCGGTCTCGAGCGTCCGCTCGAGACCGGGCTCTTGTCCGCGCCGCTGGCCGAGCTCGCTCGGCAGACGCGGATCCTCGCGCTCGAGCTGCACCGCTGGGATCACGAGGCCGAGCGTTGGCCCGACGATCGCGAGGCCGCGCCGACCCGGCTGCGCTGGCTCGACTCCCTCATGGGCTTGGCCGACTCCACGCCCCAGACCGAGGCCACCCGCGAGGTGTTCGAGTGGCTGCACGCGGTCGAGACCCTGCCGCTGCGCGAGCGCGAGCAGCTCGCCTCGCTCGGCATCGATCCCCAGCGAGTCCGCGAGCTGCTGACGAGTCCGCGAGCGCCCGGCGAGCAGATGCGGGCGCTCGTCGGCTTGCTCTGGACCATCGACGCGCGGCTGCTCGACGCGGGCGCCTCGGACTACCGCGGCGGCGCGGGCCTGCGGATCCCGAACGCAGAGGTCGGCCACGCGAAGCGCGACGAGAGCGACGATCAAGACGACCAAGCGCTCGCGCGCCGTCGCTGGGCCGCGGTCTTGGCCGACCATGGTCGCGGCCTCTCGCAGCTGGCCGCTCGCCATGCCCGGACCCCAGCCGAGCGCGAGGACCTCGAGCAAGACATCGCGCTCGCGCTGTGGCGCTCGCTGCCGGGCTGGCGGGGCGAGTCCTCGCTCAAGACCTTCGCCTACACGGTCGCGCGCTACTGCTGCTTCGGCGCGCTGCGTCGGCGCGCTCGGATCGAGCTCGACCTCGACGCCGACGCGTCCGAGCTCGGCGATCCCGACACCTGCGTCGACGCCTGGCTGAGCCGACGCGACGCTCTCACCCAGCTCGAGCGGGCCCGGGCCGAGCTGCCCGAGCGGCTCGCGTCGACCCTCGCGCTGCGGCTCGAGGGCATGTCCTACGCCGAGATCGCGGCGACGCAGGCGATCTCGGAGCAGAACGTGTCGGTCCGGCTCACGCGGGCCCGCAAGCAGCTCGAGCAGCGGCTCGTCGCCGCCTGAGCTCGATCCCCTCGCCGACGCCGACTCGGTCAGTCCTCGTCGGGATCGGGCGGGACCATGTTCATCCCCTTCGAGTCGAAGACCGGCTTGGGATCGTCCTCGTCCTCGTCCTCGTCGGGATCCGCGGGGACCATGTTCATCCCCTTCGAGTCGAAGGCCGGCTTGGGCTCGTCGGCGGTGTCCTCGTCGTCGTCGTCATCGTCGTCGTCGGCGCCCTCGGTCTCGTCTTCTTCCGCCATCATCTCGGCGATCGACTTGATCCGCTCGCCGCCGGGGCCGACCAGCGGCTCGGCCGGGGGCTTGAACTGCTCGCCGACGACGTCCTCGTCGCTGTCGTCGTCGACCATGACGTGGACCTCGCGGGCCTCGGGGAAGGGCTCGTAGAAGTCCTTCTCGCGCATGATCCGATTGACCGGGCCGAGCGCGATGCTCGGCACGTAGGTGACCGCGACCAGGCCGATCATCATCATGCCGATGAAGGGCAGCACGCCGCGGGTGACCTCGCCGAGCGGCTGCCGAAACACCGAGGACGAGACGAACAGGTTGATGCCGATCGGCGGGGTCAGGTAGCCGATCTCGAGGTTGACGATGAAGATGATCCCGAGGTGAACGGGGTCGATGCCCAGCTCGATCCCGATCGGGGCCAGGAGCGGGGCGATGATCAAGATCGCGCTGATCGAGTCCATCAGCGCGCCGACGATCAGCAAGAAGATGTTGACGATCAGCAGGAAGCTGACCGGGGTCAGGTCCTTGTCGAGGATCCAGGCCACGACCTTCTGCGGGATCATCTCCTCGACCAAGAAGGCGTTGAGGCCGAAGGCCAGCAACATGATGATCAGGATGGTCCCCATGTTGACGACCGACTCGGTCAGGATCTTGGGGATCTCCTGCGGGCTGATGTCGCGGTGGATCAGCAGCTCGATGATCAGCGAGTAGACGACCGAGATCGCCGCGGCCTCGGTCGGGGTGAACACGCCGGTATAGATGCCGCCGAGGATCACCGCCGGCAGGCTCAGCGCCCAGACACCGTCGCGGGCGCGGGTGAACACGACCTTGAACTCGAACTTCTCGCGCTCGACCTTCTTGGCGTTGAAGGGCGCGAGCATGGCCAAGAGCAGGCCGATCATCAGACCCGGCAGCACGCCGGCCAAGAAGAGCTCGGCGACGTCGATCGGCTGCGAGCCGCCCGCGACGATCGCGTAGACGAGCATTGGGATCGAGGGCGGGATCAGGATCCCGAGCGAGCCGCCCGAGGTCACCAGGCCGAGCGAGAAGCGGCGCTCGTAGCCGGCCTTGACCAGGCGCGGGTACATCATCGAGCCGATCGCGATCACCGTGACCGGGCTCGAGCCCGAGATCGCGGCGAACACGACACATGAAGCGATCGCCGCGACCGCCAGCCCGCCCGGCATCCAGCCGACCAGCGCCCGGGCGAAGTCGACGAGGCGCTGGGCGATGCCACCCGCGCTCATGATCGCCCCGCTCGCGACGAAGAAGGGGATGGCCAAGAGCACGTCCTTGGTCATCATCTCGGCGCCCGTGTCCGAGAGCCGATCGAGGGTCAAGAAGCCGTCGAAGTTCTCGCTCAAGAACAAGAAGCACGAGGTCGCGATCAGGCCGATGATCACGAAGAGCGGCATGCCGAGCACGACCGCCAGCGCGAGCGTGGCGAAGAGCACGGCCAGGCCGGCGCCGAGGCTGAGCACGGGGCCGCTCTGGCTGATGCCGCCTTCGGCCATGGCGCTCGCGGCCAGCAGGACCACGAAGGCGAACACGCACAGGCTGCCGAACACGCTCGCGCGCTTGCGGATCGCCGCGGAGGGGGCCGGCAAGAGCAGGCTGGGCTTGGAGTTCGAGTCGCTCATGGCGTCACCTCGGTCGCGGTCTCGGTCTTGAGCTTGTCGAGCTCGCGCAGCTCGGCGGGCGTGTGGTCGAGCTCGCCGCGCAGCGCCAGCACACCGGCGCCGACGAAGCGGATCGCCATCAGCGTCCAGGCGAAGGGCACGATCGTGAAGCTCGCCCACATCGGGATCGGCGTGGCGTCGTGTAGACCGCCGAGGTGATCCGAGAGCACCCATTCGTCGTACTTGACCCCGCAATAGCGGTAGCCGAGGTAGGCGAGCAACAGGCAAAAGCAGGCGGTCAGGATCCCGGCAATCAGCCCGGTGATCCGACGCAGCTTCTCGGGCAGGGCCCGGTTGGCGGCCTCGAGCTTGAGGTGGAGGTTCTCGCGGGTTGCCATCGACGCGCCGACGAACGAGACCCACAAGGTCAGGACCAGCGCGAAGGGGGCCGCCCACTGCAGACCGGCCGGGAACATGCCGCAGGCGAGATCGGACTCGCCCGCGAGGTCGAGCTCGATGCACTGCGACTGCTCGAGCGAGCCGGTCCCGAAGAGCAAGACCGCCACGCCCCAGCAGCCGAGCGCGGTCGCGATCGTGTAGATCAGACACTTGGCGTGCGAGAGCGGCTCGCCGTGGATCTCGGCTCGGGTCGCGCCCGGCTTCTCGTCGCGCCGCCACAGCGGCCGACGCGAGGCGGTGCGAAAGCCGACGTAGATGACCAAGGTCAGGGCGAGCGGAACGGCCCAGTCGGCGACCTCCTGCATCGCCAGCCAGGTCGAATCTTCACGCTCGGCGCCGAGCAGACCGGTCGCAATCTTGCTGAAGAGCACGCTGTCTTCGTCGGCGTAGCCGCGGTGCACCACCGCCAGGAACATGACCAGGGTCATGACCAACAGCGAGCTGACGACGATGAAGCGCTCGACCTGGTAGACCCAGCCGTTGAGCTTCTTGAGGAACTCCACGTCGGCATCCTACTACCTGGAGCCGGGCGCTCCCAAGCGCCATCGAGGTCGAGAACGCGAACACCCGACATGCCAGGGGCATGTCGGGTGGGGCATGTCGGATGGCCAGTGCGCTGGAGCCGGAGCTCCGGGCGACTGAAGGGACCGAGGACTAGAGCGCCTTGGAGATCGCCTTGTACAGGGTCGAGCCGTACTTGTCGGTGAAGAGCTTGTGGGTCGGCAAGGTCGCCTTCTTGAACGCCTCGATCTCCGCGGCGGTCGAGTTGTGGACGTTGATGCCCGCGGCCGAGAAGTTGGCGATCAGGTCGCTCTTGATCGCGCGGACCTTCTTGCGGCCCCACGCCGACTCGGCCTGCATGTCGCCGACCAAGCTGGCCTGGACGTCGGCCGGCAGGGTCTCCCAGACCGACTTGCACATGACCGCGACGGCCGGCTGGTAGCTGTGCTCGGTCAGGGTGAAGTGGGTGATGGCCTGGTACCAGGAGGCCGCGAAGGTGAAGAGCGGGGTGTTGTCGAAGCCGTCGACCACGCCGGTCTGCAGCGCGGTCATGGCCTCGGTCACGGCGATCGGCTGCGGCGAGGCGCCCAGGGCCCGCCAGGTGTTGGTGTGCACGTCGCCCTGCTGCGAGCGCATCTTCTTGCCCTTGAGGTCGGCGGTGCTCTTGACGAAGCCGAAGTTGGTCCCGATCGAGCGGTAGCCGTTCTCGGAGAAGAAGAGCAGGACGAAGCCGGCCTTGTCGAGCGCCTTGATGACCTCGGCCTTGATGACGTTGTCGAGGATGTCGTCGGCCTTCTTCTCGTCCGGGAAGAGGTAGGGCAGACCGAAGACCGCGAGCTCGGGGACGATGCTGGCGAGCGCCTCGAAGGTGCCGGCCCAACCAGCGATCGCGCCCTTGCGGCAGCGGCTCGCGGTCGAGTTCTCGTCACCCAAGGCGCCACCGAGATAGGCCTTCACGCGGACCTTGCCACCGGTGTCTTCCTTCACCCGCTTCTTGAGCCGGTCGACATGCTTCGACCAGGGGGTGTCGGGCGGAGCCACCGTGGCGAACTTCAAGGTGATCTCCGCATCACCTGCATGAGCGCGCGAGCGCCCAATGAAAAAGGTCGACACCGCAGCCGCGGTACCGACCATGAAGTTTCGGCGATTGGTCTCCAGTGGCTTCTTGAAGTCGGTCATGAGAGCAGGCCTTTCGACGGGGCGAACGATGGGGTCTTCACCCGGGGTTCCACGCCATCTCACGTAATTTCACGCTCCCGGTGTCGGAGCGGGCCGCATTCGATGAACTGCGGATGAACGGCGTTGGATCAGCATTCTGCCGGCGTTCGGCCGCCGATGTGCGGCCGTGCGCCGGGTTGCGCACCGAATGGATGTTCAGATCAGAAGAGGTCGTCGTCGTCCTTCTTCTTTTGCAGCTCGCGCGCCTTGTCTTGCTCGGCCTTCATCTCGGGCCGGATCTCCTCGGGCACCGTCGAGAGATCGGCCGCGAGCACCTCGGCGAGCAGCTGGTCGAAGAGCGCCTCGTCGTCGAGCTTCGTGGCCAGGTTCTCGGCCATCAACACCTTGGTGCCGAGGAAGTAGGGCGCGAGCTCGAGCGACTTGTCGTAGTGCTCGCGCGACTTGGCCAGATCGCCGCCAGCGAAGTCGGGCGCGATCGCGTAGAAGGCCCCGAAGTAGCGGTGCGGACCGCCGTGGTAGAAGCTCGGGTCGAGCTCGATCAGGCGGGCCATCGTCGCCTTGATCTTGTCCTTGTTGCCGACCAGCACGCCAAAGCCCTTGGCGCGGGCCCACTTGCCGAGCGCGCTCGCGTACCAGTACGCGGCCGGGATCGCGGGCGCTTCGATGACGACGATCGCCTCTTCGAACTTGGCCTTGTTGCGCATCTTCTCGCCGAACTCGGGCGAAGCCGCGAGCACGGCCCGCTCGCCCCACCACACGGCGCGATCCGTGTACTCGAGGAAGCCGTCGGCGTCGTCTCGCAGGAACGTGTCGGCGTAGTAGTAGTTGGCGCGGGTGACCATCGCGAGCAGATCGATCTGATCGGCCGTGGTCGCCACGGCGGTGCAGCGCTCGGCGGGCGAGCTCGTGCCGGGCTTGCAACCGGCGAGCTCCTCGAACGCGGCGATCGCCTTCAACGCCCCGGCCTTGTCCGTCCGCGTGGCCCAGGTCGCCATCGCCGTCTCCATCGTGGTCGCGGCCGCGGGATCGGGGGTCTTCGTGGTCTGGGTGTCGGTCGGCGTGCTCGACTTCTCTTCCCAGGCCGAGGTCCGACCTTTGCAGCCACCGAGGCCGCCAAGAGAGACGAGGAGTGCCACTACCAACAGTTCGATCGATCGCTTGCGCATGGGCGGTCCCTCCAACTTCGATATCCTGGTCGGCGGGTCGGGGTCAACCACCATGCAGCATCCATGCAACGACCACAGGGTGACTCGCTCGTCGCGGCGCGCCCGCGGGAGGGTATCCTGGCGGCCGTGAACCCCCGCGAGCCGCTTCGCCTCCGCACGGGCTGGTTGGTCGCCTGGGCCATCGCCGCGGCGTTCTCGGCCTACTTCTGCATGTACGCGTTCCGCAAACCATTTGCGGCCGCGAGTTTCCCCGGCGAGGTGTTCGGGATCCAGCTCAAGATCGCCTTGGTCATCAGCCAGGTGATCGGCTACGCGCTGTCGAAGTTCATCGGCATTCGCCTGGTCAGCGAGACCACCCGGGCTCGGCGTGCGGTCACGCTCTTGGCCTTGATCAGCATCGCCGAGCTGGCCTTGGTCGCGTTCGGATTGTTGCCACCGGCGGGCCAAGTCGTGGCGATCTTCTGCAATGGTTTACCGCTCGGGGCGGTCTGGGGGCTGGTGTTCGGCTTCCTCGAGGGCCGCAGGACCACCGAGCTGCTGGGCGCCGGGCTCTCGGCTTCGTACATCGTCGCGAGCGGAGCGGTGAAGACGATCGGCCGCTCGCTGCTCGACGCCGGCGTGCCCGAGGTCTGGATGCCGGCGCTGACCGGCGCGCTCTTCTTCGTCCCCTTCGCGCTCGCGGTCTGGGCCTTGAACCGGCTGCCGCCACCCAGCTCCGACGACGTCGTCGCCCGAGTCGAGCGCGAGCCGATGGACGGAGCCCAGCGACGCGCCTTCTTCCTGCGCTTCGCGCCCGGCCTGATCGCGCTGACCGTCCTCTATGTGTTCGTCACCGCCTACCGGGACTTCCGCGACAACTTTCAAGCCGAGATCTTCGCCGAGCTCGGCCAGCTCGACGCGAGCGCCTTCGCCCGCAGCGAGGGCTTGGTCGCGATCAGCGTGCTCGGGCTCTTGGCCGCGATCTTCTTGATCCGCGACAACCGACGCGCGCTCTTGGTCTTGCACGCCATGATGATCGCCGGGCTCTTGCTGATCGCCGCGTCGACCCTGCTGCTGCGCGCGGGTTGGATCGACGGCATGACCTGGATGATCCTCGACGGCATCGGGCTCTACCTCGCCTATGTCCCCTACGGCTGCGTGCTCTTCGATCGCTTGATCGCCGCGACCTCGGTGGTCGCGACCTCGGTGTTCATGATCTACGTGACCGATGCGTTCGGCTACGTCGGCTCGATCGTGGTGCTCTTGGTCAAGAACTTCAGCGAGGTCGAGCTCAGCTGGCTCGACTTCTTCGTCGGCTTCTCGTGGGTCACGGTCGCGGTCGGCGTGCTCGGCTTCGTGATCAGCGGGGTCTACTTCGCCAGGGTCACGCGGACGCCCTCCGCCAGCGCAACGAATGCCGGCATCTCGGCGTAGGGGCGGCAGCGCTTGCGGGGGCGCAAGTATTGCAAACAACGCAGCCGCTGCGCATCTTGGCCGAACTCATGAAGCGCAACGAGCCTGTCAGCAAGATCATGACCCGCGACCTCGAGACCGTGCACGTCGGGCAAAAGCTCAGCGAGGTCCGTCGGATGCTGGCCAACAACCCCTACCACCACGTCCCGGTCGTCAGCGGCGAGAAGCTGGTCGGCCTGATCAGCTCGACCGACATCGTCCGGCTGAGCCTGGCCATCTACGGCGTCGACGAGCGAGCGGTCGACGCGATGCTCGACAGCCAGCACACGATCGAGGGCGTGATGAGCAAGACCCTGACCACGATCGGCGTCAAGGACACCGTCCGCGAGGCCGCCGAGCTGCTCGCCGAAGGCACCTTCCACTCCTTGCCGGTCGTCGACGAGGGCAAGCTGGTCGGGCTCGTGACCAGCACCGACGTCATTCGCTACTTGCTGGCCCAGTACTGAGCTTGAACACGCGAAAGAGCCAGATCAACGCCGGCACCAGCAGCGTGGCGCCGCCGAGCAGCACGAAGGGCAGCGGTCGCAGGACCGCGGGCTCGGCTCCGGCGGCGCTCATGTGCACGTCCGGCAAGATCAGGTAGCCGTCCATCGCGACGCCCCAGCCGATCACCACCAACGCCACTTGGGTGATCACCAGCACGCGAGCCAAGCGAAAGCGCTTGCTCGCGAGCATGGTGATCGCTCCGGCGGCGATCAGCGCTGTGGTTGCTTGGGCGGGGATCGACCAGCTCGCGTGGACCAAGTTGGCGAAGAGCAGCGGGCTCTCGGCCCAAGCCCGCCACAGCACCAGCAGCGCCAGCCCGCCGGCGACCGCCTCGCTGATCAGCGCGCGCCGGCCAAAGTCGTCGCGCAGCTCGAGTTCGCCACGCGCGTCGGCCTCGGCGGCCAAGTAGGTGGCCGCGAGCAAGGCGAAGAGCGCGAGCGCGAAGAGCCCGACCACGAGCGCGAAGGGGCTGGTCCAACCAGCGAAGAAGCCCGTGCTCGGATAGCCGCGGGCGTCGACGCGGATCGCCCCCGACGAGATCGCGGCCAGGCACACGCCGAGGAACACCGGCGTCGCCGCGCTGGCCCAGGCGAACACTCGACCCCAGCGCTCGCGGATCGAGTCGGGCTGCATGCCGTAGGCCCGAAACACGAAGGCCGAGCCGCGCAGGACGATTCCAACCAAGGCCAAGAGCATGGGCAGGTGCAGAGCCGTGCTGATGATCGCGAAGGCGTGGGGGAAGGCGGTGAACGAGGTGACGACCACGAAGATCATCCAGATGTGGTTGACCTCCCAGATCGGCGCCAGCGCGCGAGCGATCGCCTGCCTTTGCGCGGCCGCTCGCGGGCCGCTCGCGAGCAGGTCCCAGACGCCGCCGCCAAAGTCCGCGCCCGCCGTCAGCACGTAGGCCATCAAGCCGACGCCGAGCAGCACGAACACCATCGCCGGGGTCATGGCCGGGGCTCCTGCGACTTGGCGGCGAGGACATGGTTGCGCAGGAGCACGACCACCATCACGCCGAGGAACAGATAGAGCGCGGTGAAGAGCAAGAAGGGCCCGTCGAGGTGGGGCATCGGCGTGACCGCGTCGGCCGTCCGCATCTGGCCGTGGATGATCCAAGGCTGGCGACCGACCTCGGTCACGACCCAGCCGGCCTCGACCGCGATCAGCCCGAGCGGCCCGCCGAGGATCGCGAGGCGCAGGTAACGAGGGTTGGTCCAAGGCGATCGCTTGCGCCACCACAGCAGCCCGCCGAGCCCCGCGATGCCGAGCATCGTGAACCCGCACGCGACCATCAGATCGAAGGCGACGTGGACGATCGCGACGGGCGGCCAGTCCTCGCGCGGGATGTCGGCGAGGCCTTGGACCTCGGCGTCGAAGTCGGCGAAGGCCAGGAAGCTCAGCCCGCCAGGCAGCTCGATCGCGCCGCGCAGGCGCATGGCCTCGAGGTCGGGCACGCCTCCGATCGCGAGCGGGGCGCGGGTCTGGGTGTCGAAGAGCGCCTCGGCGGCGGCGAGCTTGGCCGGCTGGTTGACCGCGACATGCTTGGCCGAGTGATCGCCGCTGAGGATCTGCGCGGGCACGCTGACCAAGGCGAGCGCGAGCGCGAGCTGAAAGGCGTTGCGATGCAGCGCGCTGGTCGGCTCGCGGCGCAGCGCCCAGGCGTGGATGCCGAGCACCGCGAA